>JBPOHD010000025.1:0-55454 GCA_052035955.1 Pseudomonadota bacterium
GGGGAGTGATAGTGCTTGCCTTCTGATACCACTATTTGCTACCATCGAGGTATGAAGCGAAAACACCAGCGTACGCTGGAACTGATCTATGCCCGGCCTGTCTCGGCAAATGTCCGTTGGGCCGACATTGAGGTCTTGCTCATTGAGTTGGGCGGGCAAATTTCAGAGCGCGAAGGATCGCGGGTGTTGGTGCGTTTGTTCAACGAACGGCGAGTATTTCACCGTCCGCATCCCGAGCCGACAACCGATAAAGGGGCGGTCGAGGCAATTCGCAAATGGCTGGAAGAGAATGGAGTGAAACCATGAATACCATGTCGATCAACGGCTATCAGGCGGTCATCGCGTTCGACCCGGACATCCAGATGTTCCGGGGGGAATTCGTGGGGCTAAACGGCGGTGCCGATTTCTATGCCAAGGATGTCGATGGCTTGCGTCGCGAGGGGGAGATTTCTCTCAAGGTATTCCTTGAGGCATGCGCCGAGGATGATGTCGAGCCGCGCAAGCACTTCTCCGGAAAATTCTCTCTACGGGTTGATCCGGCTACGCACGAAGCCGCCGCCATTGCCGCCGCTGCCCACGGCCAGAGCCTGAACCAATGGGCGACCGAAGCCATTCGGCAGGCGGCATTGGCAGATTGATGGGCAGGCACGATGACAAAGCCGGGTATGAAACCGGGTACGAAATGACGTTCTGTGACAGCACATGTAGCAACCATGAGGCGTTTAGGTCGTACTTGCTGTTCAACGTCTGAAGGCGCCTGCCACCGTGCGGCTGTTGGCCGCGATTGGCCTGGCGGTGCTGGGCGCCGCATGCTCGGACAAGCCGGCGCCCATCGTCCTCAATCCCGACGAGCGGGCCCGCTTCGTTTACGAAATCATCGAGCCGCGGGCGGCCTGCGAGCCGCTGCGCAAGAAGCTCCAGGGAAAGTTCGAGTCCCGCGAGGCCGTGGATGCGCTCTACGAGGAGGCGAAGAAGACCGGCTGCCTCAGGCGCGAGGTGTGAGCGCGGATCCCAGCGGGTTCGGTTGCGTCCCCGCCCAGTCGGGCGATCGCCGGCAGGCGTTGATTCATGCCGGAGACCTGCCCCGCGGACCCGCGACGATGGAAAGATCTGACGCCATTGAAGGACTTGCTGCCGCAGTAGAGCCGAGCAGCGAAATCTCCCACCCGGCATTGGGAGGGATCGCGCCACGTGCTGCTTGCCGGCTCATGACCTTACCGGCAACGGCGGTCTCCGTTAGTTCTATCGGACTATTGACAGGCATTCAGTGGAAGGGGACATTGTCCGCAGTCATCCGGTGCGAGCGATACGCCGGGAAGATTTCCTACATTCGTCTGGGAGGCGTGTCATGAACTGGATCGGAAATGCGTTGCTGTTGACGTCGGTGTGCGCTCTCGGGGCCCTTCCCCCGGCCGTCGCCGCGACGTATTCAGAGGATTTTTCCAGTGGATTGGGCAACTGGACCGCCGGGCCGAGCCACCTCGATAGCTACGGCATCGTCGGGGGGGAGTTGTTCCTGGATGGTTGGGGCCATCTGACCGGCACGGGCGGTTGGGGAGTTCTTCAGTTCAATCAGGCGCTCGGGTCGCGTTTCACAGCCACCTGGGAGGCCCGAATCACAGGATACAAGTACGCGAACTTCACTTTGTCGGCGGAACCCTGGCACTTCGACACGTCGCTCGGATACGCAAAGCTCGGATACCTCGCCTGGTTGGATGTGGACGACGTGGGCGGCATGCCGCATTTCGACCTGTGGAAGCGCACGGCAAGTGGCGTTACCGCGCTCGCTTCAGAAGTAGCAATGGTCGTCGACGTCCCATCGGGGCAGACCATGAACTGGCGCCTGGAGAAGAATGGCGCCTCGATCAAGGTCTGGATAGACGGCTACCTGATGGCAGACGTGTCGGATACCACCTTCGAAAACGCCAACATGAAGCTCGGATTGTCTTTCGGAGAGGATTCGAAGGGCTATTTCGATAATCTGACGGTAACCGCCGTACCCGAGCCGGAAACCTATGCGCTGCTGCTCGCTGGCCTCGGGGCCTTGGGTGCAGCGGGTCGGCGCAGGGCCTCGAAACCTTAGCCGGCAAGCAGGCTCGGAAGCGGCGCCTCCGGGCGCCGTTTCTACGCCTGGCCCTGCTTGGCGATCTCCGCCCGTACCTCGTCCATGTCCAGGGCCTTGACCTGGTCGACGAGCTGATCGAAGGCGGCAGGCGGCAGCGCGCCCGCCTCCGCGTAGAGGATGATCTGGTCCCGGAACACCATCAGCGTCGGGATGGAGCGGATGTTGAAGGCCCCGGCGAGTTCCTGCTGCTCCTCGGTATTGACCTTGGCGAAGACGACGTCCGGATGCTTTTCCGAGGCCGCCTCGAAGGTCGGCGCGAAGGAACGGCAAGGGGCGCACCAGGTGGCCCAGAAGTCGATGATGACCGTGGCGTTGTCGCTGATCGTCTGCTTGAAATTCTCGCTGGTGAGTTCCAGAGTGGCCATGGCGGGCTCCGTGTTGGGGACCCGCCATGCTACCCGTTCGGCCCCGGCCGTGCTATGAATTGCCTTGATGCGATCATCTTCCCGCTACCGAGGCCGCTTCGCCCCCAGCCCCACGGGACCCCTGCACTTCGGGTCCCTGGTGGCGGCCGTCGGCAGCTGTCTCGAGGCCCGCTGCCGGGGCGGCGAATGGCTGCTGCGAATGGAGGACGTGGACGAGCCCCGTTGTCCGCCGGGCAACGACGCGCTTATCCTCAAGGCGCTGGAGGCCCACGGCTTCGCCTGGGACGGGGAGGTCCTCGTCCAGTCGCGGCGCAAGGAGCGCTACCGCGCGGTCCTGGAGACCCTGCAATCCGCCGGCATTGCCTTCCCCTGCGGCTGTTCCCGGCGGGAAATGGCGGATTCGCGCATCGGGGCCGACGGTACCCACGTCTATCCCGGCACCTGCCGTGGAGGCCTGCCGGCTGGACGGACAGCGAGGGCCTGGCGGCTGCGGGTGCCGGACACGGAGATCTGCTTCGACGACCAGGTGCAGGGTCGCGTCTGCCAGAACCTGGCGGCGGAAGTGGGTGACTTCGTGCTGTTGCGGGCCGACGGCTTCTTCGCTTACCAGCTTGCAGTGGTCGCCGACGACGCCGACCAGGGCATCACTCACGTGGTGCGGGGAGCGGATCTCATCGATTCCACGGCCCGGCAGGTCTTCCTGCAACGCTGCCTCGGCGCATCCACGCCGGCCTATGCCCACCTGCCGGTGGCGATCGACGCCGCCGGGGAAAAACTCTCCAAGCAGACCTTGGCCAAGGCCCTCGACGATGGAACTCCCGGACCGTCCCTGGTCGCGGCCCTGGATTTCCTGGGCCAGGCGCCGCCGCCCGAGCTGGCCGGGGCATCCGTCGCGGAAATCTGGGCCTGGGCGGGAGCCCATTGGCGCCTCGACCGGATCCCGCGCCGGCGGGCCGCTCCCGCCCCGGCGTTAGAATCGGAACAGGAGGACAGATCATGATCGTGGACGACGTGGCCGGACTGCGCCGGGTGCTGGATGACAACCGGGTGATCGCCGTGGTCGGCCTGTCGGCCAGCTGGAACCGGCCCAGCTATTTCGCCGCCAAGTACATGCTCGAGCATGGCTACACGGTGATTCCGGTGAATCCCGGCCAGACGGAGATTCTGGGCCAGCGTTGCTACGGGCGCCTGGCCGACATTCCCGTGAAGGTCGACATGGTCGACTGCTTCCGCCGCGCCGAGGACATTCCGCCCCTGGCCGAGGAGGCCATCACCATCGGCGCCCGGGTACTCTGGATGCAGTTGGGCATCCGCCACGAGGCGGCGGCCCGCCGGGCCGCCGCGGCCGGACTCGACGTCGTCATGGACCGCTGCGTCAAGATCGAGCACGCTCGCCTCTTCGGCGGATTGCACTGGGCCGGCGTGAACACCCGCATCGTGTCGGCCAAGCGGCCGGGCTGCCCGCCGTTACCGCCGCCACGGCCTGCCGGGCGTTGACTCAATCGCGATATTCCTCGCCGCCGTAACCCGATATCCCGACCATCAGGCGCACCAGGCCATAGGCCAGCCAACGCGCCAGGCGCACGGGCCAGGCGGCCTTCCTCCACTCCTCGGGGCGAATTTCCACGGCGCCTTCTTCCATCGCCCGCCCCAGGCTGGCGCGCAGCGTGGACGCAAAGTCGTCGTCGCGGATCACGAGGTTGGCCTCCCGGGCCAGCAACAGGCTGAAGGGGTCGATGTTGGACGAACCGACCGTGGCCCAGTGGCCGTCCATGACCGCCACCTTCGCGTGCAGGAAGCTGCGACGGTATTCGAAGATCCGGATGCCCTCGGCGAGGAAGGCCCCATAGAGGGCCTGGGTGGCGAAATGCTGCAACAGGTATTCCACGCGGCCCTGTACGAGGAGGCTCACCCGGACGCCCCGCCGGGCAGCTTCCACGAGGCGGCGGCGGAAACGGCGTCCCGGCAGGAAATAGGCGTTGGCGATCAAGACCTCCGACCGCGCCGTGGCCAGGCCCGACAGGTAGGCGGCCTCGATATCCCGACGGTGACGGAGATTGTCGCGCACGACGAAGCTGGCCTCGACGGCGCCGGGGGACGCCAGGTTGGGCGCCACCGGCTCGAAGGCCGGACGCCTCCGGAGGGCGGCCCAGCGCACCAGTCGCCACAGGTGCCCGGCGGCGGCATGAATTCGCGCGACCACGGGCCCTTCGACGCGTACCGCATAATCGTGGCGCGGCTCCGGGCCCGTCTCCGCGTCACGGTCGGCCAGGATGTTGATGCCGCCGACGAACGCGACGCGTCCGTCGATCACGGCGGTCTTGCGGTGAAGGCGTCTCAGCCGCTGCCTCCTGAGCCGCAAGCCCCCGACTTCGGGACGGAAGACCTCGAACTCGGCCCCGGCGAGGCGCAATGCCCTTCCGAAGTCGGCCGGGAAGTTGCGCGCGCCGAAACCGTCGACGAGCACCCGCACCTGGACACCGCGCCGGGCGGCCGCGGCCAGGGCCTCCGCAACCTGCCTTCCCGTCCCGTCGCCGGCGAAGATGTAGGTTTCGAGGCGCACCTCGACCCGGGCGGCGTCGATCGCCGCGAGGAGGGCCGGAAAGAAGTCGCTTCCCCTCTCCAGAAGCGTGACGCGGTGGCCGGGGAGGAACTCGGGCCTCACCCCAGGGATCGCCCGTTCAGCGCGGCGCAAGCCGGGCCGAGAGCGCCGCGTGGTCGGAAATGCGCGACCAGGGAAGACCGAAATGGACCTCGGTCCCCAGGACGTCGAATCCCCGCGTGTAGATGCGGTCCAGGCGGAACACCGGCAAGGTGGACGGAAAACTGCGCGCCGGCCGGCCGTCGGCCGATCCGAAGGCCTCTTCCAGGCCGAGGCGCTCGGCGAGCAGATCGTGGGCCCGGTTGCGCCAGTCGTTGAAATCGCCGGCGATGACGAGGGGGGCGCCGGCCGGCACCAGCTCGTCGATGCGATCAGCCAGGGCATGCATCTGGTGGCGCCGGGACCGCCCGAACAGGGAAAGATGCACGCAAACGCAGTGGACCGCCGAACCCAGGTCCGGTACCTCGATCCGGCAGTGCAGCAGTCCGCGCTTCTCGAAGCGCAAGTGGGTCACGTCCTGGTTGTGGCTGTGCAGGATCGGATAGCGGGACAGGATGGCATTGCCATGGTGCCCGTGGTCGTAAACGACGTTGCGGCCGTAGGCGGCATTGTCCCAGACGTCCTGGGCGAGGAATTCGTGCTGGGGCTGGCACGGCCAGTCCTCGTGCCGCTCGGCATGCAGGCTGTGCAGTCCCTGGACTTCCTGGAGGAAGACGATGTCGGGAGCGAGCCCGCGCAGGTGGTCGCGCAGTTCATGCACCACCATGCGCTGGTTGAACTGGGAGAAGCCCTTGTGGATGTTGTAGGTGGTGATCCGCAAGGGCGCCATGCCGCCGTCTCCCCGCTGTTCCGGCGCCGACGCCCGCCTCAGGAGGCGTCGAGCATGCGTTCCAGGGCCACCTTGGCGAGGATCGCCTCGTGCTCGGGCACACTGATGCGGTTGACCACCCTGCCTTCGGCCAGGTTTTCCAGGGTCCAGGCCAGGTGCTGGGGATCGACGCGCTGCATGGTCAAGCACATGCAGATCGTGGTGGCCATGAACTGGACGATCTTCCCCTCGTGCTTGACCTCCTGGGCCAGGCGCTCGACGAGGTTGAGCTCGGTGCCGACCAGCCAGCGGGTGTTGGGCTCCGCCTCCTTCACCACCTTGATGATGGTTTCCGTGGAACCGACGTAGTCGGACTGCCGGCAGACCTCGAAGCTGCATTCGGGATGGGAGATCACCTTGCCGTCGGGATACTGGTTGCGGAACTTGAGGATGTGGGCCGGCTGGAACATC
Organism: Pseudomonadota bacterium; assembly: GCA_052035955.1. Classification (GTDB taxonomy): domain Bacteria; phylum Pseudomonadota; class Gammaproteobacteria; order Burkholderiales; family Rhodocyclaceae; genus JAEUNJ01. The sequence continues at coordinate 6,372 of JBPOHD010000025.1, forward strand.
TGGTGCACGGAACAAAAGCCGTGCCAAAGGATGATCTTCGCCTTCGCGATCTGTTCCCGGGTCAGGCCGCCCAGTTCCAGGTCCGGATTCCAGACCACCATCTCGTCCATCGGGATGCCCATCTTGTAGCCGCTCCAGCGGCCCAGGTGCTGGTCCGGGAAGAAGAGGACCTTGGGCCGCCGCTTGAAGGACCAGTCCAGGATCTTCGGGGCGTTGGACGAGGTGCAGACGATGCCGCCGTGCTCGCCGCAGAAGGCCTTCAGGTCGGCCGCCGAATTGATGTAGGTGACGGGGGTCACCTGCTGGTCCGGATCGAGGACGGCGGACAGTTCGCGCCAGCAGCGTTCCACCTTGGCCAGGCTGGCCATGTCGGCCATGGAGCAGCCGGCGGCCAGATCGGGAAGGATGGAAACCTGCTCCGGCTTGGACAGGATGTCCGCCACCTCGGCCATGAAGTGGACGCCGCAGAACACGATGTATTCGGCATCGCTCTGCCCGGCCAGGCGCGACAGCTTCAGGGAATCGCCGGTGATGTCGGCATGCTGGTAGACGTCGGCCCTCTGGTAGTGGTGGCAGAGCAGGACGGCCCGCTTGCCGAGGCGGGCGCGGGCCGCACGGATGCGCTCCTGGGCCTCCTTGTCGGCGAGGGCATTGAAGGCGTCGAAGGCGATGGGGACGGACTGTAGGCTGGACATGGGGTTTTCCTGGTGGGTCGGCCGTCAGCTCTGCTGCCAGGGCAGGCCGGCATGGCGCCAGCCGCCGACCTTGTTGCGCTGGCCCCCGGCATCCTTGTCGCCCTCGAAGCCCTCGAGCACGTTGTAGCAATCGGCGAAACCGCCTTCCGTGGCGGCCTTGGCGGCGTGGTGCGAGCGATGGCCGCTGCGGCAGATGAACATCAGCAGGGATTCGGGATCGACGGCGTGCCGGAGCTCGGCCATGAAATGGGCATTGAGGACGTTGCCCGGGTAGCGCAGCCATTCGATCTCGATCGCGCCCGGGATGCGCCCCACCCAGTCGAGTTCGGCCCGCGTGCGCACATCGACGAGCTTCGCCCGGGGCGTCGCCTGGGCGAGTTCCCACGCCTCCGCCGGGGTCAGGGCGCCCTCGTAGGGGAGTTGCAGTTCGCGGGCCCGGGCCTGGGCCAGATTCAATAACTCGTTGATGCGACCCATGGGCGTATGGCGTTGCCGGGTGGCTGTCGGATAATCGGGTTTCCGAGTATAGCGAGTTTGAACGTGTCCATCCCCCCTCTTCCCGGCCTGGGTACCGAGCCCGCAGGGCGTTTCGCCGAGGGCCGCCGCATCACCTGGGTGAGCGTGGCGGTCAATGTGCTGCTCACCGCGATGCAGATGGTCGTCGGCTTCGTCGCCCATTCCCAGGCGCTGATCGCCGACGCCATGCACACGCTGTCGGACGTGGTCGCCGATGGCTTCGTCCTCTACGCCAACCGCAAGGGGGCCGACCCGGCGGACGAGAAGCATCCGTATGGCCACGGACGCTTCGAGACGGCGGCTTCCCTGGTCCTGGGCGTGCTGCTGGCGCTGACCGGTGCCGGCATCCTGGTGTCCGCCGTGTCGCGGCTCGAGGGCGCCACCACGGCCCCGAGCGTCGGTTCGGCGGCCCTTTGGGCGGCCGTGGCCACCCTGGCTGCCAAGGAAGGACTGTTCCGCTACATGCTCGGCGTCGCGGAGCGCCTCCGCTCGCCGATGCTGGTCGCCAATGCCTGGCACGCCCGGGCCGACGCCCTGTCATCGCTGGTGGTGGCTGCCGGTGTCTGCGGAAGCCTGCTCGGCTACGCCTTCGCCGACGCCGTGGCCGCCCTCGTCGTCGGGGCGATGATCGTCAAGGCGGGTCTCCGGTTCGCCTGGGATGCGATGAGCGAACTGATCGACACCGGACTTACCGCCGAGGAGACCGAGCGTATCCGCGGGACGATCGCCGCCACGCCCGGCGTGGTGGACATGCACGAATTGCGGACCCGGCGCATGGCCCACCAGGTTCTGGTGGACGCCCACGTTCGGGTCGACCCCAGGATCAGCGTCTCCGAAGGCCACCGGATCGCCGAATCTGCCCGGCGGCGCGTGCTGAAGGAACATCAGGAGGTCCTCGACGTCCTCGTCCACGTGGACGCCGAAGACGACTCCGATCCTGCCTCCTGGTCAACCCGGCTTCCTGGCCGGACCGTTCTGGTCGAGCATCTGGAGGCCCTTCTCGGCGAACTGGATATCCGACCGGAACGCATCGTTCTGCACTATCTTGGTGATCGGGCTGAGGCAGAGGTCTTCTTCGCAGGCGAACTTCCGGGAGTCGAGGACCGGTGGAACCGGTTGGAACCCGTCCTCCGGAACCGACTGAGCCAGGATCCCTACTTTCGCACCCTCACCGTACACTTCGGTATGCACCGTATTGGGGCATGATCGTTCCAGGTCGCCCCAATCTGGTGCTTCATGTCACCACCCACCCAGGGCGCAGGCTTGTGGCACAATGCTTTTCCGCCAATGTTGCGTGGCACGGAAACTGCTATTCAGCACGCCAGCGATTTACCCTTCCAGCGGTTTCGCCCGACATCCCGTCTTAACTCGTTAGGAGAGCATCTCATGACGCCCCAAGAAGTTCTGAAAATGGTCCAGGAGCGCGACGTCAAGTTCGTCGACTTCCGGTTCACCGATACGCGCGGCAAGGAACAGCACGTGGGCGTGCCGGTTTCCGCCTTCGGCATCGAGAAGTTCGAAGACGGCCATGCCTTCGACGGTTCCTCGATCGCCGGCTGGAAGGGCATCCAGGCCTCCGACATGCAGTTGATGCCCGATCCCGTGACGGCCTACATCGATCCCTTCATGGACGAGACCACCCTGGTCCTGTCCTGCGACGTGGTCGAGCCTGCCGATGGCAAGGGCTATGATCGCGACCCGCGTTCCATCGCCAAGCGCGGCGAGGCCTACCTCAAGAGCTCCGGGATCGGCGACTCCGCCTACTTCGGCCCTGAGCCCGAATTCTTCATCTTCGACTCCGTCGAGTGGAAGGTGGACATGTCCGGTTCCTATTGCAAGGTCTTCTCCGAGGAAGCCGCCTGGGCGACCGCCGAGAAGTTCGACGGCGGCAATACCGGCCACCGGCCCACCGTCAAGGGCGGCTACTTCCCCGTTCCGCCGGTCGACAGCCTGAACGACATCCGCGCCGCCATGTGCCTGGCGCTGGAGTCCTGCGGCGTGAGCGTCGAGGTGCATCACCACGAAGTGGCCACCGCCGGCCAGTGCGAGATCGGCACCCTGTTCAACACCCTGGTACGGCGCGCCGACTGGACCCAGGTCCTGAAGTACATCGTGCACAACGTGGCCCACAGCTACGGCAAGACCGCCACCTTCATGCCCAAGCCCATCGTCGGCGACAACGGCTCCGGCATGCACGTGCACCAGTCGATCTGGAAGGACGGCAAGAACCTCTTCGCCGGCAACGGCTATGCCGGCCTGTCCGACTTCGCCCTGTACTACATCGGCGGCATCATCAAGCACGCCCGTGCGCTGAACGCCATCACCAACCCCGGCACCAACAGCTACAAGCGCCTGGTGCCCGGCTTCGAAGCCCCGGTCAAGCTGGCCTACTCGGCACGCAACCGTTCGGCCTCTATCCGCATTCCCTTCGTGCACAGCGACAAGGCCCGCCGCATCGAGGTCCGCTTCCCGGATCCCACCTGCAATCCTTACCTGGGCTTCACCGCCATGATGATGGCCGGTATCGATGGCATCCAGAACAAGATCCACCCGGGCGATCCGGCGGACAAGAACCTCTACGACCTGCCGCCCGAAGAGGATGCGAAGATCCCGACCGTCTGCTCCAGCCTCGACCAGGCTCTGGACTACCTGGACAAGGACCGCGAGTTCCTGACCCGCGGCGGCGTGTTCAGCAACGACTTCCTCGACGCCTACATCGATCTGAAGATGGAGGAGGTCACGCGCTTCCGCATGACCACCCATCCGGTCGAATACGACATGTACTACTCGATCTGATGCCGGCTGTCAGCGCCGGCCCGGCCGGCGCGTTAAGGAAAGGACGGGGTTCCCCCGTCCTTTTTTTTCGCCCCGCTTTCGCATACACTCCATGAAACAACGACTTGGACTGAAACCATGACGTTTTTTCGCAAGTACGGCTCCTGGGCTCCGATGCTGCTCCTGCCGTGGCTCGCCCCGGCGATGGCGGACACCTTGTACAAGTGCAAGGACGAGGAGACGGGGCAGGTCCTCTATACCAACCAGAAGGGGAGTGCGAAGAACTGCACCATCCTTTCCCGGGACCAGCCCATTTCCACCTTCACGCCTCCGCCCAGGGCCGCCGGCGCCGCCAAGGCACCGACTCCGGCCGACTTTCCCAAGGTGGATGGCGATACCCAGAAAAGCCGTGACACGGACCGGCGCAAGATCCTGGAGCAGGAGCTGGCGACGGAGTTGCAGAACCTCGAGAAATCGCGCAAGGACCTGACCGAGCAGGAGGCCCAGCGTCCCGGCAACGAGCAGAATTTCCAGAAGACCCAGGAAAGACTGCAGCCGTACAAGGACAGGGTCGCCCTCCACGACCGCAACGTGGAAGCCCTGAAGCGGGAAATCGCCAACCTCAAGTAGGGCCGGCGGCAAGCGGGAAGGGCAGCTATCCGATGGCTTGCTTCTTGCTCTTGCAAAGGGCATGACCGCCTCCCCAAGCACGCCGACCACCGATTCCTTCGCCGGCCTCGATCTGCTCTCCTCGGCGGTCATCCTGCTGGATACGCGCCTGGCCGTCCGCCATGTCAATCCCGCCGCCGAAAACCTCTTCTCCGCCAGCCAGCGCCTCGTCGTCGGACGCCCCCTGAAATTCCTGGTCGGAGAGCCGGCCGGCCTGCAGGCGGCCCTGGACAATGCCCTCGCCAACAACTGGGGCTACACGGGCCACAACATCGCCATCGTCCGCCCCGGCGCGGAAACCCTGAGCGTCGATTGCACGGTGACCCCGATCGATGCCGGCGGTGCCCGGCTGCTCCTGGAGTTCCGGCCCATCGACCAGCAGCTGCGGGCGGCGCGGGAGGAGCGGGATGCCATGCAGCAGGTGGCGAATCGGGAACTGATCCGCAACCTGGCCCACGAGATCAAGAATCCCCTCGGCGGCATCCGCGGCTCCGCCCAACTGCTGGAGCGCGAACTGAGCAACCCGCAGTTGCGGGAATATACCCAGGTCATCATCAAGGAAGCCGACCGCCTGCAAGACCTGATGCACAGGCTGCTCTCCTCCCACCGGGTCATGCAGCCGGCCAAGGTGAACATCCACGAAATCCTGGAACGCGTCCGCCGCCTGATCCACGCCGAGTTCGCCGGCGTCCGGGCCCGGCGGGACTACGACACCTCCCTGCCCGACATCACCGGCGACCGGGAGCAGCTGATCCAGGCCATCCTGAACATCGCCCGCAACGCCGCCCAGGCCATGAGCGGCCAGGGCGAGATCACCTTCCGAACCCGGGCCGCACGCCAGGTGACCCTGGCCAAGAAGCACTACCGCCTGGCACTGGAATTGCAGGTGATCGACAACGGGCCAGGGATCCCCGAGGCGATCCGTGAAAAGATCTTCTATCCCCTGGTCTCGGGACGGGAAGGCGGCAGCGGCCTCGGCCTGACCATCGCCCAAAGTTTCATCCAGCAGCACCTTGGCACCGTCGAGGTGGAATCCCGGCCAGGCCGGACCTGTTTCACCATCCTGCTGCCCCTCGGCGAGGGGCGACAGGATGTTCACGTCATTCGAGAGGAAGTGGAATGAAGCCGGTCTGGATCATCGACGACGACAAATCGATCCGCTGGGTGTTCGAAAAGGCCCTCGCCCGGGAGGAAATCCCCTATCGGAGCTTCGCCTCCGGCGACGAGGCCCTGGCCGCCCTGGAATCCGGCGACGCGCCACGGGTCCTCGTCTCGGACATCCGCATGCCCGGCCGCTCCGGCCTGGAACTGCTGAAGATCGTCAAGGCCAACTTTCCCGAACTCCCGGTCATCATCATGACCGCCTACTCGGACCTGGACTCGGCGGTGGCGGCGTTCCAGGGCGGCGCCTACGAGTACCTGCCGAAGCCCTTCGACGTGGACCAGGCAGTGGGCCTCGTGCGGCGGGCCATCGACGAGACGGCCCCTGGCCAGGGCACCACCGATACCGAAAGCATCACGCCGGAGATCCTTGGCCAGGCGCCCTCCATGCAGGAAGTCTTCCGGGCCATCGGCCGGCTTTCGCAATCCCATGCGACGGTCCTCATCAACGGCGAATCCGGCACCGGCAAGGAACTGGTCGCCCGGGCCCTGCATCGACACAGCCCCCGCCGGGAGGCCCCCTTCGTCGCCATCAACACCGCCGCCATCCCGCGCGACCTGCTCGAGTCGGAACTGTTCGGCCACGAGCGCGGCGCCTTCACCGGCGCCACGGCGCAGCGCCGCGGCCGCTTCGAGCAGGCCGAGGGCGGAACCCTCTTCCTCGACGAGATCGGCGACATGCCATCGGAATTACAGACGCGCTTGCTCCGGGTGCTTTCCGACGGTCATTTCTACCGGGTCGGTGGCCACCAGCCGGTCAAGGCCAACGTCCGCGTCATCGCCGCGACGCACCAGAATCTGGAAGAGCGTGTGCGCCAGGGGCTGTTCCGCGAGGACCTGTTCCACAGGCTCAACGTGATCCGCCTGCGCCTGCCGCCCATGCGCGAACGGCGGGAAGACATACCCCTGCTGACCAGGCATTTCCTTGCCAAGAGCGCCCAGGACCTGGGCGTGGAGTCGAAGCGACTCTCCGACGCGGCGCTCAAGTACCTGCAGAACCTCGATTTTCCGGGCAACGTCCGGCAACTGGAAAACCTCTGCCACTGGCTCACCGTCATGGCGCCGGGGCAGACCGTCGATGTGCCCGACCTGCCGGCCGAACTGCGCGAACAACCCCTGCAGGGCACGGCCACCGACTGGCTCGACGCCCTCGCCCTCGAGGCCGACCGCCGGCTGGCCAGCCAGCCGGGGCAGGTCTTCGACCTGCTGACCCGCGATTTCGAGGCCACGCTGATCCGCCGCGCCCTGGCCACCACCGGCGGACGTCGCATCGAAGCCGCCCAGATGCTCGGCATCGGCCGAAATACCATCACCCGAAAGATCCAGGAACTGGGCCTGGACGAAGCCAAGGGCAGCGAGGAATCGGCCTGACTTTCCGGGATAATCGGGCCCGTTGCCCGATTTCCCGGACCACCGTGAATTCCAGCCCTCCCGATATGCCGAGCATTGCCGGCATTGCGGCCGCCCTCGGACCGCTGGCGGCCCGCTTCGACGTAGACGTGCTGGACGAATGCGATTCCACGAACAGCCAGTTGCTGGTCCGTGCCGAGGCCGGCGCGCCTTCGGGGTCGGTCCTCGTCGCCCGGCACCAGACTGCCGGCCGCGGCCGGCGCGGCCGGACCTGGCATTCGGCCCCCGGCGACAGCCTCACCTTCTCGCTGCTCTGGCGATTTCCCGCCACCTGCCCGATGGGGGGCCTGTCATTGGCCGCAGGCGTCGCGGTCGCACGGGCCCTCGAGGCAGCCGACGTCGCCGGCATCCGGCTCAAGTGGCCTAACGACCTGCTGCGGGATGGCCGCAAGCTGGGCGGCATCCTCGTCGAACTGGTGCCGAACTCGCGCTGGACCGCCGTCATCGGCATCGGCCTGAACCGCCGCCTGCCCGAGGCCATGCCGCCGGAGGTCGCGGAGCTTGCCGCCACCCTCGGGCCCGATCCCGCCGCCGACGAACTGCTCGCCCACCTGTTGACCCACCTGCTGACGACCTTCGAGGCTTTTGCCCCGGCCGGCTTCCCGGCCGTCCGCGAGGCCTGGCTGGCGCGCAACGCCCATGCCGGTGCCATGGTCCGCGTGCTCTCGGACTTCGAGCCGCCCCTGGAGGGACGCTTCGTCGACGTGGACGGGGAAGGCGCATTGAGGGTGGCCACGGCGGGCCAGATCCGGCGCCTCATCAGCGGCGAGGTGAGCCTGCGGCCGATCCTCGGGGACGGGTCATGATCGTCTGCATCGACGGCGGCAATACCCGCCTGAAGTGGGGCCTGCGCGACGGGGACCGCTGGTCGCGCAAGGGCGGCCTCGCCAACGGCGACCTGGCCGGCCTGGCGGCGGCCATCGCCGACGCCGCAGGGGCGACCCCGATCGGCCGCCTGTTGGCCTGCAACGTGGCGGGGGAACCGACTGCTGCCGCAGTGGACGCCCTGGCGGCCCGACTGGGCGCCGCCACCGAGTGGGTGACGGCCGAAGCCGAACGCTGCGGGGTGCGCAACTCCTACGATCAGCCCGCCCGGCTTGGCGCCGACCGCTGGACGGCCCTGATCGGCGCCCGGGCACTGCATCGCGGCCCCTGCCTCGTGGTATGCGCCGGAACGGCGACGACGGTGGATGTCCTGCGGGCCGACGGCGTCTTCGCCGGCGGCCTCATCGTACCGGGCCTGGACCTGATGCGCCGGAGCCTGGCGCAGGGGACGGCGGGGCTGCCGCTGGCCGCCGGCCGGATGGCCCCCCTGCCACGCAACACCGACGACGCCATCGCCAGCGGCTGCCTGCAGGCGACGCTGGGCGCCGTCGAACGCATGTTCCGGCCCATGGCCGACGATTCCGGCGCCGCATGCCTGCTCTCCGGCGGCGCCGCCGCCGCCCTGGCACCGCATCTGGCCCTGCCGTGCCGCCTGGTCGAGGACCTCGTGCTCGAGGGCCTGGCCCGGATCGGGCGGCCGGCATAGCCCGCCCGGGCGGTCGATGACGCCACGATCCCCGGCCATGGACAGCGGTTGGCCGCCCGCCTATGATCCCTGCGGCTGCGCCGGCGGCGGATGCCGGCGATTCCGATCGACGAACCTGGAGGACGCACCATGGCCCTGATGGATTTCATCAAGAAGCAGTTCATCGACATCATCCAGTGGACGGAAGGCGCCGAGGATGCCGAAACCATGGCCTGGCGCTATCCCATGCAGGAATTCGAGATCCAGTACGGCGCCTCCCTCACCGTCCGGGAATCCCAGACCGCGCTGTTCATCAACGAAGGAAAGCTGGCCGATGTCTTCGGGCCCGGCATGTACAAGCTGACCACCCAGACCCTGCCGGTGCTCACTTACCTGCAGAACTGGGACAAGCTCTTCGAATCGCCCTTCAAGTCCGACGTCTATTTCTTCAGCACCCGGCAGCGGCTCGACCGCAAGTGGGGCACCCCGAATCCCGTCACCATCCGCGACAAGGAATTCGGCATGGTGCGGCTGCGCGCCTTCGGCATCTATTCCTACCACCTGGCGGACCCCAAGCTCTTCCAGGCCTCCGTCTCCGGCACCTTCGAGCGATACACGTCGGAGCAGCTGGAAAGCCAGTTGCGCAATACCGTCGTCGGCCACATCGCCGACCTCTTCGGCGAGTCCGGCGTGCCTTTCGTGGACATGGCCGCCAACCAGGAGGAGTTCGGCAAGGCCCTGAAGGCCAAGCTCGAACCCCAGTTCCAGCAGTTCGGCCTGGTCCTCGACAACCTGGTGGTGCAGAACATCTCCCTGCCCGAAGAACTGCAGAAGGTCCTCGACACCCGCATCGGCATGAACGTGATCGGCGACATGGGCCGCTACACCCAGTACCAGGTGGCCAACAGCATCCCGCTGGCCGCCCAGAACGAAGGCGGCATGGCCGGCATCGGCGCCGGCGTCGGCGCCGGCTTGAGCCTCGGGCAGGCCATGGCCGGCACCATCGGCCAGGCCATGGCCCCGGGCGCGATTCCCGGCGTTGCAGCAGCGGTCGCCGGCGCCGCAGCGCCCGCGGCCCAGAGCGCCGACGACATCCTGGCCACGATCGAGAAACTGCACGGCATGATGACCAAGGGCATCCTGTCCCAGGAGGAGTTCGCGGCCAAGAAGGCCGAGCTGATGAAGAAGCTCGGCTAGGTGGATTCGGACCCCTCCATCGGGAACCCCCGGCGCGGGTTCTAGGCTCCCCCATCCATGGCCCGTACCGCCCGCTGCCCCTCCTGCGGCGCTCCGGTCGCGTTCAAGTCGGTCGTCTCGATCCTGGCCGTCTGCGACTATTGCCAGAGCACCCTCGTCCGCCAGGGCCAGGACCTGGAGAACCTGGGCCGCATGGCCGCCCTGCTCGAAGATCGTTCGCCGGTCCAGCGGGGTGCCGAGGGCCGCTGGCACGGTCGGCATTTCGCGGTCATCGGCCGCATTCAGCTGCGCTACGAGCAGGGCCTCTGGAACGAGTGGCACCTGCTCTTCGACGATGGCAAGAGCGGCTGGCTGTCGGAGGCGGGGGGCGAGTACGTCGTTTCCGAGCCCCTCTGGCAGACCGATTCCTTCCCGCCCTTCGCCGAACTGGCCGTCGGCCAGCGCTTCCCCATTGCCGGGCGCACCCACGCCATCACCAACCTGCTGACCGCCGAATGCGTGGCCGGCGAGGGGGAACTGCCCTTCCGCGTCGGCCCGGGCTACCCGGCGCCGGTCGCGGACCTGCGCGACGAGGCTGGCGGATTCGCCACCCTCGACTACAGCGACGACCCCGCCAGGCCCCTGGTCTTCCTGGGCGAGAGCGTCGCCTTCGAAACCCTCGCCTGGAACAACCTGCGCGAGCCCGGCCTGCTCCCGGAACCGACGATCCGAGCCCGAGCCTTCGACTGTCCCAAGTGCGGCGCCCCCCTCCAGGTCTCCCACGAGGGGGTGGCGAGCATCGGCTGCGGCAGCTGCGGCGCCGTCCTGGACACCTCGGACGAACGGGTGCGCATCCTGGCCGAGGCTTCCCTCGATCTCAAGGTCGAGCCCCTCCTGGCCCTCGGCTCCAAGGGACGGCTGCGCGGCGAGGATCTGGAAGTGATCGGCTTCATGCGTCGGCGCATGGAGGCCGATGGCCTCAGCTATTACTGGAGCGAATACGTCCTCCTGGGGCCGGAAAACCGGCTCCTCTGGCTGACCGAATACCAGGGACACTGGAACCTGGCCCGGGTCCTGCCCCGTTCCGTGCTGGTGGTGGCCGGATCGGTGAGATACGACAAACAGGAGTTCAGGCACTTCGCCGGCTACACGGCCCACGTGGATTACGTGATCGGGGAATTCCCCTGGCAGGTCAAGCTCGACGAGCAGGCCCAGGTGGCCGACTACGTCAGCCCGCCGCGCATGCTTTCCCGGGAAAGCACGGCCTCCGAGGAAACCTGGACCCTTGCCGAGTACCTGGACCCGGCCGAGATCCAGGCGGCCTTCCGGCCCCGGATCGCCCTGGGCAGGCCCGTCGGCGTCTATGCCAATCAGCCCAATCCCCACGAGGAGACCCACAAACGGGTCTGTCGCCGCTTCTGGATGTTCCTGCTCGCCGCGGTGGCCATCCACCTCGTCATGCTCATGGGGGGAAGCGGCGGCGCCCTGCTGCAGCAGACCGTCGTCTTCGATCCCCAGGACGACGAGCCCCGCCTGAGCAGGGAGTTCGTCATCGACGGCGCCGACGCGCGCATCGAGGTGGAACACGAGGCGACCCTGGAGAACAACTGGATCGGCCTCGGGCTGACCCTGGTGAACGAGGACACCGGCGAGGCGTGGCAGGCCAGCCGGGAAATCAGCTACTACATCGGCTGGGACGAGGGAGAGCGCTGGAGCGAGGGCTCCCGCTCCGATTCCGTCGTCTTCTCCGGGCTGCCGGCCGGCCGCTACATGCTGGCCGAGGACGCCGACATGGATGCCGGCAGCGGCCCGATCGGCACCCGGCTGAAGGTGTCGCGGGTCGGGCCGCGGTGGTCGTCCCTCGTCGTCCTGGCCCTGCTCCTGGCCGCCTTTCCCATCTACACGCGGGTCCGGCGCGGCGCCTTCGAGGTGAAGCGCTGGGCGGAGAGCGACCATCCCATCGTCACGTCCTCCGGTGATGACGACGATGACTGAGCGGGCTTTCGCCCGGCGCGGACACTGAGATGGCGCGCGCCTACCTCCTGATCGGCCTCGCCGCCCTGAGCCTTTTTTCCTGGGCCCAGTACCGCGGCGTCGGCCTCTTCGACGACCACGCCTCCAGCCAATCCTCCCGCCTGACCCCGGGCCAGCGCAGCACCTTCCACAAATAGGAGACAACGATGATGGACCTCATCAACCTGAAGACCCTGGCCGCGTCCCTGGTCTATTCGATCCTCGGCGTCGTCGTGTTCTGGGTCTCCTTCATCGTCGTCGACAAGTTCACGCCCTACGACCTCTGGGGCGAGATCGTCGAGAAGAGGAACCAGCCCCTGGCCCTGGTGATCGCCGCCATGTGCCTGGGCATCGCCATCATCGTCGCCGCCGCCATCCACGGCTGACCCCCCGTGAGCGAACCGGCGGACACCGCCGCCGCAGAAGGGCAGGCCGGCTCCGGGGCGAGCCGCCTGCAACTGGCGCTGCTGGCCTCGGTCTTTGCCGTCGCCGCCTGCGGCCTGGTCTACGAACTGATCGCCGGCGCCCTGGCCAGCTACCTGCTCGGCGATTCCGTCACCCAGTTCTCGACCGTCATCGGCACCTACCTGTTCGCCATGGGGGTCGGTTCCTGGCTGTCCAAGTACGTCCAGCGGGACCTGGTCGGCCGTTTCGTGCAGATCGAGCTCGGCGTCGGCCTGCTCGGGGGGTCTTCGGCAGCCGTCCTGTTCCTGGTCTTCGCCAGCCATGCGGCACCCTTCCAGGCCATGCTCTACGGCCTGGTGTTCGCGGTGGGTGTCCTGGTCGGCCTGGAGATTCCCCTGGTCATGCGCATCCTGCGCCGCGAGGTGGCCTTCAGCGAGCTCGTCTCCCGCGTTCTCTCGGTCGATTACCTCGGCGCCCTGGCGGTCTCCATCCTCTTTCCCCTCTTCCTGGCGCCCCACCTGGGCCTGGTCCGAACGGGCCTGCTTTTCGGGCTCATCAACGCCCTCGTCGCCGTCTGGGCCCTGTGGCTGTTCCGGGACCGGCTGGCCCGCCGCCGGGGGCTGCGCGCCGCCGCGGCGGCCACCGTCGTCCTGCTGGCCGGCGGCATGGCCGGAGCCGGCCGCTTCACCCAACTGGCAGAAAGCTGGATTTATGCCGACGACATCATCCATGCGGAGACCTCGCCCTACCAGCGCATCGTCGTCACCCGCTGGCGCGACGACATCCGGCTCTTCCTCAACCAGAACCTTCAGTTCTCCTCCCGCGACGAATACCGCTACCACGAGGCCCTCGTCCATCCCGGGCTGGCCGGCATGCCCTGGGCCCGCCGGGTGCTCGTGCTCGGCGGCGGCGACGGCCTGGCGGTCCGCGAGATCCTCAAGCACCCGCAGGTCGAGTCGGTGACCCTGGTGGACCTGGACCCGGCCATGACCCGGCTGTTCTCCTCGGCGCCCCTGCTGCGCCGCCTGAACGGCGACGCCTTCGCCTCGCCGAAGGTGCGCGTCGTCAATGCCGACGCCGCCCGCTGGCTGGAGGAAAACGAGGACGTCTTCGACTTCGTCGTCGCCGATTTCCCCGACCCCTCGAACTATGCCATCGGGAAACTCTACTCGACCGGCTTCTACCGCCTGCTGGCGCGCCACCTGTCGGCCCGCGGCCAGGCCGTCATCCAGGCCACCTCGCCGTTCTACGCCCGCAAGTCGTTCTGGAGCATCGTGGCCACGCTGGAAGAGGCGGGGCTGCGCACCGCCCCCTACCACGCCCTGGTGCCGAGCTTCGGCGAGTGGGGCTACGTGATCGCCGGACCGGAACCCTTCGAACCTCCTCGGCGCTACGACGTGCCGCTGCGCTTCCTGAGCCCGGAAACCACCGCCGACCTGTTCCGCTTTCCCGCCGACATGGCCCGCCTCGAGGCCGAACCCAACCGCCTCAACAGCCAGTCCCTGGTGCGTACCTTCGAGCAGGAGTGGCGCGGGGTCATCCATTGACCCGGCGCCGCTTCCTCGCCACCTGCGCGGCGTTGGCGGCGGCCGCAGCGGCACCCGCCGCCCCCGGGGGAGTGCCGCCGGGCCGGCTCGGCGGGACGGACCTGGCCCTCGGCCACCGGCTGCGGCAGCGGGACTTCCCGGCGCCCGGCGAGACCCGGCGGATTCCCGTCCTGATCGTCGGGGCCGGCATCGGCGGCCTCTCCGCCGGCTGGCGCCTGCAGCGCGCCGGATTCGCGGACTTCGAAATCCTCGAACTGGAAGGGCAGCCGGGGGGCAACTCCCGGTACGAGGAAAACCCGGTATCCGTCCATCCGGTCGGCGCCCACTACCTGCCGTTGCCGCCGCGGGAGGCCCGGGCCGTGCGCCTGCTGCTGGCCGACCTGGGTGCCATCGAGGGCGACCCCCTGGCCGGGGGGCCCCGCTACGACGACGCCCTGCTTTGCCACGCCCCCCAGGAAAGGCTTTACCGCAACGGGTTCTGGCAGGAGGGGCTCATCCCGCGCCTTGGCCTGGCCGCCGCCGAGCGGGACCAGACGAGGCGCTTCCTGGACCGCATGGCCGATTTCCGCCGTGCCCGGGACGCACAGGGCCGACGCGCCTTCGCCCTGCCGATCGCCTTCGCTTCTCCCGATCCGCGCTGGCGCGACCTGGATCGAATCACCATGCGCGACTGGCTGCTGCGGGAGGGCTTCGACGCGGCGCCGCTGCATTGGTACGTGGACTACGCCTGCCGCGACGACTTCGGCACCGGCTACGGCGAGGCCTCGGCCTGGGCCGGCATCCACTATTTCGCCTGTCGGGACGGAGAGGCGGCGAACGCCGCGTCCGACGTGGTCCTCACCGCGCCCGAAGGCAACGGCTGGATCGTCCGCCGGCTGGTCCGGCGCCTCGGCGACCGGATCCGGACCGGTGCCGCGGTCTTCGCCCTGCGCCAGGACCGCGATCGGGTCGAGGCGGATGTCTGGCTCGCCGCGGAGAACCGCTCGCTGCGCCTGCGGGCGGAACGGCTGGTCTGGGCGGCACCGCTGTTCCCGCTGCCCGGCCTGGCCGAGGGCCTGCCGGCGGCACCGGCGGCGGCCATCGCCGGCCTCAGCCATGCCCCCTGGCTGGTCGCCAACCTGACCCTGCGCGAGCCCCCGGCGCCGGGCGCCGGCGCCGGCCTGGCCTGGGACAACGTGCTCTACGGCAGCCCGGGGCTGGGCTATGTAGTGGCGACCCACCAGCGGCTCGGACTCGACGTCGGACCGACGGTGCTGACCTACTACCGGGCCCTCGCCGATGCCGACCCGCGCCGCGCCCGGGAACGGCTTCTGGCGACGGGGCGGGAAAGCTGGGGCCGGGAGATCCTGGGCGACCTGGCCCGCGCCCACCGGGACTTGCCGGCCCTGACGGCAAGCCTCGACATCTTCCGCCACGGCCACGCCATGGCGCGGCCCTTGCCCGGCTTCCTCGCCCGGCGTCCCCCGCTCGAGGCCGGCTGGGGGAGGGTCCAGTTCGCCCACGCCGACGTTTCCGGCCTCTCGATCTTCGAGGAAGCCAACCACCAGGGCGTGCGGGCTGCCGAGCGAACCCTGGCCAGCCTCGGCCATCGGCTCGCGGAGCGCCTGGCGTGATTGCGCCGGAGGCGTTTGCGGGGTCTAATTCGGGCCTGCCTCCGCCCCTGCCGCCAGAAAGGATTCCACTTCCATGATCGCCGTCGCCGGTCTGCTTTTCGTGGCCATGGGGCTTGTCTCGGGCCTGCTGCTGGTACTCCATCCCTTCGGCCTCGGCCCGGGATCTCCGGGGCTCGCCACCTGGTTCCTCTTTCCCGGCCTCACCCTGGGCGGTTACCTGCTGCTCATCCTCGGCCGCGGCGGATTCCTGGCCCTCGCCTCCAGCATCGTGGGCAGCCTGCTGCTGCTGCTCGCCGTCGGCGCGGTCGGGGGCATCTTCGCCGTCCATAACGGCCTCGCCCCGGCCGCCGGCGATACGGCGGCGCTGTGGTACGTGGCGGCGGTGGGACTGGTCCTCGGGCCGACTGGCTTGTCGCTCCGGAAAATGGCCGGCCGATCCGCCTGACCCGGCCGACTTTCCGCCATGCAAGGCCTGCACATCCTCGCCGAGTTCCATGACTGCCGTTGCGGCGGCGACCTGATGCTCGATGCCGGCGTCCTGGGCCGGCTCTGCGAGGCGGCCTGCGACGATGCCGGGCTCAGCATCGTCGGCCGCCTGTTCCACGGTTTCGGCAGTGCCGAAACCCCGGCCGGTGCGACCGGTGCCGTGGTCCTGGCCGAATCCCATCTCACCGTGCATACCTGGCCCGAGATGGGTGGAGTGACCCTGGATCTTTATGTCTGCAATTTCAGCCGCGACAACCGCCAGGCGGCCGAGACCGTCTATCGAAGGCTGGTCGAGGCCTTCCGCCCGCAGCACGCCGTGCGCCGGGACGTGGCGCGCGGAAATCTTGCCGTGACCCCATGCCCCGAAGCCGGGATTGAGGTAAGTTAGACGACTTTCAAACGGAGGAGCCCATGAGCGACAAGCCGACCAAGATCCTGCTCGAAGAGAACGAGATCCCGACCCACTGGTACAACGTCGTCGCCGACCTGCCCAGCGCGCCGCTGCCGCCCCTGGGCCCCGACGGCAACCCGGTGGGTCCCGAGCAGATGCTGGCCATCTTCCCGGGCAACCTGCTCGAGCAGGAAATGTCGGCCGAACGCTGGATCGCCATTCCCGAGGAAATCCGGGATGTTTACCGCATCTGGCGTCCGACCCCGATGTTCCGCGCCCACCGCCTGGAGCGGGCCCTCGGCACGCCGGCGAAGATCTACTACAAGTACGAGGGTGTCTCACCCGCGGGCTCCCACAAGCCCAATACCGCCATCCCGCAGGCCTGGTACAACAAGCAGGCCGGCATCCACCGCCTGACCACCGAGACCGGTGCCGGCCAATGGGGCTCCAGCCTCGCCTTCGCCGGCCAGATGTTCGGCATCGAGGTGAAGGTCTACATGGTCAAGATCAGCTACCACCAGAAGCCCTTCCGCCGCTCGATGGTGCAGACTTGGGGTGCCCAGGTCTTCGCCAGCCCCACCGACCAGACCAATGCCGGCCGCGCCATCCTGGCCAAGGATCCGGACAACCAGGGCTCCCTCGGCATCGCCATCTCGGAAGCCGTGGAGGAAGCCGCCAGCCGTGCCGACACCAACTACTCGCTGGGCTCGGTGCTGAACCACGTCTGCCTGCACCAGACCGTCATCGGCCTGGAGGCCAAGAAACAGTTCGAGAAGGTCGGCGACTATCCGGACATGGTCTTCGGCTGCTGCGGCGGCGGCTCCAACTTTGCCGGCGTGGCCTTCCCCTTCCTGGCCGACAAGGCCGCGGGCAAGAACGTTCGCCTGGTCGCCGTCGAGCCCACTTCCTGCCCGACCCTGACCAAGGGCGTCTATGCCTACGACTACGGGGACGCCACCGGCTACACCCCGATCATGAAGATGTACACCCTGGGCCACGACTTCATGCCGCCGGGCATCCATGCCGGCGGCCTGCGCTACCACGGCGACTCGCCCCTGGTCTCCCAACTGCTCCACGAGGGCCTGATCGAGGCCGTCGCCGTCAAGCAGCTGGCCACCTTCGAGGCCGGCGTCCAGTTCGCCCGGGCCGAGGGCATCATCCCCGCCCCCGAGTCCTGCCACGCGGTGCGCGCCTGCATCGACGAGGCCCTGCGCTGCAAGGAGACCGGCGAGCCGAAGACCCTGTTCTTCAACCTCTCGGGCCACGGCCATTTCGACATGGCCTCCTACGACCGCTACTTCGCCGGGCAGCTCGAGGACTACGAGTACCCGCGGGAGGCCGTCGAGGCCTCGCTGGCCCACCTGCCGAAGGTCGGCTGAGCCGGCGGGCACGGAGGGCCAGGTCGCGTGAGGGGACTGTTCTTTTTCCTCGTCCTCGCCAACCTGGCCTTCTTCGCCTGGTCCCAGGGCTACCTCGGCGGTACCGAGGAAGGGCGCGAGCCGCAAAAGCTCGCCACCCAGCTCTTTCCCGAGAAGATGCAGGTCAGCGTTCCCGGGGCACCCGCGGCCCCGGCCGCCCCGGCGGCGGCGCCGGCCAAGGGGCCTGGCGCCGTCGTCGCCTGCCGGCTGGTCGAGGGACTGCCCCAGGCCGATGCGGAAAGACTCGCCGTGTCCGTGGTCGAGAAGGGCGAGGGCATGAAGGCCACGGTGACCCCCGTCCGCGAACCGCCGACGTACTGGGTGCATCTGCCGGTCCTGGCCGCCCGGGCGGCGGCCGACAAGAAAGCTGTCGAATTGAAGCCCCTGGGCATCACCGAATTCAAGGTCCTCGAGCAGGACGATGGATTCGCCGTATCGCTGGGCCTCTTCCGCAACGAACAATCGGCCCGGGATCTGCTGCAATCGGTGCAGAAGAAGGGCGCCAAGTCGGCCCTGATCACCGAACGGGAGACGCCGGCAACCCGGGCCTCGGTCGAGATCCAGGGCCCGGCCGACTGGCTCGGGAAACACCTGGCCACCCTGCTGCCGGCCGGCACCGCGGCCCTCGACTGCCCCGCCCGCTGATGGAAGTTCCCTTCATCGTCGGACTGACCGGCGGCATCGGCAGCGGCAAGAGCGCCGCCGCCGACGCCTTCGCGCAACTGGGCGCGGCGGTCGTGGACACCGACGCCATCGCCCATGAGCTGACCGCCCCCGGCGGCGCTGCCATCGCCGCCATCGGCGAGGCCTTCGGCGACGGGGTGATCGCTGCCGACGGTCGACTGGACCGCGCCGCCATGCGCGGGATGGTGTTCGCCGATCCCGAAGCCCGGCACCGCCTGGAATCCATATTGCATCCCATGATCCGCGCCGAGAGCGATCGTCGATGCCGCGAGGCGGCCGCCACGGGGGCGCCCTACGTGGTGCTGGTCGTGCCGCTGCTGGTCGAGTCGGGCGGTTACCGCCGGCGGGCCGACCGGATCGCCGTCGTGGACTGCCGGGAGGAAACCCAGGTGGCCCGGGTGATGGCCCGCAGCGGCCTCGCCGCCGACGAGGTGCGTCGCATCATGTCGGTCCAGGCGAGCCGCGCCGACCGGCTGGCCGCCGCCGACGACGTGATCGACAACGAGGCGGATCGTGCCTCCCTGGCCGTGCAGGTCGGCGAACTGGACCAGCGGTACCGGAATCTCGCCGGCAAAAAGCCGGTGTCTGTTGTGGTTTCCGGGTGAATCGTTCAGAATTCCGAGAATTTTGCTCAGCGAACCGCGCGTGATCACCTACGAATATCCTCTCAGCGAACGCATCCGCACGCTGCTGCGCCTGGAGGATCTTTTCGAGCGCACCCTGCATTTCGTCGGCGGTGCCGGGCCGGAAGAGCATCACGTGGCCCTGGTCACCCTGTTCGAGATCCTCGAGGTGGCGAGCCGCGCCGACCTCAAGTTCGACCTGGTCCAGGAACTGGAGCGCCAGCGCCAGATCCTCCTGTCATTCCGCAACAATCCCGAGATCTCCGAGGACGCCCTCTCCGGCGCCCTCTATGAAATCGAACAGGCCTCGGCCGCGCTGCTGGCGATGCAGGGCAAGATCGGCCACTACCTGCGCGAAAACGACTGGCTGATGAGCATCAAGAGCCGCGCCGCCATCCCGGGCGGCGTCTGCGAGTTCGACCTGCCGTCCTACCACTTCTGGCTGCACCGGGACGCCGCCCTGCGGCAGCAGGACCTGAACGCCTGGATCTCCCCGATGCTGCCCATCCGCCAGGGCATTGCCATCGTCCTGCGACTGCTGCGGGCCTCCGGACGCCCGGAGGCGCAACTGGCCGCCAAGGGCGCCTACCCGCTGATGCTGGCCGGGCGTACCGCCCAGATGATCCGGCTGCGCGTCCAGCGCGGGGAGCCGAACATCCCCGAGATCGCCGCCAACAAGTACGCCCTCAACATCCGCTTCATGGTCCCCGACGGCGACCTCAGGCCGCGCCAGTCCGAGTTCGACATTCCCTTCGAACTCACCTTCTGCAATCTCTGACGCCGACTGGGAGGACGCCGCGCGGCTTCCGGTCGTCGACGAGAAAGCGCGATCACATGCCTTTCGAGGGCACCCGTGGCCGCGACACCAGGCTTGCCACGGTCAGCCTCCCCGGAGTTACCGGGGCACCCTGTTGCGCCGGCGTGACGTCCAGCCCACAAACCCCAATCCCGCCAACCATAGCGCGCAGGTTTCGGGTTCTGGAACTGGCGTCATCAGGAGATTGACGAAGCGCCCGTGTCCTACGCCCCAAGCCACGATTTGCCCTGAATCGTTGATCGACGTAGCCTCGATCAGGGTAATGCCCAGGGCAGGGTCCAGGAAAGCATTCAGGTCGACCATCCCCGTCCCGGGCGAGAACAGAAACGGCCGGTAGTCATCGTTGAGGTCGGCACTGATGCCCACCACCTGCCCGAGCGCATTGATGGACTCTCCGGCGCTGTACCACCCGCCGAAGGTCCCCAAGTCCAGCAGCGGGCGGCCTATCGCACCCACAAACGCATGGGAGCTTCCGTCGGGTAGCGAAGCGGTTCCCGTCACCAATCCGTCATCGTTGATCGATAACCCCAGGCTATCCGTCCCGCCCAGCGTACCGAGGTCCGCCATGCCATCTTCCACGCTGGCCACGAATGCCCTTCTGACCCGGTTGCCGGCCACGTACGCGAAACCCGTCACCTGCCCGGAGGAATTGATGTCCTGGCCTGAGCCCGACGTTCCGCCGAGGCCACCCAGGCTGACCAGGCCATGTGCCTCATCCCATACGGCAGGAAGATTGTCCAGTCCCGTGCCGGCAATTTGGCCGGAGTCATTGATTGCCACGCCTCTTGCCAAATAAGGGGCTAGGTCAAGGACCCCTTTGCCCGGCGTGTAGACGAATGGCCGGTCGCGGCCGGTCTTGGAGGCAATCGTTCCGACGACCTTCCCGGAGCTGTTGATGGCATACGCCCAACTGGTCATGTCGTCAGGCATCATTTCCAATTGGGTGATCCCCGATGTCGGACGGAATATCGCGGCATGGAAAAAGCCTCCCGAGGAGGAAGCATTACCCAAGACGGCGCCGTCGTTTGAAAGTGCGGTACCCGAGAACATTCCGCCGGTCGCCGCTTCCAGATCCAGCACCCGGTAGGTGGTGCCCGCGTTTGCCGGCAGCACATACGCCAGGGCGAGCAGGGCGGCGAAGCAAATCCTTGTGGTTTTCATGGTTTCCGATCCCTTTGGAAGACGGTCACCGCGCGGCAGGTGCCGAACGGCATTGGGGCGAGGGTCGGAAGCTGTGGATTCCAATCGCCCGTCCACTCCTGCACCTTACTCGCGGGCGCCGATAGGGAAGCTGACAATTCGCAGGCTGGGCCGCGATCCGGCGCCCTTGCCCGTCCCGGGATGGCAGCCGACACCTTGTTTCAAGAGGTATTCCGGCGTCCACCCGCCCCAAGGCTCGCGCAATCCATCGGCCACGATCCCGACCGCCGGCAGCACGGACACGCCGGCCGTCGGCGGCTGTGTGATTGCACAAAAGAAACGGCCCGAAAGCCGCTTGGCGTTTCGGGCCGAACTCATTCTGATGAATGAGAGGAGGAGGACTCCACTGTAGGCCTTTCCCCCCCGGATCGCCGTGACGCAGTGCACAACGATCGTCCGGAGCCGTCTTTGTGCGTGACATGGGTCACGACCCTCGCCGCGGGAGGGATCGAAACCGGCAATGCGGAACACCGGTGGCAGAATGGCGCCTCTTCGCCCCGCGATCCGTCCCTGCCATCGCCATGACCAACCCCCGCATCGTCCGCTGCCCCGCCTGCGGCAAGCCCGTCGAATGGCTGCCGGAAAACAGCTTCCGGCCCTTCTGTTCCGCCCGCTGCAAAGGCATGGACCTGGGGGCCTGGGCGGCCGAGGAATACCGCATCCCGGCCGCCGAGGAACCCAAACCGCGCGAGGGCGAGGAAGCCGATTAAGCCATTCCGGGCGGCCATGCGGGCCGCCCGCCGCATGCACGAGCGAGCGCCCGCTTACAACCGATCCCAGGCGGCTCCAGTCGCTACAATCCCCTGGGCGCCGGTGGCGAGGGCTGCGTCCCGATCGCCTCCGGTCGGCCCGCCGGCATAAACCGGCAGGGGGCAGCGGCCCAGCCATTCCGCCAGCCGGGCCCAGTCCGGGCCCGGGGCACCGGCGGTCGCCGGCATCGGCCCAAGGACCGCGAAATCCACGGCCAGCCGCGCCGCCCGGGCCAGATCCGCGGGGTCGTTGCAGGCGGCCGCCACCCAGGGGAAGGGTGGCCGGTCGTTCGTCACCGCCAGGGCCGACGCCGGAAGGCAGAGGCCGTCGGCACCCACCGCCCCGACCTCCTCCGCGGTCCCGTCGATCAGGACCCGGGCGCCCGATCCCCGGCAAAGGGCCACGGCCCGCCGGAGGAAGGCCGCGCGATGGGCCGCCTCCAGGGCCGGCTCGTGCAGGAGCACCAGGCGGAGGCCGCGCCCGAGCGCGCCTTCCAGGTCGGCCAGCTGCCGTTCCGCGCCCACCTGTCCGGCGCGGGTGAGGGCACAGGAAGCGGGCAAGGTCAGGGCCTTCAGGATGGGTGCGTTGGCCGGCAGCATCGGGGCGACCGTCGTCTCCCCGGGCCGCTGCCACTCCAGGGCCGCATGCACGTGGTCCCGAAGTTCGCCTTCCCATGCCGTGACGCGGAAGAAATGCAGCCGCACGTGGGCATGCTCGTATTCGAACTCCCGCACCACCCAGGGATGGGCCCGGCGAACGACGATTTCCAGCTCCTCTGCCAGTTCCCGCACCAGGGCCTGGCGGGGCGTCTCCCCCGCTTCCACCTTGCCGCCGGGGAACTCCCAGTAGCCCGGGTAGAAGGTTCCGGGCGAGCGCTGGCCGAGCAGGAAGCTGCCGTCCGGCCGCAGCAGGACGGCCGCGGCCACCTCGGTGATCTTGCGCATGGGGCGAACCTCAGGCGGCCGGGCCGGGCCTCCGGGACCGCCGCGTGGCATGGCGTCCGGCGTAATCGCGGGCGAACTGCCAGGCCACCCGGCCGCTGCGCGAGGCCCGCATCAGCGACCACTGCAGCGCCTCCGGGCCGGCCTTGGCGACGGCGGCCTCGGGCACCCCGAATTCCCGCAACCAGTGGGCGCAGATGGCCAGGTAATGGTCCTGGTCGAAGGGGTAGAAGGACAGCCAGAGCCCGAAGCGCTCCGACAGGGAGACCTTCTCCTCGGTGGTCTCGCCCGGATGCACCTCGTCGCCGACATGCTTCGTCTCCAGGTTCTCCTGCATGTATTCGGGCATCAGGTGCCGCCGGTTCGAGGTGGCATAGAGCAGCAGGTTCTCCGGCGTGCCGGCGATGGAACCGTCGAGGATGCTCTTCAGGGCCTTGTAGCCCGCCTCCGTCGCCTCGAAGGAGAGGTCGTCGCAGAACAGGATGAAGCGCTCGGAGCGTTCCGCCACCAGGTCCACGATCTGCGGCAGGTCCATCAGTTCGTTCTTGTCCACCTCGATCAGGCGCAGGCCCTGGCCGGCGAACTCGTCCAGCACGGCCTTGACCAGGGAGGACTTGCCGGTGCCGCGGGCGCCCGTCAGCAGCACGTTGTTGGCGCTGCGGCCGGCCACGAACTGGCGCGTGTTCTGGACCAGGCGCTGTTTCTGGTCCTCCACCCCGTGCAGGTCCTGGAGGCGGATCCGGTGCGGGTGGCGCACGGTTTCCAGGTAGCCCCGGCCCTGGGCGCGGCGCCAGCGGAAGGCGGGTGCCGTCCAGTCGATCTCCGGGGGAAGGGGGGGCAGCAGGGCCTCGATGCGGCGGAAGAACTGTTCCGCCCGGGCCACGAAGGCTTCGAATTCAGTGATCGGGGTCTTCATCGTCGTCTTTCGGCCAGACCCGCCACAGGACGAGCAGGAGCAGGGCGACCGGTGCGAGTTCCAGGAGCAGGCTCCACATGGATTACATTACGGGGCCGTCGCAAGGCCGCCACTGTAGCAGAACCATGCCCCTCGCCGCCCCACCGCTCCGCACCGTCCCGTCCGTCCTCGTCGCCGCCTGCGCGGCCCTGCTCCTGCACGGCTGCGCGACGCCCGGCTCCGGCCCCGTGGCCACCCCGCCGGCAAGGGAGGCGGCCGCCTGTACCGCTCCCATACCGGCGACACCTGCCCCGACCCCTTCGCCGACCCCTGCCCCGCCCCCCTGCCCGGCCTGCCCCGCCTGCCCGCCCGTCGAGCCCCCGAAGCCGGCCGAAAAGCCCCTGCAACCCGCGGACTGGGCCGAGCTACCGGGCTGGGCGGAAGACGACCTGCGGCCCGCCTTCCGGGCCTTCCGCGCCTCCTGCGGCGGCATCGAGAAACAGCCCATCTGGCGCACCGCCTGCGAGGAGGCCCGCGCCGCCGAGCCCGCCGACGGCACCGGCCTGCGGGCCTGGTTCGAATCCGCCTTCCAGCCCTGGGCGCTGTCCAATCCCGACGGCAGCCGGGAAGGCCTGGTGACGGGCTACTACGAGCCCGTCCTCAAGGGCAGCCGTGCCCGCGGCAGGCCCTATGTCCATCCCGTCTTCGGGCCACCCGAGGACATGGTCACCGTGGACCTGGCCGAGCTCTACCCCGAGCTGAAGCACCTGCGCCTGCGGGGCCGCCTCGAAGGCCGCCGGCTGGTGCCCTACTACTCCCGGGCCGAATGGACCGGCCAGGAGGCAAAGCGCACGCCCGAGGCCATCCTGTGGGTGGACGATCCCCTGGACTTCTTCTTCATGCAGATCCAGGGCTCCGGCCTCGTGGAACTGAAGGATGGCGGCCGCATCCGGCTCAACTACGCCGACCAGAACGGCCACCCCTACCGGTCCATCGGCCGCTGGCTGGCCGACCAGGGCGAGCTCAAGCTGGAGCAGACCTCCATGCAGGCCATCAAGGCCTGGGCCAGGGCCAACCCCGGACGCCTGCAGGAACTGATGAATGCCAACCCGAGCCTGGTCTTCTTCCGGGAACTGCCGGCCGTCGGCGAAGGCCCGCCGGGGGCCCTCGGGGTGGCCCTGACGCCCCAGCGCTCCCTCGCCGTCGATCCGCGCATCGTTCCCCTCGGCGCCCCCATCTTCCTCGCCACCACCTGGCCCTCGGAAAGCCGGCCCCTGCGCCGGCTGATGGCGGCCCAGGACACCGGCGGCGCCATCCGG
Organism: Pseudomonadota bacterium; assembly: GCA_052035955.1. Taxonomy (GTDB): domain Bacteria; phylum Pseudomonadota; class Gammaproteobacteria; order Burkholderiales; family Rhodocyclaceae; genus JAEUNJ01. Next base: position 31,386 of record JBPOHD010000025.1, read on the forward strand.
GGCGCCGTGCGGGCGGATTTCTACTGGGGCACCGGGCCCGAGGCCGGCGCCCAGGCCGGCCGCATGCGCCAGCCGGGACGTCTGTGGGTCCTGCTGCCCAGGGGCTACACGCCGAAATAGTGCGCGGACTCCGGCGGCGGCCGGCCACCCGTCCAAGATGGTGCGCACATCCCTCGGCATGCACCTCGACGAGGCGCTCCTTCAGGCCTGAAATTATCAAGCGACTGATTCGCAAGGCTTAGAGGGCCGGGAACGCTTGTTGCTCAGGGCCCCCGATCCCGTTCATTCGAGTGCATCGGAGCCCCAAAATGGAGAACTTCAAGCCCGCCGCGGACGCCCTGTTCATCCTCCTCGGCGCCATCATGATCCTGGCCATGCATTCCGGCTTCGCCTTCCTGGAGCTGGGCACGGTACGGCGCAAGAACCAGGTGAACGCCCTGGTCAAGATCCTGGTCGATTTCTCGGTGTCCACGCTGGCCTATTTCTTCATCGGCTACGGCATCGCCTATGGCGTGCAGTTCTTCTCCGGCGCCGAGCAACTGGCCCAGAAGAACGGCTACGAACTGGTGAAGTTCTTCTTCCTGCTCACCTTCGCGGCCGCCATCCCCGCCATCGTCTCCGGCGGCATCGCCGAGCGGGCACGCTTCTACCCGCAACTGGCGGCCACCTTCCTGCTGGTGGGTTTCGTCTATCCCTTCTTCGAGGGCATCGCCTGGAACCAGGCCTTCGGCATCCAGGCCTGGCTCAAGGCCAGCTTCGGCGAGGAATTCCACGACTTCGCCGGCTCGGTGGTCGTCCATGCCGTCGGCGGCTGGGTCGGGCTGACCGCCGTGCTGATGCTCGGCGCCCGCCGCGGCCGCTACCACAGGGACGGCGGCATCGCCGGCGCCCACCCGCCCTCCAGCATCCCCTTCCTGGCCCTGGGCGCCTGGATCCTGGTGGTGGGCTGGTTCGGCTTCAACGTCATGAGCGCCCAGACCCTGGACAAGATTTCCGGCCTGGTGGCCATGAATTCCCTGATGGCCATGGTCGGCGGCACCCTGGTCGCCCTGGTGGCCGGCAGGAACGACCCCGGCTTCGTCCATAACGGCCCCCTGGCCGGCCTGGTGGCCGTCTGCGCCGGCTCGGACCTGATGCATCCCATCGGCGCGCTCGTCACGGGCGGCGTCGCCGGCGGCCTCTTCGTGCTCATGTTCACGCTGACCCAGAACCGCTGGAAGATCGACGACGTGCTCGGCGTCTGGCCCCTGCACGGGCTCTGCGGCGCCTGGGGCGGCATCGCCGCCGGCATCTTCGGTTCCAAGGCCCTGGGCGGCATGGGCGGCGTCGCCTTCATGAGCCAGTTGGCCGGCACCGCCCTCGGCATCACCGTGGCCCTGGTCGGGGGCTTCGTCGTCTATGGCACGATCAAGGCCTTCGTCGGCCTGCGCCTGGATCCCGAGGAGGAATTCAACGGCGCCGACCTGACCATCCACAAGATCACCGCCTCGCCGGAGCGGGAGACGCTCTGGTGATGGAATCGTGACCGGGCCGGCCGCAACGGCGACCCCATGACGAAGGCCTGGCGGAAAGTGCCGCCGTAAGAGGACGATGATCGCGGCAAGGCGGCGCTGACCGAACTGTACAACGAGGGCACGATCGCCGAGACGCCGGTCATGGTCGAGCGGGTGGTAGCGGATATCGGCGGGATCGTCCGCCGAGTTTGATTCGACGGATGGCGGGCTACGATGGCCGGGGAGCGGCTGGTGAAGCGGACCCTCCGGAAATCACCCTTCAGGTACAAGCTGCACGTCGACGAGGCGTTGTTCGAAAAGGCGTACCGGTACATTCGGCAATGCTACTGAGCCCGCCCCGGCGAGCATTCCGGCGCCGGCCTGCCGGTCTACTGCGCCCTCGCGGCCGCCCTCGGCCTGCGCCTGGACCCGGGCAGGAATGCGACGGTACCGACCTGACGATCCACAACATCACCGCGTCCCCGGAGCGAGAGACGCGGTGGTGAGGCACCCGGCAAATCCGTGCCCCGGCCTCCCCGATTCTTGACGATGTCTCAGGACCGGTGAACGCCTGCCCTTGTTCTTCGACGGCGAGCCACGACACCCATTGCGCCCAGACCCGCGACCAGCATCGCGTTCACCTCCGGCTCCGGCACCAAGTACGGTTGCAACGCAATGACGACAATTGGATCGGTGGACTGGTAAACCAGATACGGGAGGAACGATCGCAGATCTTGTTTAACTGCAATCCAACCTTGGCTGGCGTGGTTGAAACTCTGCCCGGATCCTCGAAGCGCCTCGAACAAGTCGACGCGCCCTGTCTGGGAGGCGATCAGTTCGGCAACACTCACTGATTGGGTGAACCCGACGGCCGTGTACAAGTGAAACCCGTCGGTATCCCCGTACGTAGCCGGATCCAGGTAGAGGAGAGCCCCGATGGCTCGAATCCCTCTCAATCGCATCTCAGCAACAACGTTTGAAAAATCCGCCACAAGGAATCCCCTGGATTCCCGGAAAAGGTTCTTGATTCCGGCGCCCCAAGCGTCTCCCCAGTAGTAGGGCGGATATTTGCTACCCCACCCCCCAACGAGAAAACTCGGGTCGGAGGCATCATGGTTGCCTAAGGCATCGTAATGGCCGCTGGCGATGATAGGAACGGGAATGCCTTGAATTGTCAGATGTGCATCCGCAGCGTCTGTGCCCTGATACGCAAACGCGAAATGGCTGGCTGGATCGAGTTGCGCGACGGCGTTGGACCAGGGAATCAATAGCGACAACACCGGAACGAGGGCCGAAACAATGTGAGAAGCGAACCGGCGCCAAACCGTGGATATCGATTGCATGTCTCCTCCTTTGAAACCGAGCGGCCCACCGCGCTCGCGGTCGAGTGCTTTGAAATGAATTGGGGTGTAGCTGACGGGGAGGATTTCACAAGCATGCCATAAAGGCAATAGCCCATTCAGGACAATACTATACGAATATGACTTTTGCAATATGACTCCCGCCTTGGAAGCTGGAACCGATGCATGCTGGGGAGGGGCCTTTACCCTTGGAGATCGCCAGCTCGTCGGTCTTCTCCCAGGCCTGGGTGCTTTCGCTTGCAGCCGCCTGCGCGCCGCCCATCGGATCTGGGGTGCAGACACGAGCGGAAGGACCGCCAAACGGCGCCGACGTTAACCGGCGCCGGCCTGTCATTTCAGCGGGAAACGGGCGGGGAGGTTCCACCCTGCGTCGTGTACCGCAACTGCCCCAGGTCGTACCCCTGCCCGGCCGCCGCCTTCAGGGCCGCGTCGAGCAGTTCGGGTGGCAGCGCCGGAGTGCGCGACAGGATCCACAGGTACTTGCGGTTCGGATTGCCCACCGCCGCCCAGCGGTAGTCCGGGTCCAGGCCGATCACCCAGTAGTCGGAGCGGAAGGGCCAGAAGAAGGAGACCTTCAGGCGGGCGTTGCCGCTGCCCTCGACGACGGTGGCCTTGCCGCGGGCCTCGTCGAAGCCGTCGGCGGTGCGGCAGCGGTTGGTGACGGCGACCTCGCCCTCGGGGGTCAGCGCGTAATGGGCCGTCGTGTCGCCGAGGCAGTTGCGCTGGAAGAACATGGGGAAGGCGGCGATCTCGTACCAGCGGCCCGCATAGCGCTCCAGGTTCAGCGCGCGCACGCTGGCCACCGGCGGCGCGTCGTCGGCGTGCAGGGCGGGCGTCGCGAGGGAGAGGGGGAGGGCGACGCAGATGCCGAGCGCCAAGGCGCGCAGCGGTCTCGGGGCATCCGTGGCGGGGCGACGCAAGGCGGCCGCGGCGGCCGGTGTCGAAGGCGGCCGTTTAGGCGCCCGCCGCCCTGGGGCCGACCGGACGGCTGTCGGGTCAGGCCCGGGCCGGCGGCCAGCCATGGCGCAGGAAGTTCGCATATTCCACGTCCTCGTCGTTGATGTGCCCGACGATCCAGGCCCGCATGGCGGCGGCGAGCTGCTCCGCCACGTCCTCGCCCGCCTCCAGGCTGCGGCGCAGGTCGGCGATCTGGCGGATGAAGTCCCGGTGCAGCGCCGCGTGGTCCTCGACCTTCGGGTAGGCATGTTCCCGCAGGAAATCCTCCTCGAACCTGAAATGGGTTTCGGCGTAGGCGAAGAGGGCATCCAGGGCGTCGAAGGTGGCGGCGAGGGCGAAACCCTTGCCCATCCAGAGCTCGAAGCGTTCCAGGTCCGCGAGCAGCTTCTGGTGCTGGGCGTCGATCTCCGCGATGCCCGTCTTGGCGACCGCCAGGTCCTTTTCCATCGCCTGCTCCCGAGTGGGGGGCGATCAGCTTAGCACCGGGAGGCGTTGCCGGTGGGTAGGCTCATCCTGCCCGCGGGGCGAGGGCCTCCTGCAGGCTCCGATAGAGGTCCCGGGGCGGCACGGGCTTGGTGAGGAAACCGGTCATGCCGGCGGCCAGGCAGCGCTCCTTGTCCTCGGCGAAGGCGTTCGCCGTCATGGCCAGGATGGGCGTCTCCTCCCAGCCCGGAAGTTGCCGTATCAGGCGTGTCGCCTCCAGGCCGTCCATGTTCGGCATCTGCATGTCCATCAGCACGAGTGGATAGCGGCTTCGGCGGGCCAGTTCGACGGCGACGGCGCCGTCCTCCGCCACGTCTGCGACCAGGCCGGCGTCGGCGAGCAGGTCGATGGTGATCTCCCGGTTGATCGGCTCGTCCTCGGCCAGCAGCACCCGGGTGCCGCCGTGCTGGCGGCGCAGCGTTTCGGCCGCAAGCTCCGCATCCCGCTCCTCGTGCGCGGCCTCGAATCCCTCGTGCCGTCCCAGGCGGGCCGTGAACCAGAAGGTGCTTCCCCGGCCGGGAACGCTCTCCGCACCGGCGTCGCCGCCCATCAGCCGGGCCAGCTGCCGGGTCACGGCCAGACCCAGGCCGGTGCCGCCGTACTTGCGGGTCGTGGTGCTGTCGGCCTGCTCGAAGGCCGAGAACAGGCGCGGCAGGTCCTCCGGGGCGACGCCGATGCCGGTGTCGGTGACGGTGAAGCGGACCAGGACGCCCTCCGGGTCCTCGGCGACGGCGTCGGCGCCGATCCTGATGCTGCCCGTTTCCGTGAACTTGACGGCATTGCCCACGTAGTTGAGCAGGGCCTGCTGAAGGCGGGTCGCGTCGCCGACCAGGGGGTCGGGCACCGGCCCCGGGGCCACTTCGAGGGCCAGGCGCTTCCCGGCGGCCCGTTCCTGGACCATGGCGACCACGTTGTCGATGACCGACCGGACCCGGAGCGGCGATGGGTCGAGCACGAACTTCCCCGCGTCGATCTTGGAAAGGTCCAGGATGGCGTTGATGATGCCGAGCAGATGTTCGGTGGCATCGGCCAGCTTCCCCATCCGTTCGGCCTGCCTCGGCGACAGGCCGTCCTTGCGGACCAGGTTCGCCATCCCGGTGATGGCGTTCAGGGGGGTCCGGATCTCGTGGCTCATGTTGGCCAGGAAGGCCGCCTTGGCCCGCGTGGCCTGCTCGGCGACGGCCCGGGCCTCGCGCAGCTGCTCCAGGGTTGCCCGCATGGCGGTGGTGTCGTCGCCGACCACGACGATGCCCTTGCCGGGATCCGCCGGGTCCACGGCCCGGGTGGACATGCTCAGCCAGAAGGTGCTCCCGTCCCTGCGCCGGGCCAGGATCTCGCTGCGGACGATCTCGCCCGTGGCGATGCGGCCATAGACCCGCTCGCCCTCGGCCTCCCATTCCCGGGGGTCGGCGAACAGCTGCCGCGTCGGTATGCCGGAGAACTCCTCCGGCGCATAACCGAAGAGTTCGACCACCCGCCGGTTGTGCTCCTCGACCCGACGCTCGCGCACCAGGATGATGCCGCTGGAGGCGGTGTCCAGGATGGCCTGCAGGCGTTCGCCCGTGCGCCGCATCGATTCCGAGGTGGCGGTGAGCTCCGCCGTCCGTTCCGCCACGCGCCGCTCGAGGCTTTCCCGGTGCCGGGCCAGTTCCCGCTCGGCCTCGCGCTGCACGGTCACATCCACGCCGAGGCAGAGCGCGATCCGCTTTCCGTCCGGGTCGGTGACCAGGCGGGCCCACCACAGGATCCTGCGCCGGTCTCCGCCGCGGGTCCGGATGTTGTTTTCCCAGCTGCCTTCGGGGTTGCCGGCCACCAGGGCGCGGCGGAAGTCCGCCGCGTCGCTGTCGTCGCAGTCGCCGACGAAGACCGTCGCGCACCAGTCGCGGCCCAGGACTTCCGTCCGGGTGTAACCGCAGAGCCGCTCGGCCTCGCCGTTGAAGATGCGGACGCCGCCGGCCTCGTCGATGCCGACGACCATGACGCCCGCCGTCTCGATGAGCCGTTCGGCGAATTCCCTCGCCCGGCGGACCTGCTCCTCGGACCGGCGCCGGTCGAGCACGTCCGTCAGGTGTCGCGCGGTGGCATTCAGGAAATCGCGTTCGGCGCCGTCGAAGCTCCGGGCCGGTGCCGCCCCGACGCCCGGCAACAGGGCGACGGTGACCCTGTCCGGAAGGCTTCCTTCCCCGCCGAGGCTGGCCGACATGCGGTCGGTGGCGCCCTGGGGAGGCGGTGATCCATGGACGCTTCCCGCCAGTTCGACCGAGGCCGCCACGGATTCTGCGTGGCGCATGCCCGCCTGCAGGCGGGTCGCCACGTCTCCCAGCATCTCCGGGAGCGGCCGATGCGGGTTCTCGGTGGCCCGGTAGATCGCATTCAGCGCCTCTTGCTGGCGCGCCCGCTCCCGCAGGGCCCCGTGGGCTTCCTCGTACTCGAACTCGATCCGTTGGGCATTGATGGCGATGAGCGTCAGGGGGAAGAGCAGGGCGGTGAGGATCTGGGCCAGCGCCACATAGACGCCGGCGTCGAAGCTGGCCATCAGTTCCTGGCTCTGGGACGGTGCGGCCAGATGTGCCGCGGCGCGGGCGGTGGAAAGGAGGACGAACACGGCCAGGCCCACGGCCAGCATCACGTCTGCCGAGCCGAAGTAGCGCGGACGGTGGGTGGACACCGTATGGAGGACGGCCAGGACCAGGCCCCCGGAGTAGAGGGAGTACAGCACGACGCGGGCGTCGAGTCCCGAGGGATCCAGGCAGTAGTAGCCGAAGGCGGCCACGAAGGAGAACATCAGCAGGGCCGCCTTTGCGGGGCTGGCCGGCCGGCCGCGGAACAAACGCATCCCGCGGAGGAGGAACAGGAAACCCAGGACCAGGAGGCCGCTGCGCAGGAGCAGAAGCAAGCCGGAGCCGCGCTCGGGGACGGGGAGGAGGAACAGCACGGCGCCCGTCGTCTGGGCCGTCAGGGCGATCGCCCAGCATCGGAAACCGGGATAGGTCCGTCGGGTGAGCAGGGTCACCCACAGGACGATCGCCGCAGCGCCCGAGAGCACTGAGGCCGTGAGCAGGAGGGTTCCGATATCCAGCATCGTTCGCGCCCGGCAGGCGCCCCGGAGCCGGCGCGGCCAGAAGCGGGCCGGCGATCGGTCCCCACGGGGCCAGGGGGTTCCCTGGATATTACTAAAGGGATACTCGTCCCGTCCATCGGACGACGGCCCGATGGGCCTCCCCGTCCGCGCACCGCCGCCGGAAGGCCCGGTTCGGCGATTGCCGGGACCGCCGGCCGGGCGACCGCCGCGGATCCGCCGGCAGGGGGCCCGCGTGGCGTTCGCGGGCTGCCCGCGGCCGGTCAGGCCCGGCCCTTCCCCTCACGCGCAGGCGGCGCGGATGATGCGTTCGGTCTTCGCCTCGTCGAGTTCGGCATGGCCCCCCAGGGCGGCGTTGCCATGCTCCCGCACGGCCTGCATGATGCGGTCGGCGGCGCCCGCGTCGGCCACCCCGGCTTCGCGCAGGTGCACCGGCATCCCGAGGCTGCGGTAGAGGGCCTCGACGGCGGCGATGGCCTCTTCCGCCGTGGCGCCCGGGATGCCGAAGACCCGCCGGCCGAGTTGCTCCAGCTTCTCCCGCTTGAATTCGATGGTCTCCCGCAGCAGCCAGGGCTGGACGATGGAGAGCGTGCGGCCATGGTCGATGCCGTAGAGGGCGGTGAGTTCGACGGCCAGGCGGTGGGTCGCCCAGTCGTGGGGAACGCCGACCCCGACCAGCCCGAACAGGGCCTGGTTCGCCGCCCACATGAGGTTCTGCAGCCAATCGGGGTCGCGGCGCCGGTCGAAGGTCCCGGCGAGGGACTTCAGGGCGCCCATCAGCGCTTCCGCATAGCCGTCCTGGACCAGGGCGCCGACCGGATAGGTCAGGTACTGCTCGCAGACATGGACGAAGGCGTCCACGAGGCCGTTCGCCAACTGCCGGTCCGGAAGGCTGGCCAGCACCTGCGGATCGAGGATGGCGAAGCGCGGCCGCGCCGGCTCCGCATAGAAGACCTTCTTGCGCAGGTCGGCCAGGCGGGTCACCACGGCGGCCGAATTCGATTCGGAGCCCGTCGCCGCCAGGGTCAGCACCACGCCCACCGGCAGGGCCTTCTGCGGCACGTGGACCCCCATGACGATGTCCCAGCCGTCGCCGTCGTGGAGGGCCGCCAGCGCCACGTACTTGGCCCCGTCGATCACCGAGCCCCCGCCGACCGCCAGGATGAAATCCAGCCCGCGGGCCCGCGTCAGCTCCACCGCCCGGTCCAGGGTTTCCAGGGCGGGATTGGGCTCGACGCCGCCGAATTCCACCACCTCCCGGCCGGCCATCGCCCCGACCACCCGGCGGTGGATGCCATTGTCCTTGATCGAGCCGCCGCCGTAGAGCAGCAGGACCCGGGCGTCCCGCGGCACGGCATCTCCCAGCCGGGCGAAGCTGTTGGGACCGAAGTGGATCCGCGTCGGATTGTGGAAGCTGAAATCGAAGGCGTGGGGCATGGGAAGTCTCCTCGGGCTCTGTCGCAGGCGGGTTCCCCGTCGCGGCGGGGGCGACCACCGGCCATGGGTGAACATACCGCAAGACGGCATGGTCGCCCGCAGTGCGGGCCGCCGGTGCCCCTCACTGGCGGCATGGACTGTTCCCTGCCGATCATGGCGGGTACCATTGCAAGGAACCACCGCCGACAGAGGGAAAGGGGAGGTAACGCCATGGTAGCCCCGCGCTCCGCCGCAGCCCGGACCTTCTCCGGCTTCCGGCGCCTCGCCGCCCTGCTGGGCGGCATCCTGTCGGCCTGCGAGCCCCTGCATGGGGTCGCGGCCGAAACCTACAGCTTCGCCGTCGTTCCCCAGTACGAGCAGCGCAAGCTCTACGCGATCTGGAAGCCCATCGTCGACGAGGTGTCGAAGCGGTCCGGCGTCGACCTGAAGCTGGTGGCGACCCTGACCGTGCCCGATTTCGAGAAGGAGCTGTCGAAGGGGAGCTACGATTTCGTCTATGCGAATCCCTACCACATCCTCCGCGAGAGTTCGCGCCAGGGCTATGTCCCGCTGCTCCGCGACAAGGTGCCCCTGCGCGGCGTGCTGGTGGTCCGGCGCGACAGCCCGGTGAAGGAACTGGCCGAGCTCGACGGCAAGACCCTGGCCATCCCCTCCTTCAATGCCGTCGGGGCCAGCCTGCTGATCCGCGCCGACCTGGAGCGCCTGCACCACGTCCGCATGAATCCCCAGAACGTGAAGACCCACACCTCGGTCTACCTCCACGTCGCCAACGGCCTTGCCGCCGCCGGCGGCGGCGTCGAGAAGACCCTGGCGGAACAGGACAAGGCCGTCCAGGATGCGCTGCGGGTGATCTACACGACCCGCGAGATGCCCTCCCACCCGGTGGCCGCCCATCCGCGCCTGCCGCCGGCCGTGCGCAGCCGGGTCGAGGCCGCCTTCCTGGACCTGGCGGCGACGGAAAGCGGCCGCGTCCTTCTGCGGGAGGTGCCCATGCTGGAGGTGGTGCCGACCTCGATGAAGGAATACCAGCCCATGCGCGCCTGGGGCCTCGAGGCCTATTGGGTGGATTGAAGGACGCCGGCCATGCGGATGCGGGAGAAACTCCTCGTGCCCTTGTTCGTCGTCGGTTTCGCGATGGCCGGCTACCTCAAGTTCGCCTGGATCCCCGCATCCCTGAACCAGGCCGAGGACTCCCATTTCAGCCTCGTGGAACGGCACCTGGACAGCGTCGTCGAGGGCCTGATCCCCCTGCTGCTCGCCAACCAGCTGGAGATCATCCACGACAACCTGGGCGCCCTGAAGCGGAAGAACGGGGACTGGGTGGATGTGCGCCTGTTCAACGGGACCGGCCAGCAGCTTTTTCCCGTGCTGGGCGCCGGGGAGGCCGCTGCGGCCCGGGAAGGCAGCCGCAGGGCCGCGGAGCGGCGCATCCATTACCTCGGCAGCGACCTCGGCACGCTGCGGGTCGTCGTCGACATGGGGCCCTTCATGGCCGAGAACGAGGCCCGACACGACACCCTGCTCTACCTGCTGCTCGGCGTGCTGGCGGTACTCACGGTCACCATGCTCCTGCTGGTCGAACTCACCGTCGTGCGTCCGTCGCGGCGGCTGGCCGGCGCCGCCCGGGAACTGGCCCTGGGCCGCTTCGACGCAGCGCTGCCGACGCCGGGGACCGACGAGATCGGCGCCCTCGTGGGAAGCTTCGCGGCCATGCGCGAGGACCTGCGGCGGAGCCGCGACGAACTGCTGCACGAGATCGAGGAGCGCAAGGCGGCGGAGCGGCGGCTCCAGGAGGAGCAGGACCACCTCGAGGAGACCGTGGCCCTGCGCACCGTGGAACTGGAGCATGCCAAGGATGCGGCGGAGGCGGCCAGCCGGGCGAAGAGCGTCTTCCTCGCCAACATGAGCCATGAGTTGCGCACGCCCATGAACGCCATCATGGGCATGACCGAACTCGCCGTCCGGCGCGCGTCGGACCCCAGGCAGATCGGCCAGCTGGAAAAGGTCCGGGAGGCATCGAACCACCTCCTGGGCATCATCAACGACATCCTGGACATCTCGAAGATCGAGGCCGACCGGATGGGCCTGGAGGAAGTCGAGTTCGCCCTGGACGAGGTGCTGCAGCACCTGGTCGGCCTGGTCGGCCCGGCCGCTGCCCAGAAAGGCCTGCCCCTGGGCGTCGAGGCGGATCCGCAGTTGCGCGGCATGCGCTTCTCCGGCGATCCCATGCGGCTCGGGCAGGTGCTCCTCAACCTGGTCGGCAATGCCGTCAAATTCACCGCCGCCGGGTCGGTGGACCTGCGGGTCTCCCTGGTCGGCGAGGAGCCGGCCGCCGCCCGGGTCGCATTCGCCGTCCGGGACACCGGCATCGGGATATCGGCGGAGGACCAGGGGCGCCTGTTCACGGCCTTCGAGCAGGCCGACGGATCCACCACCCGCCGCTACGGGGGCACGGGCCTGGGCCTGGCCATCAGCCGGCGCCTGGTCCGCATGATGGGCGGCGACATCACCGTCGACAGCCGCGTCGGCGAAGGCAGCTGTTTCTCGTTCGTCATTCCCCTGGCCAGGCCGCTGGCGACCGAAGGCGCCGCAGCCCGGGCGGCGGGCCCCACCAGCGAGCAGCAGTTGCGCAGCCGCCACGGGGGAGTCCGTGTCCTGCTCGCGGAGGACGAGCCGATCAACCGGGAGGTGTCGCGGGGCCTGCTGGAGGTCGCCGGCCTGCGGGTCGACGTGGCCGAGGATGGCGCCGAGGCGGTGGAACTGGCGAGCCGCAACGACTACGCGCTGATCCTCATGGATCTGCAGATGCCGCGGCTGAACGGGCTCGACGCCACGCGCAGCATCCGCGCCCTGCCGGGAAGGACGGCCACGCCCATCCTGGCCCTCACCGCCAACGCCTTCGACGACGACCGCCGGGCCTGCCTGGCGGCAGGCCTCGACGACCACATCGGCAAGCCCGTGGTCCCGGAGGACCTGTATTCCAAGGTCCTGAAGTGGATGCGGGTGGACGGCCCGCGGGAACCGAACCCGGCCGCCTGATGGGACCCTGGTCGCGCAGGGGATTTGATCGCACTCAAGGCCCGCCGCCGCTGCCGGCGTAGGCTCGGTTCCCATGACCGAATCCCCATCGATGCCCCCGCCCGAGGCGAACGATTCCGCGGCCGCGGGCCAGACCTGGTCTAGGCTGCGCGACGCCGCCGCCGGATTTCCCCGCGGCCTGTTGCTGATACTGCTCTGCGCCGTCGCGGCACTGGCGGCCCTGTTCTGGTCCAACCGCGCCTACCACCTGCGCCAGGCGGAGGTCGACGGGGCCAACCTGTCCTGGGCCCTCGAATCGAGCCTCGACGCCACCCTGCGCCGGGTGGATGCCGACCTTGCGGAACTGTCCGAATCCATCGCCGCCGCCGACCTCGTCCCGGCCCGCGCCCCGGACCGGCAGGCCGGCTTGAGGAAACACCTGGCCCGCCACCTGGAAAAGTTCAGGGAGGTGCGCGGCATCCATGTCTTCGACGCCGAAGGCCGCCTGCTGCATTCCTCGCGCGACACGCAGGCGCTGGAAATCGCCGACCGCGCCCATTTCCGGCGCCTGAAGGCGGACCCCAAGGCCGGCGTGGTGTTCTCGGAGGCCCTGACCGCCCGTGTGGACGGCAAGCCGGTGCTGGTGGCCGCCCGCGGCCTGCGGGATGCCGAGGGCCGCTTCCTCGGCATCGTCACCATGCTGATCGACCTGGAGCATTTCTCGCGCCTGCTGGATTCGGTGGACCTGGGGCCCGGGGGCGTGATCGCCATCCGGCGCAGCGAGGACACCCGCCTGGTGCTGCGTCGGCCGCCCCTGCCGGCCCTGGTCAACCAGCCGGCCAACTATTCGATCCGCGACCGCATCCTCGCCGGCGAGACCGCCGGCGTCGAATACCTGCCATCCCCCAGCGACGGCATCCGCCGCATCTCCAGCTTCCGCGCCCTCAAGGACTACCCCTTCTACGTGGTGATCGCCAGCGCCGAGACGGACGTCCTGCGCGGCTGGCGCCTGGAAACCGCCATCGCCGGCGGCATCGCGGCGGTGCTGCTGGCCGCCCTGGCCCTGCTCGGCCGCCGCATGTCACGCAGCGAGACCAACCTGCGCGCCTTCTTCGACACCATCGACGACTTCCTGTTCGTGCTCGACGGCAAGGGCAACATCCTCCAGGTGAACCGGGTGGTCCTGGAACGCCTGGGCCAGGCGGAGGATCACTTGCGCGGCCGCAGCGTCCTCGAGGTGCATCCCGAGGAGCGGCGCGCCGAGGCGGGGCGGATCATCGGCGAGATGCTGTCCGGCCGGCGCGATTTCTGCCCCGTGCCACTGGTCGCCGCCGACGGCCACCGGATCCCGGTGGAGACCCGGGTCGTAAGGGGCCGCTGGCAGGGGCAACCCGCCCTCTTCGGCGTCAGCCGCGACATCACGGACCGGGTGCGCATCCAGCGCGAACTGGAAGACGAGGTATCCCGCCGGCGCCTGATCTTCGAGCAGTCGGGGGACGGGATCGCCCTGCTGCGGACGGACGGCAGCCTCGCCGAGTTCAACCCGGCCTTCGCCCGGATGCTGGGCTACCCGGCGGGGGAGATGCAGGGTTTGCGGATCTGGGACTGGGACGTCCATTGGACGCGCGACGAGCTGGGCCCGCTGCTCCGCCAGCACGGCATGCAGCAGATCCAGGTGGAGACCCGGCACCGGCGCAAGGACGGCACCCAATACGACGTGGAAGTGACCGTGAACGGCGTCCATTGGGCAAACGAGGACTTCCTGTTCTGCGTGCACCGGGACATCACGGCGCGCAAGCTGGCCGAGGGGCAGTTGCGCGAGACCGCCTTCTTCCTGGGCGAGAGCCAGCGGATCGGCCAGCTCGGCGGCTGGCGCGCCGACCCGGTCCGCAACACGGTCATGTGGACCGAGGGCGTCCGTGCGATCGTCGAGATGCCGATGGACTACCAGCCGAACCTCGACGTGGCGCTGGATTTCTACCTGCCGGAATCCCGTCGGCGGATCGTCGCCAGCCTGGAACAGGCCCTGGCCACCCGCGAACCCTTCACGCTGCAGGTGGAGGTGCGCGGCGCCCGCTCCGGCCGCGTCAAGTGGGCCGAGTTGCGCGGCTTCCCGCACCTGGATGCGGACGGCCAGGTCGATTACCTGATGGGAACGCTGCAGGACGTCAGCGAACGTCGCGCGGCCGAGGAACGCCTGCGCGAAAGCGAGATGCGCTACCGCACCCTGGCCGAGAACTCTTCGGACTGGATCTGGGCCATCGACCTGCAGGGGCGCCACACCTACACGAACGACCGGGGCCTGCAGATGCTCGGCATCGGCCGGGCCGAGTTCCTTGCCGTCGATGCCTCCGGGTTCATCCATCCGGACGACCGGGATGCGTTCGCCGCCACCCTCCGGGAGGCCACCGAGACGCGGTGCGGATGGCGTGGCTTCCTGTTCCGCTGCCGGACGGCGGACGGCAGTTACCGCACCCTGGAGTCCAGCGCCTCGCCGGTCTTCGACGGGGAAGGCCGGCTCACCGGATTCTCCGGCGTGGATCGGGACGTCACCGAGCGCATCGAGGCTGCGGCGGAACTGGACCGTCACCGCCATCACCTGGAGGACCTGGTGGAGGAAAGGACCCGGGAGGCGCGGGAGGCGCGGGTGGCGGCGGAAACGGCCAACATCGCCAAGAGCGCCTTCCTCGCCAACATGTCCCACGAGATCCGCACGCCGCTGAATGCGATCACCGGCATGGCCCACCTGATCCGGCGCGCCGGCGTCGAGCCGGCCCAGGAAGAACGCCTGCGGAAGATCGATGCGGCAGGCCGCCATCTGCTCGACATCATCAACGCCATCCTGGACCTGTCGAAGATCGAGGCCGGCAAGCTGGCCCTGGAGCATGCCGCCGTCGACGTCGGGGGGGCCCTGGCCAGCGTGGCCGCCATGGTCTCGGAGCGCGCCCGGGCCAAGGGCCTGGACCTGGCGGTGGACGCGGAGGGGGTGCCGCCTTCCCTGGTCGGCGACCCGACCCGGATCCGCCAGGCCCTGGTCAATTACGCGGCCAATGCCGTCAAGTTCACCGAGGCCGGCCGGGTGTCCCTGCGGGCGCGGGTCGAGGAGGACGGCCCCGGCTCCGTGCTGGTCCGCTTCGAGGTCGAGGACACGGGCATAGGCATACCGGCGGAAGCCCTGCCCAAGCTCTTCTCCGCCTTCGAACAGGCCGACAACTCGACCACCCGCAAGTACGGCGGCACCGGCCTCGGACTCGCCATCACGCGCAAGCTGGCCCAGTCCATGGGCGGCGACGCGGGGGTGGACAGCACACCCGGCAAGGGCAGCCGTTTCTGGTTCACGGCAAGGCTCGAGAAGGGGGCTCCCGCCTCGTCGACATCCGCCGATGCCGCCCTCGTCCGGTCCGACGAGCAGGTCTTGCGCGAACAGTGGCGGGGCCGACGCGTCCTGCTGGTGGAAGATGAGATGGTGAACCGGGAGGTTGCCGCCATCCTGCTCGACGACGCGGGCCAGGTCGTGGACATCGCCGAGGATGGCCACCAGGCCGTGGAGCTGGTCGCCCGCGAACGCTACGACATCGTCCTGATGGACGTGCAGATGCCGGTCCTGGACGGCCTGGAGGCGACCCGGCGCATCCGGCAACTGCCCAACGGCGCGTCGGTTCCCATCGTCGCCATGACGGCGAATGCCTTCGCGGAGGACAAGGCCCGCTGCCTGGCGGCCGGCATGAACGACTTCGTGGCCAAGCCGGTGGTGCCGGAAGCGCTGTTCTCGACCGTGCTGCGCTGGCTGTCGGGGCCCGACCGCATCGGCGACTGAACGGCCGGGTCGCTCCGCGCGGCCGCGGCGGAAGGCCTGGCCGCGGATCGGTCATAATCATCCGACCCATGAAGCCGACCACCGGTGCCGAGATACCCAGCCGGGCCGAGACCCTGGAGGTCCTGCGGCTCATGGGCGACCACGTGCCCATCCTCATGCTGACAGGCGACCCGGACGGCTACGGCACCCGCTGGACCATCCACGGCCAGCAGGTCCAGCCGGGGATCGCCCGCTACCTCCTGGAGTCAGGCCACGTCGCCGACATGGGCGCCACCCAGTTCGGCGCGCGCAAGCTCTGCCTCACCGACGCCGGACGGGATTTCCGGACCGCGGGCCTGCGCTGGTGGGCAGGCCTGGGACCGCTGCAAAGGCTCTGGATTCGCATCTTCGGCTGAGCGGCCAGCCGCCCTCAACGGGCATTGCCGATCACCATCCCCAGCACCTGCGCCTGCCGGCGCAGGTCCGGTCCCACCAGTTCGGCAAGGGTCTGCTGGTCCGATCCGGCGGCGATGCCCGCACCGGCCAGGCGGCCGCGCAACTCCTCGGGACTCGTCCGGGCAACCTGGGCCAGCGTGGACAGGGGCGCCCCGGCCAGCGCCCGGATGGGCGGCGCGAAGGGCGGCTCGCTGCGCTTGCCCGTCGGCACGAAGGAGAGGGCCAGGACGAGGGCAAAGGCACCGATCAGGACCTGGGCGCGCCGGTTCCGGAGGTGCATCCTGACCGCCGTGAAATTGGCGGCCCCATGGAAGACCACGGCCGCCAGCAGGGCCCAGCTCAGCCACTCGTGGGCCGCCTTGTTGAGTCCGCTGTCGATGTGGAAGAAGATCAGGACCCCGGTCACGGCCGACAGCAGGAATGCCCCCGCCGCCACCGGCGTCGCCCATTCGCGTCTCACGTCCATTGCATGCTCCTTCTAAGGAAGACCATGCATGAATCCTATTTTCAAATTATCTTTCCTGGAAGATAATTTACAAACTCTTACCGGAGCCGGGGGGCGGAAACATGGACATCGACGATCGCCTGCGCGAGCACCGGCTCCACTGGCCGGAGACCTTCGATCCGGAAGGCATGGGGCTGGCATTCGCCCTCTACGGCGCCCGCGATGCCGCCGTGGCGAAGGCGAGGGCCGTCTGGGAGGACCATGGCCTGACGGCCGCCGGCTTCGACGTGCTGGCCACCCTGCGCCGGGCGCCGCCGCCGCGGGAGATGACCCCGGGACGGATCCAGGCCTCCCTCCTCATCACCTCCGGCGGCCTCACCAAGGTGCTGGCGCAACTGGCCGCCCTCGGCCTGGTGTCGCGAAACGCGGGAAGCGGGGACCAGCGGGTCAAGCCCGTTCGCCTGACCGCCCGCGGGGCGCGGATCATCGAGGCGGCGATGGCCCGGCTCGTCGCCGAGACCGGCGAGTGGATGCGCAGCGCCCTGTCCCGCCGGGAGCAGCGCGCCCTGACCGCCCTGTTGCGGCGGTTGGCCGACGCCCCCGGACCGCCGGCCCCTTGAGCCGCGCGGCGCCGGATAGAATCGGCCCCTTTCCGAGCGTCATCGAGGAGACAGGCAGATGTCCGGTCACGGCTTCCACGTTCACGGTCCCCACGACCACCATGTCGAGCACGTCACCCAGCACGGCGGCGACGACTTCACGTCGCGCCTGGCAGTCGTGACGGCGGTCCTTTCCACCATCGGCGCCATCTTCGGCTACATGGGCGGCCATTCCCAGAATGCGGCCCTGCTGCACAAGAACGAGGCCGCCATCCAGAAGACCTCGGCCTCGAACCAGTGGAACTACTACCAGGCCAAGAGCAACAAGCAGAACCTGGCCGAGTTGTCGGTGACACTGACGACGGGCGAGGCGCGGGAGAAGTTCGTCCAGGCCGTCGAGCGCTACAAGAAGGAGAAGGAGGAGATCAAGGCCGAGGCCGAGAAGCTGGAGGCCGCCGCCCGGGAGGCCGACCGCAAGAGCGAGGCCGAGATGCACGTGCACGAGCGCTGGGCGCTCGCCACGACCCTGCTGCAGATCTCCATCGCCCTCTCGGCGATCACGCTGCTGACGCGCAAGCGCTGGCTGCTGGCCGGCGTGTACGGCGCCATGGGGCTGGGCCTGGTGGCCGGCGCCATGGGCTACCTGCATCTCTAGCCCGGCGGCCGAAGCCCCCGGCGACGACCACCGCCGTCCGATGCCCAAGGCCCGATTCGCCGGCCTGGCGCTGGCCTGCGTCATGCTCGCCGGTTGCGCCGGAAGCGGCGGCGACAGGCCGGCGGCGACGCCCTACGCCTGGACCCAGCAGGGGCCGGAGGGGAAGGTCTCCCTGCGGGTGCTGGTTCCCGGCGACGCGCCCTGTCCGGTGGCCAGGGTCGACGGCCTGCCGGTGCCGATGCGATTGCGGGCGGCGGCTTCGGTGGCCACCGCGGCGGGCACCGCGGCGGGCAATCCGGCCCATGCGCCCGACATGCAGGTCACGGCCTGCGAACTGCCGCTGCCGACCGGCGGGCGCGAAGTCTCCGTCGGGGACAGGCACCTGCGCCTGACCGCAGGCCTGCCCCGGCGCATCGTCGTCGTCGGCGACACCGGATGCCGCATCAAGGTCCCGGCGGCCGGGCGGGGCGACCCCATCCAGGACTGCGCCGATCCATCCGCCTGGCCCTGGCCGTCCATCGCCTCGGCGGCGGCGGACCTTCGCCCCGACCTGGTGATCCATGTCGGCGACTACCACTACCGCGAGTACTGCGACGACGCGGCGCGCTGCGCCCCGCTGCACCGCGCCGGGACGACCGTCGGCTATGGCTGGGACGGCTGGCAGGCGGACTTCTTCGCGCCGGCCCGGCCCCTGCTCGAGGCGGCGCCCTGGGTCTTCGTGCGGGGCAACCACGAGAACTGCGACCGGGCGGGCGAAGGCTGGATGCGCTTCCTCTCCCACCTGCCCTACCGGGCCTGCCCGGACCAGCAATACAAGACCCCATCGCGGTCCGTGCTCGGCAACAACGGCACCGCCGACGCCTACCGCATCGACTTCGGCGAGGTCCTCGGCCTTGCCGTGGCCGACAATTCGGGGCACGAGGATTACCGCCCCCTTGCCGGCACGGCCGGCGACCTGGCCACCTTCCGCGCCACGCTCGGCGTGCTGCGCCGCCAGCCCGCGCCGGCGAACCTCTGGCTCCTCTCCCACCGGCCGATCTGGTACGACCTGCTGCGGCCCGAGTCGGAGCCGAACGCCTTCCAGGCGGCCCTGCGCGAGGCGGCGCCGGCCACGCTGCAACTGGCATTCTCCGGTCATCAGCATGCCTTTCGCACCCTCGCCTTCGCCGACGGCGCCGACCCGGTCCACTACCCCCTGGGCCGGCCGGCCCAGGTCATCGTCGGCGGCGGCGGCACGCAGCTCGAGGCGATGGATCCCGATTCGCCACTCTACGAAGGTGCCTCGGGCCCCGGCAGCCGCGAGGAGTCGGGGCCCGGCGGGCGCCGGTTCGACGGCGTCCCGGCTGCGAACGGCCTGCTGCTGAACCGCCACGGCTTCCTGTTCCTCGAGCGCGACGGCGGCGGCTGGACGGGGACCGTGCGCGACGCCCGCGGCGCCGTCATTGCACCCTGCCGGATCGGGGACGGGCGCAAGGAACTCGCCTGCGGCTTCCCCGCTCGCTGATCCCCCGGCACGCCCCGGGCCTGAAATCCCTGTTGCAGCAAGGCCTCGCGGCCATCGCGGCACGCAAAAAAACCGCGTTTCCCTGTTCCCTTCCGGTAGATCGCTCTGGTAAATTAGCGCGCGGGGCAGGCAGGCCCATCACATCTGCATTTTTCCTTAACGTGTGGGAGGACGACTGTGAACAAAAGCGATCTGATCGAAGCCTTGGTTGCCAAGGTGAACCTGACGAAGAACACCGCCGCGCAAACGATCGAGGCCCTCGTGGATACGATCGTCGAAGCGGTCAAGAAGGGCGACATCGTCTCCCTGATCGGTTTCGGCACCTTCAAGGCCGCAGCGCGCAAGGCCCGCGAAGGCAAGAACCCGAAGACCGGCGAGAAGATCAAGATTCCCGCCACCAAGGTCCCGCGCTTCAGCGCCGGCGCCACCTTCAAGACCGCCGTGTCCGGCAAGGGCCCGGCCAAGAAGGCCGCTGCCAAGAAGGCCGCCCCGGCCAAGAAGGCTGCGCCCGCCAAGAAGGCGGCTGCCAAGCCGGCCGCCAAGCCCGCTGCCAAGAAGGCTCCCGCCAAGAAGAAGTAAGCATTCGGCGGCACGGAGAAGCGGGCGGCTCGGCCGCCCGTTTTTTTTGGTGTCGCCGGATCGATGCCGTCCGTCCCGGCGGGGACGGGAAACCCATGTGCGCCGTCCTGCGGGAGCGCAATCGCCGACGGCATGAGGGCGGTTCGGGATGCGCCGCGGCGACGACGGCGACGCCCGGAACCCTTCCACGCCCGCGGCGCAACGGCGTCGCGCCGGCCCGGGCCCTGCCTCACATCCGGAGCCGTTTCCAGTACCCGGTCAGTTCCAGGTAGCCGCGGCCGGCGGGCCGGCCATCGCGGGCCGCGGTGACGGCACCTTCCCAGTAGATGCTGCCGGTACTGGCCCGCGAGTCCAGTTCCTGGTCGTCGAAGAGGGGCAGCAGTCGCCAGGTTTCCGGCTCCGGTCCGGCCAGCACGACCTCCATCTCGACGGGATAGCGGGCCTGGCTGTGGGGCGAGACCCAATGCCGCCGCGGCGCGAAGCCCAGGTCCCCGGGCGCCAGCCGACGCAGCCGGCCATCGGCGTAGCGGCGGCTGCCGCCGGCCCAGCGCGTTCCGCCTGCCGCATCCCGCAGGCGGAAGACCGTCAGGGCACCGCCGTCGTCGAGGTTGATGCCGGCCCAGTCCCAGCCCACCGCCTGGTCGTCCAGCAGTTCGCTGGACCACTCGTGGTCCAGCCAGGCGCGGCCGGTCACGGGGACTTCCTTCCCGTTCGTTGTCAGGCGGCCGGCCACCGCCAGTTGCGGCCGGCTGTAGTACCAGCTGGCCTGGGCCGGACGGGGACCCTTGCGGCTGTAGCCGGCTTCTCCCTGCAACAGCGGCGGTCCCGGTGGCGTGAACTCCAGGTCGAGGCGGAACTCGCGCCCGGCTATGCGTGTGGAATAGACCCCGCCGCGCCGCTCCAGGGACCAGTCGTCGATCGCCACCCGGGTGTCGCCCTCCGCCGCCTCCGCCAGGCCGAAGCCGGCCCGCGCCGCCCGCTGGTCGTGGCACAGCCGCCCGAGGGCCGGGTCGGACAGGGCGGCATGGGCGAAGACGAGCTGGTGGGGCGCGAAGCGGCTCGGGTTGCCGGGGGCGATGCCGGTGCGGGAGCGGAAGAAGGTGACCTGGAATCCCGCCTGGCCGCCGCCGGGAAGCGCCAGCCAGCCGGTGACGTACCACCACTCCGTGCGGTATTCCGGGTGGGCGCCATGGTCCCGCGGGAAGACCAGGGACCGCCCGGGCAGCACCGGCGCGAAGCCGCCGGCAAGCCCGTCGTCATCGGCGGCCCGGGCGTCGGTTCCGCCGAGGACGAGCACCGCCGCCAGGACGATGGCGGCCAGAGCCGGCAGGAATCCGTGGCCGCGCCTCACCAGTCCTCCTTCACCGCCCGCACGGCACCCACCGAGAGGGCCCGCCGGCCCGCCAGCAGCGAGGTCAGCGAGGCCAGGGCAACCAGGGCCGCGGAGACCGCCGCGAGGAGCCCCCAGGGAATGGTCGTGTCCATGGTCCAGTGGAAGGACTGCGGATTGACGACGCGGATCAGCACCTGGCTGATCAGCCAGCCGAGGACGAGGCCCGCCGCCACGCCGACGACCGCCAGCAGCGCGCCCTCCAGGGCGAGCAGGGCATCCAGGTCGCGGCGGCGGAAGCCCAGGTGGCGCATCATGCCGAACTCCCGCAGGCGGGCCAGGGCCTGTCCGCCGAAGCTGACGCCGATGCCGGCCAGGCCGACGCCGACCGCCACCACCTCCAGCAGGTAGGTGACGGCGAAGCTGCGGTCGAAGATGTCCAGGCTGATGCGGCGCAATTCGCCGGCCTCCACGAAGGACAGCCCGGCGCCGCCGGCCAGGCGCTCGCGGATGGCCGCCTGCACCCGGCCCGCCTCCGCCCCCTCGGCCAGCCACAGGGCGACGTCGTTGACCCGGTGGTCGCCGGTGAGCCGCCGGTAGTCTTCCATGGCCATGGCCACGGCGCCATGCTGCCGCGCATAGTCGCGCCAGACACCGGCCACCTCGACCTGCACCGCGCGGCCGGCCAGGGGCAGGTGCCAGGCGTCGCCGGGCTTCACGCCGTAGAGGTCCACCACCGCCTCGCTGACCCAGACCGGCACGGCGTCCGCGGATACCCGGACGGGATTGCCGACCAGGGGCAGGCGGGCCGCCGGGCTCTCGCGGGCGATGGCCCGGGCCAGGAGCAGCACGTCGGGACGCCGCGGGTCGAGGGACAGGGCCCGGCTGCGCAGGAAGTCGGCCCGGGCGACCCCCGGGGTGGCGACGATGGCGGCCTGGGCTTCCGGCGACAGGAAGCCGGTTTCGCCGCCGCTGCCGACGCGCAGGTAGAGCTGGGCCGGCAGCACGTGGTCGAGCCAGTCGGAGAGGGAGACGCGGAAGCTCGCCACCATGATGGCCATGGCGGCCATCAGGCTGAAGCTGGCCAGGATGCCGGCCAGGCCGATGCCGGCGTAGCCGGGCGCCTCCCGCAACTGGGTCAGGGCGAGGCCGGCCACCGGGCGCCGCAGCCAGGCCTTCGGCACCAGGGCGAGGAGGCGCGCGGTGAGCCAGGGCATCAGGGCCAGCCCGCCCACCAGCAGGCAGGCGACTGCGCCGTAGCCGGGCAGGGGCAGTTCATCCACCGGCCCGACGGTGAGCAACGCCCCCGCGGCGGCGAGCAGCGCCAGGCCGGCCCAGGGCTTGCGGATCCTCGCCATGGCCGTTTCCTCGTCGCCGGCCTTGAGGGCCGCCGCCGGCCTCGCCCGCGCCGCCGACCAGGCCGGGGCCAGGCAGCCGGCCAGGGAAGCGGCGACGCCGAGGAGCAGGAAGCCGGCGAGGGCGTCCGGCGGCAGGGACAGGGCCGGCCGGATGCCATTGAAATATCCGCCGCCGAGGTCGCCGCCCAGGAGGTCGAGGGCGGCGCCGGCGACCGCCACGCCCCCGGCGACGCCGGCCATGGACCCGGCCAGGCCGAGCACGCCGCCTTCGAGCAGGACCAGCGCCGCGAGCTCGCCCCGGGTCAGGCCGAGGACCCGCAGCAGGGCGAGCTGGCTCCGCCGGCGCAGGAGCGACAGGACCTGGGTGGAGAAGACCAGGAAGGCCCCGGTGAACAGCGCCACGAGGGCCAGCACGCTGAGGTTCACCCGGTAGGCCCGCGAGATGTTGGCGCTGCGTTGGTCGCTGCTCGCCGCCGTCTCGAAGCGGGCGCCGGCCGGCAACCGGCCGGACCAACGGGCTCGGAAGGCCCCGGCGTCGACGCCCGGCCGCAGCTTGAGGTCGATCCGCGTGAGTTCGCCCAGGCGGTCGAGCCGCCATTGGGCCCCGGCGATGTCCATCACGCCGAGGCGACGGCCGGCGCCCACGGCGGGGAGGCCGCCGGCCACCCGCAGGCTCACCGTCGCCGTGCCGACCTGCACGGCCAGGGCGTCGCCGACCCCGACGCCCAGCCATTCCCGGGCCGCCGGCGAGAGGAAGATCGCCTCCGGCGCCAGCAGGCCCAGGCCCTGCGGGCCGTTTTCCCCTTCACCCCCCGGGCGGCTTCCCCCTTCGCCCCCCGGGCCGCCGCCCCCTTGGCCCCCCGGGGCTCCTCCCCCTTGGCCCGCCGGGCCACCTCCACCTTCGCCCCCCGTGGCGGGGCGCGCCAGGAGGCCCGGCGTCAGCACGGCGGCGCGAAAGGGATCGAGGCCCAGGACGGCGAGGGCCTCGCGCCGACCGGCGATGTTCACCCGCAGTTCGATGGCAGGGCTGGCGGCCATGACGTCCGGGTCGCGGGCCAGGTCCGGATAGAGGTCCTCGGGCAGGGGACCCTGCACGCTGAGGTCGGCCTGGCCGGCCAGGGAGGCGACGGCGCGGGAGAACTCGGCGACCGCCGAGTGGTTGATCAGGTGGATGGCGAGGCCGAGGGCGATGCCGACGGCGATCGCCAGCACCGCCACCAGGCTGCGCCCCGGCTGGGCGCGGATCGCCGACCAGGCCAGTCCCGCCAGCAGTCCGGGCCGCCAGGCGGTCATGGCTGCCGCCCCCCGGCCCAATCCCCTGAGCGCCACCGGCGGCGCCATGAGGGCGGTCTGGGCCGCATCGCGGCGTGGCCGCCGCTCCTACAGCCGCCTCCCCTGTAGGAGATTCTATGTCGTTACGCAAGGCTCGTTTTGGAGTCTGGGGTGGTAGTCGGTTTGGGTTTTGAGAAGGGCAAAGGCGACGCGGGCGAGTTTGCGGGCGAGGATGACCAGGGCCTGG
>JBPOHD010000027.1:0-159016 GCA_052035955.1 Pseudomonadota bacterium
AACTTCAACGACAGCACCGTCGTGATCGCCGCCGTCAAGGTCGTCTTCCCATGGTCCACGTGACCAATCGTCCCCACATTCACGTGCGGCTTCGTACGCTCAAACTTCCCTTTTGCCATGTCGATTCACCCCAGATGATGCGTTTATCCGAACCAACTAACTCGATGAAAACCTGGTGCCCATGGCGTGGATCGAACACGCGACCTCTCCCTTACCAAGGGAGTGCTCTACCACTGAGCTACATGGGCCGTGATGCATTTCGCCGTTGCCTGGCTTGGAGCGGGTGATGGGAATCGAACCCACATCATCAGCTTGGAAGGCTGAGGTTCTACCATTGAACTACACCCGCCTTCCAGGAACGCTCTTTCGTCCCAGGCACTCGACTCGTTTTTTGGTGGAGGGGGAAGGATTCGAACCTTCGAAGGCTGAGCCGGCAGATTTACAGTCTGCTCCCTTTGACCGCTCGGGAACCCCTCCAGCGAAACCGTGAATTATCACGCATCGCGATATTCGTGTCAATTCCCGGACGATTTTGCCGCCGACGGTCCTGCGGGCGAGGATTCCGGCCCGCCCCTTGCCGCCGAAAGAGAATGACGCCTGGGCTCAGGCGAGGCCCAGATCGACGTGGTCGAGCGGCAACGCGACGGTGCGCTTGACCGCCTGGAGCACGAAACTCGACTTGACGTCGGCGACGCCTTCGATCTTGAGCAACTTGTCCAGCACGAAGCGGGAAAAGTGGTCCAGATCGGGAACGACGACCCGCAACAGGTAGTCCCTGTCGCCGGTGAGGGCAAGGCATTCCAGGACTTCCGGCCAGGCCGCGACGGCGGTGGCGAGGCGATCGGCCGGCATGTTGCCTCCCCGCTTGTCGAGGGAGACCTCGACGAGGGCCTCGATGTCGAGGCCGAGGCGCCGCCGGTCCACCAAGGCCGCAAAGCCGGCGATGAGGCCCCTGTCTTCCAGGGAACGCATCCGCCGCAGACAGGGGGAAGGCGACAGGGCGATCCGCTCCGCGAGGTCGGCGTTACTGATACGCCCTTCCTGTTGCAGGACGGCAAGCATCCGCAGGTCCAGGCGGTCCAAAGAAATTTTCAGCTTTCCAGGTGTCACAATTCGGCATTTTATTGCGTTTTATTGCCAGGGCATCGCATTAGAGACAGAAAATTTCCCCCTCGAGGGCATAGGATTCCAAAATTCCAACGTTCCGCGAAGGATCCACGACCATGAACGACAACCCCATGGGCACCGACGGTTTCGAGTTCATCGAATATGCCGCCCCGGACCCAGCCGCCCTCGACACCCTGTTCCGCGCCCTAGGCTTCGTCCCTGTCGCCCGCCATCGATCCAAGGAGGTCACCCTGTATCGGCAGGGCGAGATCAACTTCATTCTCAACGCCGAACCGGAGAGCTTTGCCCAGTCCTTCGCCCGGGTTCACGGCCCATCCATCTGTGCGATCGCTCTCCGGGTCCGGGATGCCCGTGCCGCCGCCGAACGTGCCAAGGCGCTCGGTGCCGACGTGGTCCATGGCAACGCCCGACCGATGGAATTGAACATTCCGGCCATTCGCGGCATCGGGGGCAGCCTGATCTACCTGGTGGACAGGTACGACTCCGGCGTGACGATCTATGACATCGATTTCGTCCCCATCCAGGGGACTCCGGCCAAACCCGAGGGTGTCGGGTTGGTCGCCATCGACCATTTGACGCACAACGTCCATCTGGGCCGCATGGACGTCTGGGCCGAGTTCTACCAGCGCCTGTTCAATTTCCGCGAACTGCGCCATTTCGACATCGAGGGTCGCCAGACGGGACTGCATTCACGCGCCATGGTCAGCCCCTGCGGAAAGATCCGCATCCCGATCAACGAGGCGGCGGATCAGGCCGGCCGGAAGGGCCAGATCCAGGAGTTTCTGGACCTCTACCGTGGGGAGGGGATTCAACACATAGCCCTGGCCACCCGCAATATCCACGCCGCAGTCGACGCCCTGCGGGCATCCGGTTTCCGCTTCCTGGACACGCCGGACGCCTACTATGACGCCGTCGATGGCAGGCTCCCCGGGCACGGCCAGGACCTGGGCCGCCTGCGCAGGAACCGCGTCCTCATCGACGGCGACCCGGCCGACGGACTGCTGTTGCAGATATTCACCGAAACCGTCATCGGGCCGATCTTCTTCGAACTGATCGAGCGTCGGGGCAACGACGGTTTCGGCGAAGGCAATTTCAAGGCCCTCTTCGACGCCATGGAGGAGGAACAGGTACGGCGCGGCGTCCTGTCTGGCGGGTAGGAGGAGCGCGGCTCCCGTCAATTGACTCCTAAAGCATCGGAACTTAGGATTCGGGCGACGCGTCCGACCACGAGGAATTGCCTCCATGACCCAGCCCGCCCCCGCCCGTGCCGACCTTCCGCCGTCGCCGATGCGCCACTCGATCTTTTCGGTGCAGGACCACCATCCCTCGCTGCCGCGGACGGTCCCCGCCCTCTATGGTCAGGTAACCGCCCAGGCAGAACTGGCTGAACAACTGGGCTACGACACCTTCTTCGTCGCCGAGCATCATTTCCACGAGTACGGCGCCGTCCCGAATCCGGCGGTCTTTCTCGCCGCCCTCGCCCAGCGCACGCGGCGCCTGCGACTCGGTTCAGCGATATCGATCCTCACCTTCCACCACCCGCTGACGGTGGCTGAGAGCTACGCCATGGTGGACGTGCTGTCCGACGGACGGCTCACGCTGGGTACCGGTTCCGGTTATCTGAAGCACGAGTTCGCCGGCTACCGCGTCGATCTCGCCGAGAAGCGCGAGCGTTTCGACGAGGCGCTGGCCATCATGAAAAGGGCCTTGGCGGGCGAGCGGCTTACCCACAAAGGGAAGTTCTGGGATTTGGAGGATGTCGCCATCAACGTGCCCTGCGTGCAGAAGCCGTCTCCACCGATCTACGTGGCCGTCCTGGCACGGGAGGCCGCCTACCACGTGGCCAGGCAGGGCAACCACATCTTCGCGGTCCCCTATGCCTCGGTGGACCGCTTCGACGACGTGGCGGGAATCGTCGAGGGCTTCCGGCGAGGCTGGTCCGAGTCAGGCGGCACCGGCGCAGGCGACGCGGTCTTCGCCTTCCACACCCACGTGGCGGAAACGGATGAGGAAGCACGCCACCGCGCCGCCGCACCCTTCGACCTCTACGTCGCGACACGCCTGTACGCCCGGCGCCAGACTTACGACGACATCATGCAGAGCGGCCTTTCCCTGATGGGTGGCGTGGATACGGTCGTGGAAAAGCTGGTTCGCCTCCACCGCATGGGCATCACCCACGTCATGCATCTGCAGAACTTCGGCATGCTCGACCAGGACAGCGTCGGGGACTCCATGCGCCTCCTGATGACCGAGGTGGTGCCCAAGGTCAATCGGATATTGGGCAAAGACGTCGCTTGATCTAGAATCGGCCGCACACGCCGGACATCCGGCAATACAAGAACGTTTCACGAGGAGAACACACCATGCAGAAACTGCTGCGCATCGCGCTGGCTGCCGGCGCCGTGGCCTTTGCCGGACCTTCGACCGCCCAGGAGCGCATCGAGCTCAAGCTCTCCCATTACCTGCCTCCGACCCACGGCCTGCACGTCGATGTCTCCGAGCCCTGGGCCAAGGAACTCGAGAAGCGGACCAACGGCCGGGTGACCGTCAAGGTCTTCCCGGGGAATTCGAGCCTCGGCAATGCGGCCAACCAACTGGATCAGGTGCAGGCCGGGGTGGTCGACGTCGCCCTTGGGTTGTCGGGAATCCCGCGCGGCCGGTTGCCGCGCACGACCATCATCGACCTTCCGTTCATGACCGACAGCGCCGAGGCGGCGAGCCAGGCACTTTGGTCCGCCTATCCGAAGTTTCTGGCCGAGGAGTACAAGGGGCTCAAGGTGCTCGCCCTGTTCGCCCACAATCCGGGCCTCATCGCCCTCCGGAACAAGAAGGTCGAGAAGGTAGACGACCTCAAGGGCCTGCGGATCCGGGCGCCGTCAGTGCAAACCCAGGCCCTGCTGACTGCCCTGGGCGCGACGCCCGTCGGCATGCCGCCGGGGCAAATCTACGAGAACATGGAAAAGGGCGTCATCGACGGCGCAATGCTGCCCTATGACGGCATCAAGGGCTTCAAGGTCGACGAATTGGCGAAGTATTACTTCGACGCAGACCTCTACACGACCTCCTTCTATTTCGTCATGAACCAGAAAAAATACGATTCCCTGCCGCCGGAAGTACGCAAGGCGATCGACGAAATCAGCGGCGATGGCCTCGTGGCAAGGTTCGGCGGCTGGTGGGACAAATGGGACAAGGCGGGCATGGATGCGGTGAAGGCGAAGAGTGGTGTCGTCGTCGAGGCGACGGCCAGGGACAAGGAGGCCCTGCGCAAGCAACTCCAGCCGGTGATCGAACAGCAACTCGCCGAACTCGAGAAGGCCGGCGTCGCAAATGCGCGCGCCATCTACGACGAGATGCGCAAGGAGGTGGCGAAGCGGGCCAAGAGGTAGCGCCCGGCGAATCCATGAAGGCCTTCGTCCATTTCGTCGAGGCGTCGTCCCGTTGGCTAGCGGTCGGCGGGATGTTGCTTCTCGGGCTGATCATCCTCGTCGTGATGGGCGACATAGTGTTGAGGCGAAGCATCGGCTTTTCGGTACCCGGGACGGTGGACCTTACCCAACTGGCCGTCATGACCGCGTTCTTCCTGGCGCTTCCCTCGACTTTCCTCCATGAAGCGAATGTCGGAGTGGATTTCATGACCGATCCGCTTCCTCCTGCCGCCCTTTGGGCCCTCAAGGCGGTCGTGTCGCTGCTCGCAGCCGCCTTCATGGGAGCCATGACCTGGTACTGCTTCGGTCAGGCCATGCTGCAGGTCTCCAGCGGCGATCGCTCGCAGACCATCGGGATTCCCATCGCGTTCTACTGGGGGCCCTTGCTGTCGGGTTGCGGACTCGCCGTCAGCAGCAGCCTGCTCCTGACGCTCCGCTATGGCCTGGAGACACTGGGCCGCAGCGACTACATGGCGGGGGAAGTGCACAAGGTAGAAGTGGATCTCTGATGTCCGGCACCGCACAAGGTTTGGTCGGATTCGGCCTGGTGATCCTGCTCATCTTCCTCCGCGTGCCCGTCGCCATCGCGATGGGGACGGTCGGCGCCCTCGGTTATGGATTGCTCAACGGCTGGCCTTCCCTGGGCTTCATCATGGGGCGGGCGCCCTTCGAGTCCGTTTTTCCGGTCGGCCTCTCGGTGGTTCCACTGTTCGTCATGATGGGCGTCTTTTCCGCCCATGCCGGCCTTTCGCGCAGCCTTTACGGGTTCGTCGCCGCCTTCGTCGGGCACCTGCGGGGCGGGCTCGCCCTGGCCACCGTTGGCGCCTCCGCGATCTTCGGCGCCATCTGCGGCTCCTCCATCGCCACTGCGGCCACCATCGGCAAGATCGCCCTGCCCGAAATGCGCCGCCACGGCTACGACGACCGGCTGGCCTCCGCCTCCGTGGCGGCCGGCGGAACGCTGGGGGTCATGATCCCCCCGTCGATTCTTTTCGTCGTCTATGGACTGATGACCGAAAACTCCATCGGCAAACTGTTCGCGTCGGGAGTATTCCCCGGCATCCTCGGCATGCTGCTGTACATGGGCGCGGTAACCTGGATGACGGGCCGCGACCCCAGGCTGGGCGCCGCCTGCGAGAAGGTGCCCTGGCGCGAGAGGCTCCGGCTGTTCCGGGACGTATGGCAGGTTGGAGCGCTGTTCGGCGTGGTCCTCGGCGGGATGAATTTCGGCTGGTTCTCGCCGACCGAGGCCGCGGCGGTAGGGGCCTTCGGCGCTGTCGTGCTGGCCGGCATCGGCGGTCACCTGGACCGTCCGAACGTCGTTGCGGGATTGCTGGAAACGGCGCATACGACGGCGATGATTTTCATGATCCTCATCGGCGCGACCCTCTTCAACTACTTCATCGACGCCGCGGGGTTCACCCAGGGCCTCATCGCCCAGGTCAAGGACCTCGGCCTGGGGCCCTACTGGGTCCTGGCGCTGGTTTGCGTGTTCTACATCGTGTTGGGCTGCCTCATGGACAGCCTTTCGATGGTCCTGCTCACCATCTCCGCGGTCTACCCGCTGATGACCAGCCTCGGCTTCGACCCGATCTGGTTCGGCGTCATGCTGGTCACCCTGGGCGAGATCGGAATGATCACGCCGCCGGTCGGCATGAACCTTTTCGTCCTGCAGAGCGTTTCCCCGGGACTCAAACTGGAGACGGTTTCCAGGGGCATCCTGCCCTTCGTCGCCGCCGATGGCCTCCGCCTCGTCCTGCTGACCGCTTTCCCCGTCATCGCCACCTGGCTGCCGATGCAGATGAAATAGGGTGGCGGACCGCAAGCCGCCACCACCGAGTGCCATCCACCGTGAGTCGAGACAATGCCATCAGCCCACTGGGCAGCGCCCTGCTCGCGCAGGCACTGGGTTCCCTCCCCGTCGTGCTGGCCCTGGCCATGTATCCCCAGGTCGGCGAGGCGCCGCTCGGGCTGGCGCTCACCCAGGGCGGTTGCGCGGCCATCGTCAGCCGAATGCGGCGGGCGCCGACCTGGTGGATTCCCATCCACCTCGCCTTCGTCCCGATGGTGGTTGCCGCCAGCCGCCTCGCCCTGGCGCCAGGCTGGTGGTTGGCCGGATTCGCTGTCCTCCTGCTCGTCTTCTGGCGAACGGACCGGAGTCGCGTACCGCTCTACCTGAGCAACCGGACGACCGCCGAGGCCGTGGCCGATCTCATTCCCCGGGCCGGAGGACAGGTGCTGGACCTCGGATGCGGCGATGGCGGCCTTCTGGCCGTCCTTGCCCGGCGCCGCCCCGACTGCGCCTTTCTCGGCATCGAGCACGCGCCGCTGCCCTGGCTGGTCGCCCGGTGGCGAACCCGCGACCTGGACAACGTGGTCATCCGGTACGGAGACTTCTGGCCTCTCGACCTCGGACCATACGTCCTGGTCTATGCCTTCCTGTCGCCGGCGCCCATGGACCGTCTCTGGGATAAGGCGGTCGCCGAGATGGGGCCGGGATCGCTGCTGGTGTCCAACAGCTTTCCGGTTCCCGATGCTCCCCATGCCGAGACATGCCGGCTTTCCGACCCGCGCCGGACCGAACTCTTCGTCTATAGGCCGGGTACCTGAAAAACGCCGGCAATCCCTCGCATTTCCCACCATCGTGGCCGCCGGCCTTCGCCAATAATCGGCCCTTGTGCGGCTGGCCGGAATTTCGGCCGGCGGGCGGAGGCCGGCAATGGCAGACATCATCTGTGTCATCGGAAACAAGGGCGGTACGGGGAAGACCACGCTTTCCCACATGCTTTGCCAGGGGCTCGGACTTCTGGGGCAGCGGTCCGTCTGCGTCCTGACCGATACCCACCGCGAGCCCCTGGACCCGAAGGACCGCCGCTACCTGATCGCCGATGCCCGTTCGCGGGAAGCGCTGGCCAAGGTAGTCGACAAGATCCGCTCCCTGCGCGCCTGGATGGGCGTCATCGACGGCGGGGGCAACCGGACCGAGATGGACCGGAAGCTCTATGGGCTGGCCGATCTCGTCCTGTTGCCATTCCGCGACTCCCACGAGGACATCCGCACCGTGATGCGGGACCTGGAAATGTTCCCGCGGGCCTACGCCGTCCCCACCCAGTGGCCGACCAATGCCTGGCAACGGGAGGCGGCCGAAAAGACGGTCGACCAGTTCCTGGGGCATTATCGGGACCGCCTGCTGGAGCCGGTTTTCGCCCTCTCGGCATCCAAGCACCTTCTTCAGGCGAAACTCCCCGCCCCCATGCCGACCCCCCTGGCGAACGCCTGCCGCAGCGCCGCCCACCAGGTCCTGGACCTGTTGCAGGTACCCCTGGACCGCGACCTGCCCCCAGCGATCGCGGCCACCCCGACAGCCGGCCTCCGCGGCCCCCTGGTCGCTACCGCCTGATCCTTCCCGTTGGCCGCCGTCACGGCGGTGGGACTCCTTCCGCCTTGCCTCCGACCCCGCTCGGGAACAAAATGCCGGGCGACAGGGGAGTTGCATGAAGAACTGGGGTATCGAGGCCCGGGTGTTGTTCGTGGCGCTGGTGCCGGGTGCGGTCGTCGCCTTCGCACTGGCGGCCTATTTCCTCGCCGTCCGGTATGGCGACACGGAGAAGGAGCTGGTCAGCCGCGGCCAGGCACTGGCGCGCCAATTGGCCCAGGCTGCCGAATATGGGGCATTTTCGGGCAATGTCGTGGAACTGCGCCGGTTGGCCGTGATGGCCTCGCGGGAATCGGACGTCACTGCGATCACCTTTGCCGACCGTGACGGAACGCCCTGGGTCATTGCCGGCTCGCCACAGGTCCCGGCCGTCCGACCGGGGAGACTCGCCGGCGAGCCGGCGACCGCTCCCGATGGCATGACCCTGGCGTTCGACGCCCGCATCGAAACCGTCCCCACCCTCCTGGACGAATCGTCCCCGCCCTCGCAACAGCCGGAGACCCCGGAGTCGCTGGGAACGGTCCACGTGGAAATGTCGCGTCACCAGGTCGAGACACGGAAGTGGGAGATACTCGGTGTGACGGCCGGTCTGTTCGCCCTGCTCATGGTGGCGGCAGGCTTCCTTGCCCGCCGACTCGGGCGCGACGTGACCAATCCGCTGCGCGATCTCGAGAAAGCGGTCTCGGACATCCGGATCGGGCGTCTCGACGCACGGGTACCGCCCCACCCGGCGGGCACCCTGCGCATCCTCGAGGATGGCGTCAACGCCATGGCAGCAGCCCTCGCCGCGGCCCGGCAACGCAGCGAATCCGCGCTCGCCGACAGCGAAGCCGCCCTGCGCCGCCAGCATGAGTTCGCCGATGCCCTGCTCAAGGCCCAATCGGACGCCGGCATCGCCACGGTCGTCGTCGAGGACGGCCGGGTGGTTTACAGCAACCCGGCCATGCGGCTGATGAGCGGCTACTCCGAAGTAGAGCTCACCCAACTGCCCAGTTTCATCCAGTTGATCCACCCGAATGCCCACGGCTTCATCCTGGAGAACTACAAGCGGCGCCTCTCGGGGGAGGCCGTCGACAACCGTTACGAGATACCTTATGTGAACCGGCAGGGGGAAGTCCGCTATGCCGAGGTGTCCATAGCCCGCATTCCGACGGCGGGGGGCAACGGCGTCCTGGTCGTGGCCTTCGACAGCACCAAGCGCAAGCTGGACGAGGAACGGCTCGCCCTGGCCCATGCGGAACTGCGCGAGCAGAAGGAAGCCGCCGAGCGGGGGAGCCTGGCCAAGTCGCGCTTCCTGGCCGCTGCCAGCCACGACCTCCGTCAACCCCTTCATGCCCTGTCGCTGTTCGCCAGCGAACTGGAGGCCGTCGCCCAGCCGGCCCAGAGGCGCCTCGTACAACAGATCGGTACCGCGGCCGAGTCCATGCACGAGATGCTCGCCGCCCTCCTCGACATCTCCCGCATCGACCTCGCCGGGCTGGAGCCCAAGGTCCTGTCCTTCCCCCTCGCCCCCTTCCTCGAAAAGATACTGGCCGGGCATATCGACCAGGCCCGCAGGAAGAATCTCAGGATTGCCCTCGTGCCTTGCAGCGTCTGGGCAAGAAGCGATCCGCGCCTGCTGGAACGCATCGTGGCCAACCTGCTCAGCAATGCCATCCGCTACACCGCCGAGGGCGCGATCGCCATGGGCGTACGGCGGGCCGGCGACAAGCTGCGCCTGGAGATCTGGGATACAGGGATTGGCATGGAGGAAAGGCACATCCCCCTCGTGTTCCAGGAGTTCTACCAGGTCGCGAATCCCGAACGGGATGCGCGCAAAGGCCTCGGCCTAGGCCTCTCGATCGTGGACCGCCTCGCCCAGGCCCTGGCACACCCGATCAAGGTGCGTTCCGTCCCGGGACGGGGGTCCGTATTCTCCGTGGAGTTGCCCCGGGCCTTGCCCCAGTCGCCGGCCCCTGCCGGGGCTTCCGCGCACGAGGCCGAGGCCCATTCCGAGGTCCTCGTCGTGGCGCCCGCCGACCAGGAACGCGCACGGCTGTGCGACAAGCTCATCGAATGGGGAATTCATGTGACGGCCGTCGCCAATCCGGCAGAAGCCCTCCGGACAGCCGCCGGCGCGGCCTTGATCATTTGCGACGAATCCATGCTCGAGATCCTGGCGACGCAGATGAGCGCCTCGGGCCTCCCCCCTCCCCCGTTGCTGGTGATCGGCAACCCGGCGGGAAAGGATGCGGCGACGCATATCGTGAAACCCGTGCGCCCGGCCAAATTGAGGGCATTGCTGCAGCACCTGCTGCCGGACGCCTTCTCCACTACCGACAGCTGAACCGCCCGATCAGGCTGAGCGCGCGCGTTGTTTCGGCTTATTCACCAGCAGGAGGGCCTGGGCCCGGTTGGCCACGTTCAAGGCCTTGAGAATGGCCGAAACGTGGATCTTCACCGTCCCCTCGGTGAGCCCGAGTATTTCGCCGATCTGGCGATTGGTCTTGCCCTGGGCCAGCAGGTCGAGCACCCGGGTTTGCGCTACCGTGAGTCCATAGCGCTCCGCCGTCGTCCGCCCCCTGCCCCTTTCCTGCTGGAATCGGGGCGGCAGGAAGACCTCCCCGTCCAGCACGCTGCGCAGGGCTCCCAGCAGTATCGCCGTCGAACTCGACTTCGGCACGAAGCCCGAGGCCCCCGACTTGATCGCCCGGGCGATGGTATCGGAGTCCTCGAGGGCCGAAAGCACGACCACCGGCGTCGCCGGATAGCGCTTGCGCAACGCCCCGAGCAGCCCCATCCCGTTGGTATCGGGAAGCATGAGATCGAGCAGCATCAGGTCGATTTCGGGATGTCGTTCCAGGGCCGCCAGGGCCTCTTCGGCATTGGCTGCGCCGAGCGTCGACACATTGCTCTCCAGGTTCCTCAGGGTTTGCAGCAGGCCCTCCCGAACCAGGGCATGATCTTCGACGACGAGGATGGTCAGCACGATTTCAACCGATGATCGATGACGGTTGCGAGTGTAACGCGATTAGGGCGGGCTTGGCGCATAGGCATCCCGTATCGGTTATGATCGAACGAAACCCCAAGGAGGTGCCAGATGAGCAACCAGAATCCCGATCCCCTCGATTTCCTGAAGCAGATGTGGGGCAACATGGGCTTCCCCCTGCCCGGAATCGTGACCCCGACGCTGGACGTGGACGAGTTGGACAAGCAGATTGCCAACCTGAAGGCCGTCGAAGGATGGCTGAAGATGAACCTGCAGACCCTGCAGATGAGCATCCAGGGCCTCGAGATGCAGCGTCTGACCCTGCGCACCATGCAGGCCATCAGTGAATCGGCCAGCGGCGAGAACGCCGGCAACCTGTTCTCCAATGCCGCCGCCGCGTTCAATCCGGCGTTCTGGCCCTGGGGTCTGGGCCAAAAGACGGAAGCGGCCGGCGCGGAGACGACTCCGGACGAGCCGAAGAAGAAGAAGTAGGCGGCCGTCCCGCGCGGCTACGGTTGGCGCACCCCGCCGTCGGGGTGGTTGGCGGGCCGCACCACCGGCCCCCCGCGCGGCCGTCCTCAGTCGTACTTTCGCGCGTCCTCGATCACCTTGCCGTCGTTGGCCAGGCTCCCCGGGGCGGCAAAGCGCACCTCGCCGCGCAGTTTCGTGACATCGCGCAGGCTGTCGGCGATGGACAGGCCCAGGGACTCGTCCGCCACCGCCTCGCAGATCAGGGTCATCTGGTCGTTGCTGTCCGGATTGGTCACCACCAAGCGCGCCCGGGCGATGGCCGGATGGCGCTTGACCACCTCGGCGACCTGCTCGGGATGGACGAACATGCCCTTCACCTTGGTCGTCTGGTCGGCGCGCCCCATCCAGCCCCGGATGCGCATGTTGGTCCGGCCGCAGGGAGAAAGGCCGGGGAGCACCGCCGACAGGTCCCCGGTACCAAAACGGAGCAGGGGGTAGTCCCCGTTGAAGTTGGTGACCACCACCTCGCCCACCTCCCCTTCCGGCACCGGATCCCCCGTCCCCGGGCGGACGATCTCGACGATCACCCCCTCGTCGACGACGAGCCCCTCGCGGGCCGCCGTCTCATAGGCGATGACCCCCAGGTCGGCGGTCGCGTAGGCCTGGTAGCCCTCCACTCCACGGGCGCGCAGCGCTTCCCTCACCGGCGGCAGGAAGGCCTCGCCGGAGACCAGGGCCTTGCGCAGGGCCGGAATCGCCACCCCCAGTTCATCCGCCTTCTCGAGCAGGATGCGCAGGAAGGACGGTGTACCCACGTAGCCGTTCGGCTGCAGGTCGCCCATGGCCTGGGCCTGCTGCTCGGTCTGCCCGACGCCGCCCGGAAACACCGTGCAGCCCAGGGCCCGCGCACCCGCCTCGAGGATCCAGGCCCCCGGCGTCATGTGGTAGGAGAAACTGTTGTGGATCAGGTCGCCCGGCCGGAAGCCGGCCGCGAACAGCGATCGGGCCGTCCGCCAGTAGTCGTCGCCGCGCCCCTCCGGCTCGTAAATGGGACCGGGTGACGAGAACACCCGGCCGAGCCGCCCCCACCCGGAGGTGACCAGGCCGCCGAATGGCCGCCGCGCCTTCTGCAGCTCGATCAGCGCGTGCTTGCGCAGCACCGGCAGCGCCGCCAGCGCCGCCCGGGAATTCACTCCCACCGGGTCGATCCCGGCCAGGGCCTCGGCGTAGTAGGGGGCATTCGCCTTCGCGTGGGCCACCTGCTCGGGCAGCCGCGCCATCAGGTCCCGTTCGCGCTCCGCCGGGTCGCGGGTTTCCAGTGCGTCGAAATGTTCAGCCATGACAATTTCCTAGTAAGGGGAGGGGCCCAGAGCGCCAAGCGATGCAAGGCGCGAGGGGGCGCCGCATAGCAGCGCTATGCAAGCCCCCGAGCAACGCCGCAGCGCGCCGCGCGATCGGGGTTCCTCAAGCGAGCCAGCGTTTGCGGCGGCGGTAATGCTTGATGTCGCGGAAGCTCTTCCGCCCCTGGGACGACAGCCCGAGGTAGAACTCCTTCACGTCTTCGTTGTCCCGCAGGTCCTTGGCCTCGCCCTCCATCACGACCCGCCCGTTTTCCAGGATGTAGCCGAAGTCGGCATAGCGCAGGGCAACCATGGTGTTCTGCTCGGCCAGGAGGAAGCTCACCTTCTCCCGGCTGTTCAGGTCCCTGACGATCTCGAAGATTTCCTCGACGATCTGCGGCGCCAGGCCCATCGAAGGCTCGTCGAGCAGGATCATTTCCGGACTGGCCATCAGGGCCCGGCCGATGGCGGTCATCTGCTGCTCGCCGCCGGAGGTATAGCCGGACTGGGAAGTCCGCCGCTGCTTCAGGCGCGGGAAGTAGGTGTAGACCTTTTCCAGGTTCTGCTTCAGCTGGGCCCGCGACAGGGACTGGGTGTAGGCACCCGTCAGCAGGTTCTCCTCCACCGTCAGGTGGCCGAAGCAGTGGCGCCCCTCCATGACCTGGATGACGCCGCCCTTGACCAGCTCGTTGGGCGTCAGCTGGTCCACCCGGCGGCCCTGGAACTCGATGTTGCCCTTGGTCACCTCGCCGCGCTCGGCGCGCAGCAGGTTGGAGATCGACTTCAGCGTCGTCGTCTTGCCGGCCCCGTTGGCGCCCAGCAGGGCCACGATCTTGCCCTGGGGCACCTGGAGGGAGACACCCTTGAGGACGAGGATGACGTGGTCGTAGATGACCTCGATGTTGTTGACGGTCAGGTAGGCGCTCATGCTGGGACTCGGAGGGCGGAATCGTTCTGGGTTCGGGAGGGCGGCGCCCCGGGGGGCGCCACCCGTCCTGCTGCGTTTACTTCTTGCCCTTGGCCGGCGCCGCGTCACCCGCAGCGCATTCCACCGGGGTGATCTTCTTCTCCTCGGCATACTTCTTCGCCGAGGCGTCGAGCAGTTGGCGGACCAGCTTGCGGTTGCCCTCGAAGTAATCGGTCAGCTTGTTCCACTTGGCGCCATCCCACTGCTGGAACATCACCAGGCCGGACCCCTCGTGGTCGGTGCAGCTCACCTTCAGGTCGGGCATCATGCCGGCGGCGCCCAGTTCCTTGAGCTTCGCCTGGTCGATCTTCAGGTTCTCCAGGCCCCAGCGGATCTCCTCGCCGGACAGCACCTTCTTGCCGTACTTTTCCTGGGCCTTGCGGATGGCCTCGACGGTGATGATGCCGTGCAGGACGCCGCGGGAGTACAGGACGGAGCCGATCTTCGTCGCGTCCTTCATGTTGCCCTTGCCGGCGCCGTAAACGGTCTTCTGGATCTCCTGGATCAGCGGGATGTCCTTGCCCGTGATGCCGAAGTTGGCGGCGATGTAGCCCTTGGCGCCCGGACCGGCGGGAACCGTGTCCTCCTCGGCGCCGGCCCACCAGACGCCGACCATGCGCTCGCGCGGGAAGCCTACCTTCTGGGCGGCCTGCAGGCCGGCGGAATTCATGGCGCCCCAGCCCCAGAAGATCACCCAGTCCGGCTTGGCCTGGCGCACCTGCTGCCACTGGGCCGTCTGCTCGATGCCAGGGTGGGCGACGGGAATCTCGACCAGTTCGAACTTGTTCAGGCCGGCTTCCGCGCGCAGCACTTCCAGCGGCTCCTTGCCGAAGGCCGAGTCGTGATAAACGAAGGCCACCTTCTTGCCCTTCAGGTCGGCCGTCTCCTTGCCGCCGTCGCGGGAGGCCATGAACTTCAGCATGGCCGAGGCCTGCATCTGGTAGGTGGTCACGAGCGGGAAGGCGTAGGGGAAGAAGCGGCCGTCGATGGCATCCGTGCGGCCGTAGCCGATCATGACCAGGGGCACCTTGTCGGCCAGGGTCTTGTCGAGCAGCGAATAGGAGATGCCGGTGGACACCGGATGGATCATCGTCCCCTTGGTCGGGCTCTTGCCCTTCAGGCGCTCGTAGCACTCGACGCCGCGGGCGTTGTTGTACTCGGTCTCGCACTCTTCCCAGGCCAGCTTGACGCCATTGACCCCGCCCTTCATGTTGACCAGGTTCATGTAGTCAATCCAGCCGCCGAAGACCGAGATGCCGTTGTTGCCGTAGGGGCCGACGCGGTAGCTGAGCAGGGAGATGAACTGGTCATCCGCCTGCACGGCCGGGGCCGCCGTCAGCAGGGCGCCAATGGACGCCAGCGCCGCGAGGGTGTTTTTCAATTTGGTCATGTTTGTCTCCTCCGTGTGTGAAATATCCAGGACTTCCCGCAACTCAATGGGGGAAGGGCCAGATTCTGAGCTTTTCCTTGCCGATCTGCCACAGCCGGGCCAGGCCATGGGGCTCGACGGCGAGGAAGAAGATGATCAATGCGCCGAACACCATCAGTTCCATGTTCGAGGTGACCTCGCTGGAGATCTCGATGCCGAACAGGCCGAACATCGGGTGCAGGGTGATGTTGAGCACGATGGGCAGCAGCACGATGAAGGCCGACCCCAGGAAGGACCCGAGGATGGACCCGACGCCGCCGATGATGATCATGAACAGGATGCGGAAGGAGAGGTCCAGGGTGAAATACTCCGGCTCCACCGTCCCCAGGTAGCAGAACGCCGCAAGGGCGCCAGCCACCCCGCAGTAGAAGGAACTGACCGCGAAGGCCAGCAGCTTGGTCTTCATCAGGGGGATGCCGATCACCTCGGCCGCCACGTCCATGTCGCGCACCGCCATCCACGAGCGCCCCGTGTTCGAGCGCACCATGTTCTTCGCCGCCAGCGCCAGCACCGAGACGATGGAGAGCGTCAGCAGGTATTTCTTCACCGGCGTATCGATGGCGATCCCGAGCACGGTGATGTCCTGCGCCGAAATGACCCCGGAACTGGAGTAGTTGGAGAACCAGCCGAACTTGGTCAGGGCCCAGACCACGAAGAACTGCGCCGCCAGGGTCGCCACCGCCAGGTAGAAGCCCTTGATGCGCAGGGAAGGCAGGCCGAAGGCGATCCCGACCAGGGCGGCGCACAGCCCCCCCAGCAGGAAGGCGATCACCGGCGGCATGCCAGGCACGCGCAGGATGAAGTTGTAGGCGCCGAAGGCCCCCACGGCCATGAAGGCCGCCGAGCCGAGGGAGAGCTGCCCCGCGTATCCCGTCAGGATATTGAGCCCCAGGGCGGCCAGCGAGAAGATCAGGAAGGGAATGAGGATCGCCGAGAACCAGTACTGATCGGCCACGAAGGGCACGACGGCGAAGGCGAAGACGACCAGCAGGCCGACGCCGATGCGGTCCTGGCGGATCGGGAAGATCTGCTGATCCGCCGCGTAACTGGTCTTGAACTGGCCGGTTTCTCTGTAGAACATATCTTGTCTGCCTCAGACGCGGTCGATGTGCTTGTGGTTACTGCCGCTTCGCTTGACTGCCACTTCGTTCAAGCCAGCCTTCCATGAAAACATGTCGCCCTCAGACCCGGTCGATATGCTTCTCGCCGAAGAGACCTTCGGGGCGAACGAGCAGGAACAGCAGCGCCAGTACGTAGGGGAACCAGTTCTCGATGCCGCCGCCCACCATGGGTCCGATATAGACCTCGGCCAGCTTTTCCGAGGCGCCGATGATCAGGCCGCCGACGATGGCCCCGGGGACCGATTCGAAGCCGCCAAGGATCAGCACCGGCAGCGCCTTCAGGGCCACGAAGGTGAGGGCGAACTGGACACCATTGCGGGCGCCCCAGAGCATGCCGGCCACCAGGGCCACGAAACCGGCCACGGACCAGATGATGGCCCAGATGTGCTGCAGGGGAATGCCGATGGACAGCGCCGCCTGGTGGTCGTCGGCCACCGCCCGCAGGGCCCGTCCGATCTTGGTCTTCTGGAAGAAGACCGCCAGCCCCGCCACCAGCATCCCGGCGATGGCCGCCGCGGTCAGGTCGAAGGAACTGATGACGATGTTGAATTGCTCGAGCACGTAGGGAATCGGCTCGTCCTGGATGCCCAGGTCGATGCGCCGCGTGCTGGCACCCCACATCATCTGGGCCAGGCCCTCGACGAAGAAGGAAAGCCCGATGGTCGCCATGAACAGCGTGATCTGGGGCTGGTTGACCAGGGGCCGCAGGACGACCCGCTCGGTCAGGATGCCGAGGATCACCATGGACCCCAGCGCCAGGACCACCGCCCCCGAGAAGGGCACCCCCTTTTCCATGATGCCGACGAAGGTCAGCGCCGCGAAATAGACCAGGGCCCCCTGGGCGAAGTTGAAGACCCCGGAGGCCTTGTAGATCAGCACGAAGCCGAGGGCCACCAGGGAGTACATGACACCCGACAGGAGGCCGCCGATCAGGACTTCGAAGAAAAATTGCATTCTTTAGCTCCTAGCCGAGAGTCGCGAGTGGAGGGCAGCAAGCCGGGGTTCGCCCGTCCCTCTCGACTCTCCACTCTCCACTGTCTCAACCATCAATGCTGCGTGCCCAGATAGGCCGCGATGACTTCGGGATTGCTCTTGACCTCTTCCGGGGTGCCGTCGCCGATCTTCTTGCCGTAGTCCAGGACGACGACCCGGTCGGAGATGTCCATCACCACGCCCATGTCGTGCTCGATGAGGACGATGGTCGTGCCGAACTGGTCGTTCACGTCGAGGATGAAGCGGCACATGTCCTGCTTCTCCTCCACGTTCATGCCGGCCATGGGCTCGTCGAGCAGCAGCATGGTCGGTTCCGCGGCCAGGGCCCGCCCGAGTTCCACGCGCTTCTGCAGGCCATAGGGCAGGCGCCCGACCGGCGTCTTGCGGATGTGCTCGATCTCCAGGAAGTCGATCACGTCCTCCACCTTGCGACGATGCTCCAGTTCCTCCCGGCGGGCGGGTCCCCACCACAGGGCCTGCTGCAGGAAGTTGGTGCGCATCCTCAGGTTGCGGCCCGTCATCAGGTTGTCCAGCACGGACATCCCTTTGAACAGCGCGATGTTCTGGAAGGTGCGGGCGATGCCCGCCTCCGCCGCCGCATGGGTATCCATGTCGTGCCTCACCTCGCCATGGAAGACGATCTCTCCCTCCTGGGGGTGGTACACGCCGTTGATGACGTTGAGCATGGAGCTCTTGCCCGCCCCGTTGGGCCCGATGATGGCGCGGACCTCGTGCTCGCGGACATTGAACGAAATGTCCGTCAGCGCCTTGACGCCGCC
The DNA here is from genome assembly GCA_052035955.1 of Pseudomonadota bacterium. Lineage (GTDB taxonomy): Bacteria > Pseudomonadota > Gammaproteobacteria > Burkholderiales > Rhodocyclaceae > JAEUNJ01. The sequence goes on from JBPOHD010000027.1 coordinate 18,058, forward strand.
GAAACGGAGCGAAATGTTGCGCAGGTCGAGGACGACCTCGCCGATCTGTCTTGCCATGCTCTATGCCGTCTCCGCCGGGCCGTCCCAAGGAGACGGCAAGTCAATGAACCGGAGCGGGCGCAGCCCGCGAACCGTGGTCACCCCCCTTCCTCGGGAAGGGGGGCGGGGGGGGATGGGGGCCGACATTTGCTTAGGCTGCCTGTTTTGCGGCCGCGGCCGGAAAAACCTTCGCGTCCCGGATCACGAGGTCGGCGGACACCTTGCCCGTCCGCCCGTCCTCGAACTTGACCTGGGTTTCGATGAACTGGCTCGCCTTGCCCGCGTAGAGGGCGTCGATCAGCACCGCATACTTTTCGCTGATGAAGCCACGGCGCACCTTGCGGGTCCGCGTCAGTTCGTCGTCGTCCGGATCCAGTTCCTTGTGCAGCACCAGGAAACGGTGGATCTGCGTATCGGCCACCATGGCGTCCGCCGCCAGTTCCGCATTCACCTTCTCCACGCACTCCTGGATCAGGTCCCCGATCTCCTTCTTGGTCGCCAGGTCCGTATACCCGGCGTAGGCCAGCCCTCGCCGCTCCGCCCAGTTGCCCACGGAGCCCATGTCGATGTTGATGAAGGCGCAGACCATGTCCCGGTCGTGGCCGAAGGCGACCGCCTCCTTGATGTGGGGGAAGAACTTGAGCTTGTTCTCGATGTAGTTGGGGGCGAACATGGCGCCGTTGGCCAGCTTGCCCACGTCCTTGGCCCGGTCGATGATCTTCAGGTGTCCGTCGCTGTCGAAGAAGCCCGCGTCGCCCGTGTGGAAGAAGCCCTCGGCATCGATGGATTCGGCGGTGGAGTCCGGACGCTTGTAGTACTCCTTGAACAGCATCTTGCCGCGCACCAGCACCTCGCCGCTGTCGGCGATCTTCACCTCGACGCCGGGCGCCGGCGGCCCGACGGAATCGAGCTTGATCTGCCGGTCCGGCTGCAGGCAGACGGCGGCGCAGGTCTCGGTGGAGCCGTAGAGCTGCTTCAGGTTGATGCCGATGGAACGGTAGAAGCGGAACAGGTCCGGGCCGATGGCGGCGCCGGCCGTGTAGGCGACCCGGATGCGGCTCATGCCGAGCACGTTTCGCAGGGGGCCGTACACGAGCAGCTTCCCGAGCGAGTAGAGCAGCCGGTCGGCACCGCTCACGGGCTTGCCGTCGAGGATTTCGGCGCCGCAGCGCTTGGCCACCTCCATGAAGTAATGGAAGACGGCGCGCTTGATGGCGCTGGCATCCTCCATGCGGATCAGCACCTGGGTCAGCAGGTTCTCGAAGACCCGGGGCGGTGCGAAGTAATAGGTCGGCCCGATCTCCCGCAGGTCCGTCATCACCGTGTCGCCGGATTCGGGGCAATTCACCGTGAAGCCCGCCACCATGGCCTGCGCGAAAGAGAACAGGTGGTCGCCCACCCAGGCCATGGGCAGGTAGGACAGGATGTCCTCCTGGTCGGTCAGGCGGTCGAAGCCGATGCCGCTCTCGGCGGCCTGGATGAAGGAGCCGTGGGTCTGGCAGACGCCCTTCGGCTTGCCCGTCGTGCCCGAGGTGTAGAGCATGATGGAGACGTCGTCCGGCGCCCCCCTGGCAATTTCCTGGGCGATGAAGTCGGGCTGGTTCCTGTCGTGGATCGCCCCCATGGCCAGCATTTCCTCCAGGCCGTGCAGGAAGGGCTGGGTGTAGTGGCGCAGGCCGCGCGGCTCGTCATAGACGATGTGCAGCAGCTCGGGGCACTGGTCCTTGATCTCCAGGAGCTTGTCCACCTGCTCCTGGTCCTCGACGATCGCGATGTGGATGCCGGCGTCCTGGAGCACGAAGGACATTTCCGCGGCCACCGCGTCCTGGTACATGGGCACCGGAATGCCGCCGAGGATCTGCACCGCGCTCATCGCGATGTAGAGGCGGGGCCGGTTGTCGCCGATGATGGCCAGCCGGTCGCCGCGCCGGAAGCCCAGTTCCGCCAGGCCGCAGGCCATGGCCTTGGCCTCCTCCGCCACCTGGGCCCAGGTCCAGGTCTGCCATATCCCCAGATCCTTCTCGCGGATGGCCGGCCGGTCGCCGCGCAGCCGCGCATGCTCCAGCAGCAGGCGGGGAAAGGTATTCAGCGGAGCGTCGGCCGCTCCGCCCGATGGCGTTGCCATGGGTGCATCTCCTCCGTTGCGAATCCGTGTCCGGGGATACCCGGTTCTCGCGTCTCCGGGCCCGGCGCATTATTGTGGGCGCCCATTCTACCCGGCGGACGTCCGGGGCCCAGTGGCCCGATCAGACGTCGGCGGAGTTTAGGGGGGTGCCCCGCCTATAATTGTCGCGTGGCTGACAATTCCGAAAAATTAATTCCGCCCGACGCCGAGCAGATGCTGCGGCGCGCCATGTGGGCAAAGGGCTTGTCCGACGAGGACTATGCCCGCGCGCGGGGCGGAATTACGTTGCGCCGCATCACGGCGGGCGGCTTCGTCTGCCGCAAGGGAGAACCGGTGGAGTACTGGTTCGGCGTCCTCGACGGACTGGTCAAGCTCTCCAGCGACTGGGTCACCGGCAAGACGGCCACGCTGACCGGCGTGCCCGCCGGCGGCTGGTTCGGCGAAGGCTCCATGATGAAGACCGAGCCGCGCCGCTTCGATGCCATCGCCCTGCGCGACTCCTGCATCGCCTGCATGCGGCGGGACACCTTCCACTGGCTCCTCGACAACAGCATTTCCTTCAACCGCTTCCTGCTCGCCCAGCTGAACGAGCGCCTCGGGCAGTTCATCGGGCTGCTGGAGTCGGAACGCCTGCTCGACACCGATACCCGCGTCGCCCGCTGCCTCACCGCCCTCTACAACCCCGTCCTCTACCCCGGCCTCAGCCGCAAGCTCGCCATCTCCCAGGAGGAGATCGGCTACCTGGCCGGCGTTTCCCGGCAACGGGTGAACAAGTCCCTCAAGATCCTCGAGGATGCCGGTTTCATCGCGGTGGAATACGGGGGCCTCGACATCCTGGACCTGGACGGCCTGCGGAGGTTCGGGGGGCAGTAGGGGGAGGGACGGGAGGCGATGGCGCGGCGCCGGGCTTGCCGTGCGGGGATTCCCGTTGCGACCTCCCTGCGTTCCCCGAACCGCTCGCGCGCACGCCTGCCGCGGCGACCCGCCCACCCGATCCGCGACGGCCCCAATGAAAAACCGGCGGCGCCCCATCGGGGAACGCCGCCGGTCGTCGGCCTCCGGGCCGGATCGGATCAGTACTTGTAGAAGCCCCGGCCGGACTTGCGGCCCAGGTAGCCCGCCGCCACCATTTCCTTCAACAGGGGCGCCGGCCGGTACTTGGGATCGCCGAAGCCCTCGTGGAAGACCTCCATCACCGCCAGCATGGTGTCCAGGCCCACCAGGTCGGCCAGGGCCAGGGGACCGATCGGGTGGTTGCAGCCCAGCTTCATGCCCTCGTCTATCTCCTCGGCCGTCGCCAGGCCCTCGCCATAGGCGAAGATGGCCTCGTTGATCATCGGGCAGAGGATGCGGTTCACCACGAAGCCCGGGCTGTTCTTCACCGTGATCGGCGTCTTGCCCAGGCGCCGGCCCAGGTCCTCGACGGCCGCGTGGGTGGCGTCCGAGGTCTGCAGGCCCCGGATCAGCTCCACCAGGGCCATCATCGGCACCGGGTTGAAGAAGTGCATGCCGATGAACTTGTCCGGCCGGCCGGTGGACGCGGCCAGCCTGGTGATGGAGATCGAGGAAGTATTGCTGGCGATCAGCGTGTTCGGGCCGATCGCCGACTCGATGTCCTTCAGGATGCGCAGCTTCAGGTCCAGGTTCTCGGTGGCCGCCTCGATGACGATGTCCGCCCCGGCCACGTCGGCCAGGTTCGTCGTCGCCTTGATATGGCCCATCGCCGCCGCCTTCTGCTCGGCGTTCATCTTTTCCTTCTTGACCAGCCGGTCGAGGCTGCCGGAGATGGTGTTCAGGCCCTTCTGCACGGCGGCCTCGTTGATGTCCACCATCACCACGTCGATGCCCACGACCGCGCAGGCCTGGGTGATGCCATTGCCCATCAGACCGGCGCCGATGACGCCCACCTTGTTGATGCTCATGTCTGCCTCCTTTCGACGGAAATTGTGCAGCGCATTATCGCGCCGTTCGCCAAGTCCTCAAAACGGACCGCGACGCCTCAGAAATCGACCGCCGGCCGGATCGCGGACGACTCGACGAAACGCCACTTGCCGACGGTGGCGGCAAGGCCGGCGGCGATGGCGCCCATGGCGGCCACCAGCAGCAGGGGGAACTGCCAGGCCTGGTCGTAGGCCCCGAACAGCGTGGCCTTGATGGCCTTCACCACCCAGGTCAGGGGCATCCAGGGGCTCAGGTCCATGAACAGCCGGCCGCTCAACTCCACCGGCAGGATGCCGCCGGAAGAGGAAAGCTGCACGGCCAGGAAGAGGATGGAGAGCGCCTTGCCCGCGTCGCCGAAGGCCCGGGTCAGGGCGAAGACGATGAGCAGGAAGGTCAGGGTCCCCACGGCCAGCGTGAGGGCGAAGGCCGGCAGGTTCGCCACCCTCGCCTGCAGCAGGAAGACCACCGCCAGCAGCACGAGCAGCGCCTGGGCCAGGGACAGGAAGGTGGGCAGGGCAAGCTTGCCGGCCACCTGCGCCAGCGGCGAAAAGTCGCGGGCTTCCCGCGGCAGGACCCGCACGTGGATCAGGAAGGCGGCGATGCCGGCGCCCAGCCAGAGGGCCGCCGGAATGATGTTGGGGGCATAGGCGGCGCCGTTGCTCTGCACCGGGGCCTCGACGACGACCCGAGGGCTCACCGAGTTGGCCAGGCCGGCGGCGCTGCCCTCGACCCCCGGCGGGTCGGGCAGGGCGTCGGCCAGCAGGTCGATGCCCGTGGCCAAGCGGTGGGCGCCGTCGCGCAGGCGGCGGTTGCCGTCCACGAGGCCGGCGGCCCCCTGGACGAGGCGGCTGCTGCCGGCCGTCAGCTCGTCCAGTTGCCCGTCCGGCGGCAGCGCCGCCACCATGGCCTGCAGGGCGCTCCCCTGGGCCTGCACGCCGGCCGTCAGCAGGCCGACGCCCTCGCCCACCCGCTGCGCCCCTTCCGATAGCCGGTGCTGGGCGCCCACGGCGCCGCGCAGGCCCGAGTCCAGCTTTTCCAGGCCGTCGGCCATCTGCTCCGCCCCCTCGAGGACGCGCCCGCCCAGCAACAGGCTGGAGGAGGCCTCGTCCCGGAAGGCGGCGGCGCCGGCATGGAGCTGCTGGCTGCCCGCCTGCAGCGTGGCCAGGCCCCGGGCCAGCTCGGCGCTGCCGCCCGCCACGGCGTCGCTGCCGGCCTTCAGGCGCTGCAGGTCGGCCGGCGCCGGCTGCTTCGACGCCAGGGTGCGCAACCCGGCGCCGAGTTCCCGGGCGCCGGCGGCAAGGCGCCCCGCGCCCTGGTCCAGGCGCTGCGCCCCTTTGCCCAGGGCCTCCGCCCCCTGCGCCGCCTGGCCGCTGCCGGCGGCCAGGTCGTGGGCGCCCCGGGCCAGTTGGTCCACGGCGGTATTGAGCTGCTCGAGGCTGCGCCGGGAGCCGGTCGCCTTGGAGAGCACCAGGGCCCAGCGCCGTTCGTTGAGCCTTTCGTTGATCTCGTAACCCAGGTCGTCGGCGAAGCGGCGGGCGAGATTGGCCGCCTGGTAGCTGTTGCCTTCCGACGTGAATATCTCGAGTTGCCCCGCCCCGGGATCGGCGCCCGGCACGGCGTTGGAACTGAAGTCGGCGGGAATGATGAGGGCGAAGGCCATGCGCCCTTCCCTGACGCCCCGGCGTGCCGTTTCCGGGTCCGCCATGTCCTGGTAGCCGAAGCGCCGCCCGGCCTTCAGCTTGGCCGCCACCTCGCGCCCCAGGTTGAAGGTCTGGTCGTGGTAGCGGATGTCCCGGTCCAGGTTCACCAGGGCCACCTGCAGCGCCCCCGTGTGGGAGGCCGGGTCCCAGACGCTCTCCAGGTAGATCAGCACGTAGATGGCCGGAATCAGCGTCACCGCCAGGGCCGCCAGCAGCAGCCGCGTGTGCCGCCTGTAATAGGCGGTCTCGAGGCGGACGACGAGGGCGGCTTGGGCGAGGAAGCGCATGGCGGGAACGGCGGGGCAGACGGGCAAAGGGGCCCGCCATTATCGGCGCTGGCGCGGAAAAGGGCGACCCGTCCGCCGCCGGCGGGGCTGCGAAGGGGCCGCGAACGGGGGGCGGGGCCGGGCCCCGCCGGGTGCCCTCAGCCCTTCAGTTCGGGGAAGTCTTCCTCGAAGAATTCCAGCGCGACCTTCTCGCCCTTCTTCCGGCGCTCCTCCTCCACCGCCCGCAACTGGACGCGGCGGATCTTGCCGGAGATGGTCTTGGGCAGGTCCGAGAACTCCAGCCGGCGGATGCGCTTGAAGGGCGACAGGTGGTCGCGCAGGAAGAGGAAGATGTCCCGGGCCAGTTCCCGGGTCGGCTCGACGCCCTGGGCCAGGATCACGAAGGCCTTGGGAACGGCCAGGCGCACCGGGTCCGGGCTGGGTACGACGGCGGCCTCGACGACGGCCGGGTGCTCGAGGAGGACGCTCTCCAGCTCGAAGGGGCTGATGCGGTAGTCGGAGGCCTTGAACACGTCGTCGGCCCGGCCCACGTAGGTGATGTAGCCGTCGGCATCGCGGCTGGCCACGTCGCCCGTGCGGTAGTAGCCGTCACGCATCACGTCGGCGGTCTTTTCGGCATTGTCCATGTAGCCCACCATGAGGCCGAGCGGACGCGGGTCCATGACCAGGCAGACCTCGCCCTCGTCCGCCTCCCGGCCGGCCGCGTCGAGAAGCACGACGCCATAGCCCGGCAGGGGCCGGCCCATGGAACCGGGCTTCACCGCCTGGCCGGGGGAATTGCCGATCTGGGCCGTCGTCTCGGTCTGGCCAAAGCCGTCGCGCAGCGTGAGTCCCCAGGCGTTCCTCACCTGGTCGATGATCTCCGGGTTCAGGGGCTCGCCGGCGCCGATCACCTCGCGCAGCTTCAGGCGCTCCCGGTGGGCGCCCAGGTCTTCCTGGATCAGCATGCGCCAGACGGTGGGCGGCGCGCACAGGGTGGTCACGCCCTTCGATTCCAGCACCCCGAGCAGGGCCTGGGCGCTGAAACGCGAGTAGTTGTAGATGAAGATGCAGGCGCCGGCGTTCCAGGGGGCGAAGAAGCAGCTCCAGGCGTGCTTGGCCCAGCCCGGGGAGGAGATGTTGAGATGCACGTCGTCGGGCTGCAGGCCGATCCAGAACATCGTGGAGAGGTGGCCGACGGGATAGCTCTGCTGGGTGTGGAGGACCAGCTTCGGCTTGGCCGTGGTGCCCGAGGTGAAGTAGAGCAGGAAGGGGTCGTCGGCGCGGGTCGGCCCGTCCGGGGAAAAATCGGCGGAAGAGGCGGCGGAGGCGGCGAAGTCCAGCCAGCCCTCGGCCGGGGCACCGACCGCGATGCGGGTGTAATCGCCGGGCAGGCCGGCAAACTTGGGCGCATGCACGGCGCTCGCCACCACGTGGCGAACCTCGCCGCGCTCCAGCCGGTCGCGCAGGTCCTCGGTAGTCAGCAGCGGCGTCGAGGGAATCACCACGGCCCCCAGCTTGATGGCCGCCAGCATGGTCTCCCACAGGGGCACCTCGTTGCCCAGCATCATCAGGATGCGGTCGCCCCGTTTCACGCCCAGGCCGCGCAGGTAGTTGGCCACCCGGTTCGAGCGCGCCGACATCTCGGCGAAGGAGAGCTTCTGCTCGCCGCCGTCCTCGCCCACCACCCAGAGGGCCGGGCGGTCGTTGCCGCGGGCCGTGGCGTCGAAGTAATCGAGGGCCCAGTTGAATTCGGCCATTGCCGGCCAGCGGAAGCCGGCGATGGCGGCGGCGTAGTCGGTGCGGTTGGCAAGCAGGAAATCCCTGGCTTGCAGGAAGGCGTCGATGGCGGACATGGTCTCCTCTATCCCGGTAGGCAAAGACTCTCGGTCGGGCCCCTGGAATCCCGCTCGTCCGGGCAGGGCCCGGATCGGCGGCTCCTTGTCGTTGCGGGCCGGCGACCGCCGGCCCGGGTTCTCCTACATGCTGCGCCGGTACTGCCCGCCCACCTCGTAGAGGGCGTTGCTGATCTGCCCCAGGGAGCAGTGGCGCACGGCGCCCACCAGCACCTCGAAGACGTTGCGGTTCCCGATCACCGCCTGCCTGAGGCGCCCCAGCCAGACCGGCGCCTCGTCGGCATTGCGGGCGTGGAAGTCGCGCAGGCGCGAAAGCTGCGACTGCTTCTCCTCCTCCGTCGAGCGGGCCAGCTCGATCTCGCCGGAGACGCCGGAGCCGTGGGGGTTCAGGAAGGTGTTCACGCCGACGATGGGGTAGGAGCCGTCGTGCTTCTTGTGCTCGTAGTACAGCGACTCCTCCTGGATCTTGCCGCGCTGGTAGCCGGTTTCCATGGCGCCGAGCACGCCGCCCCGGGCGGCGATGGCCTCGAACTCCTTCAGCACCGCCTCCTCCACCAGGTCGGTCAGCTCCTCGATCACGAAGGCGCCCTGGTTCGGGTTCTCGTTCTTCGCCACGCCCCATTCCCGGTTGATGATGAGCTGGATGGCCATGGCCCGGCGCACGCTCTCCTCGGTGGGCGTGGTGATGGCCTCGTCGTAGGCGTTGGTGTGCAGGGAGTTGCAGTTGTCGTAGATGGCGATCAGGGCCTGCAGGGTGGTGCGGATGTCGTTGAAGTCCATCTCCTGGGCGTGCAGCGAGCGGCCCGAGGTCTGGATGTGGTACTTGAGCTTCTGGGAGCGCTCGTTGGCGCCGTACTTGTTCTTCATGGCCACCGCCCAGATGCGGCGCGCCACCCGGCCGATCACCGAGTATTCCGGGTCCATGCCGTTGCTGAAGAAGAAGCTCAGGTTGGGCGCGAAGTCGTCGATGTGCATGCCCCGCGCCAGGTAACTCTCGACATAGGTGAAGCCGTTGGCCAGCGTGAAGGCGAGCTGGCTGATGGGGTTCGCCCCGGCCTCGGCGATGTGGTAGCCGGAGATGGACACCGAGTAGAAGTTGCGCACCTGGTGGTGCACGAAGAACTCCTGGATGTCGCCCATCATCTTGAGGGCGAACTCGGTGGAGAAGATGCAGGTGTTCTGGCCCTGGTCCTCCTTCAGGATGTCGGCCTGCACCGTGCCGCGCACCGTGGACAAAGTCCATTCGCGGATCTTCTCGGCCTCGTCCTCGGTGGGCTCGCGGCCGTTGTCGGCGACGAACTTCTCGACCTGCCGGTCGATGGCGGCATTGAAGTACATGGCCAGGATCATCGGCGCCGGGCCGTTGATGGTCATGGACACCGAGGTGCTCGGGGCGCAGAGGTCGAAGCCGCCGTAGAGCACCTTCAGGTCGTCCAGCGTGGCGAGGGAGACCCCGGAATTGCCCACCTTGCCGTAGATGTCCGGCCGCTCGTCCGGGTCGCAGCCGTAGAGGGTCACCGAGTCGAAGGCGGTGGACAGGCGCACTGCCGGCATGCCCTCGGAGAGCTTCTTGAAGCGGCGGTTGGTGCGGAAGGCATCGCCCTCGCCGGCGAACATGCGGGTCGGGTCCTCGTTCTCCCGCTTGAAGGCGAAGACGCCGGCCGTGAAGGGGAAGGAGCCCGGCACGTTCTCGCTCATCAGGAAGCGCAGCAGTTCGCCCTCGTCCTCGAAGCGGGGCAGGATCACCTTGCGGATCTTGGTGCCGGAAAGGGACTCGGAGACCAGGGCGGTGCGGATCTCCTTGTCGCGGATCTTCACCACGTACTCGTCGCCGGCGTAGGCCTTCTTCATGTCCGGCCACATGGCCAGCAGCTTGCGGGCCGGGGGCGTCAACTGGCCGTCCTTCCAGGAGATCAGCTCGTCGAAATCCCTCGCCTCCTTGCCGCAGCCCTCGAAGACGGCCTTGGCGATGCGCAGGGACTGGCGCTCCCGGGCGACGGCCGACTGCTCGGCGGTGAGCTTGTGGTAGCCGCGCACGGTGTCGGCGATCTCGGCCAGGTAGCGGGTGCGCTCGGCCGGCACGATGGCCCGGCCCGGCGAGGAGTGCTTCACGTCCGACGTCGGCAGCTTGCCGGGCTTGAGCTTCAGGCCGTGGCCGGCCAGGCTGGGCGCCAGCGCCTGGTAGAGGGCGGTGACCCCGTCGTCGTTGAAGCGGGCGGCCATGGTGCCGAAGACGGGCATGGCCTCCACCGCCTCGCCGAAGCGCTCCCGGTTGCGCTGGTACTGCTTCCTCACGTCGCGCAGGGCGTCGGAGGCCCCCCGGCGGTCGAACTTGTTGATGGCCACGAAGTCGGCGAAGTCGAGCATGTCGATCTTCTCCAGCTGGCTCGCCGCGCCGAATTCCGGCGTCATCACGTACATGGAGACATCCACGTGGGGCACGATGGCCGCGTCGCCCTGGCCGATGCCCGAGGTCTCGACGACGATCAGGTCGAAGCCGGCCACCTTGCAGGCCGCCAGCACTTCCGGCAGGGCCTTGGAGATTTCCGAACCCGTGTCGCGGGTGGCCAGCGAGCGCATGAAGATCTTCGGGTGGTTGATGGCGTTCATGCGGATGCGGTCGCCCAGCAGGGCCCCGCCGGTGCGCTTGCGGGAGGGGTCGATGGAGACGATGGCCACCGAGATCGCATCCTCCTGGTCGAGGCGGAAGCGGCGGATCAGCTCGTCGGTCAGGGAACTCTTGCCGGCGCCGCCGGTGCCGGTGATGCCCAGGGCGGGCACCGTCCGGGCCGCCGCCTTCTCCAGCAGTTCCTTCTTCGCGCCCTCCGGCCAGGCGCCGTTCTCCAGCGCCGTGATGACCCGGGCAAGGGCCCGGCGATCGCCGCCTTCGAGGGCCTTCAGGTCCTTCGGGGCCAGGGGGGTCAGGTCCTTGTCGCAGCGGTGGACCATGTCGTTGATCATGCCCTGGAGGCCCATCTTCTGGCCGTCCTCCACCGAGTAGATGTGGCTGACGCCGTAGTCGTGCAGTTCGCGGATCTCCGCCGGCACGATGACGCCGCCGCCGCCGCCGAAGACCTGGATGTTCTCGCCGCCGCGCTGCCGCAGCAGGTCGATCATGTACTTGAAGTACTCCACGTGGCCGCCCTGGTAGGAGGAGACGGCGATGCCCTGCACGTCCTCCTGCAGCGCCGCGACGACGATCTCCTCCACCGAGCGGTTGTGGCCCAGGTGGATCACCTCGCTGCCGGTCGATTGCAGGATGCGCCGCATGATGTTGATGGAGGCGTCGTGGCCGTCGAAGAGGGAGGCGGCGGTGACGAAGCGCACCTTGTTCTTCGGCTTGTAGGGGACGAGCTTGGTGGCGACGGACAGATCGGTCATGGCGGGTCTCCCGGCGGGCGGACGATGGCGAGAGGCGCATCTTAGGACGTCGGGCGGCGCGACGCCATTGCCGGCCCGGCCGCTAATCGTGCAAAATCCGCCAAGGTAGCCCGGGACCGCAAGTCCCTACAGATCAAGGGAAGACGATGTCCGACAGACATGGAAGGGCAAATTCCGCCATCCCGGTGGCGGGCCGCCGGGGCGCCACGGTGGCCATGGGCTTCGTCACCGGCATGCTGGCCGGCCTGGACCGCCTGGGCCGCGACCCGGCGCCGGTGCTGGCGGCGGCCGGCATCGCACCCGAAAGCCTGGCCGATCCGGCGGCCCGGGTGCCCATCGCCGCCTATGCCGAGCTGTACAACCGGCTCGGCCGCGAACTGGACGACGAGGCCTTCGCCCTCTTCTCCCAGCCGATGCGGGTCGGCAGCTTCGAGCTGCTGGCGCGCTCGCTGCCCGGTGCCGGCACCCTGGCCGAGGCCCTGGACCGCATGGCCCGCTTCCTGCGCGTGCTGCTGCCGGACATGGCGGTCCGGGTCGCCCGGCAGGGCGGGCAGGGCCGGCTGGTCATCGCCGAGACGCGCCCCCTGGCGCCCATCGCCGGGGAGGCCGGCCGTACCTTCGCCTACGAGTGGCTGCTGCGCCTGATCCACGGCCTCGGCAGCTGGCTGGCCGGCCGCGGCCTGGCCCTCGACGCGGTGGACTTCCCCTTTGCCCGGCCCGCCCATGCGGCCGACTACGGCCTCATCTACACGGCCCGCTCCGGCTTCGCGGCGGAGGTGCTGGAGGCCCGCTTCCAGGCCAACCTGCTGGACCTGCCCGTGCGCCGAGACGAGGCGGCCCTGGAGGCCTTCCTGGTCGGCGCACCGGGCCGCATCACCACCCTTTACCGCCGGGACCGGGACACCGTGCAACGGGTCCGCGACCTGCTGCGGGCCGCCCTGCCGGCCTCGCCGGACCTGCCGGAGATCGCGGCCCGGCTCCACGCTTCCCCGCGCAGCCTGCACCGGCGCCTGGCGGAGGAAGGCGCCAGCTTCCGCCAGGTCAAGGAGGCCCTGCGCCGGGACCTGGCCCTGGCCCGCCTGACCAAGACCCGGGCCCCGGTGGCCGCCATCGCCGCGGAGCTCGGCTATGCCGACCCGTCGGCCTTCTACCGGGCCTTCCTGGGATGGACCGGGATGGCGCCGAGCGAATACCGGGCCCGGCTGGCCGGCGGGCGCCCCTGATCGCGCCGGCGGGGCTTGCGCAACGGGCGGCGAAGGCGCAGGATTCCCTTGGCATTGCGGCGGGTCCGCCGCGAGCCCCCGCCGCGCCGCCTGGAAAGGAGCCGCCATGACCGACAAGCCCGTATCCACGAAGGTCCTGCTGGTGCGCCTCGCCCCCGGCGACACGCCGGCGGCACTGCAGGCCCGCATCGAGGCGGCCGCCGGACCGGTGGCCGGCGAACTCCTCTGCTGGCTGGACGGTCCCTGGTGTTACCTGCCCGGCGGGCACCAGGAACTGCTCGCGACCCGCCGGGCGGACCGGGACGTGTCCGGGCTGGTCCTGGCCGCCGGCGCCGCCGAGGTCAGGACAGCCGGCTTCCGGGAGTTCGCCGCCCGCCTCGCGGCCCGCAGCGAGATTCCCGGCTTCCTGCGCGATGCGGGCGCCAGCGGTGTCGCGCCGCCCGGCGTGGTGGGCGACACGGCCCGGGTCGCCGGGCGCACGGTGGCCCTGGACTGGCAGCTCACCGTCGCCGGCATCGACAAGGCCTGGGCCCTGCTGGACCCTTCGCCCAGCGTCCTCCCCTGGCAGGGCATCCCCGTCGGACACATCGATACGGGCTGCACCCGGCACCCCGCCCTCGGGTTCGCCGACCCGCAAGGCGATGGCAGCGACTTCGTGCGCGCCGACCTGGGGCTCAACCTCTTCCGGCCGCCGCCTCCGGACGACAGCCGGCCGGATTTCCGCCCGCCCGAGGAGGACGGCCCCTTCGACAACCTCTCGGGCCCCAACGGCGGGCATGGCACGAGCACCCTGTCCGTGCTGGCCGGCTTCTACGACACGCCCGACGATTCGGAGCCGCCCTTCCACGGGGCGGCGCCGGGAGCCGCCGTGATCCCCTACCGGGTCACCGACTCGGTGCTGATCGACCCCGTCCAGCGCTCCGTCGCCGCGGCCATCGACCACGCGGTCGGCCAGGGCTGCCGGGTCGTCAGCATGAGCCTGGGCGGCATCGTGCCCTTCCGCCGGCTTTCGGACGCCATCGACCGGGCCTACGAGGCCGGCGTCATCGTCTGCGCCGCCGCCGGCAACGTGATCCGCGAGGTCACCTATCCGGGCCGCTACAACCGCGTCGTGACGGTGGGCGGCCTCCGCCCCGACGGCAATCCCGGCGATCCCTTCCGCTTCGCCCCCTGGGACGGGGCCGCCCGCGGCCCCTTCGTCGATGTCTGCGGGCCTGCCGACGGGATCCGGCGGGCCCGGGCGCGGCGCGATGCGGACTTCGAATACTTCATCTCGGGCCAGGGTTCCGGCACCTCCTACGCCACCGCCCTCTGCGCCGGCATCGTCGTGCTCTGGCTCGCCCGGCGCGGCGCCGACCTGCGGGCCGCCTACGGGGCGCCGGGATGGCGCTGGCCGGCCGCCTACAAGCGGCTGCTGATGGAAACCGCCGACCGCCCCGCCGGCTGGGATACCGCCAACTGGGGCCGCGGCGCCTACCGCGCCGACCGGCTGCTGGCCGCCGCGCTGCCGGCCCCGGCCAGCCTGGTCCAGGAAGCCCGGGCGGCCGACCCCATCGATCTGTCCGTCATTCCCTAGGCGCGCCACCCGATCGCCGATGTCGATGCAACCGGCGGGCACCGCGCGCACAGGCTCGCGGGGCACGCCACGAAGAAGGAGTGAGAGTCATGGAAACCCTGGAACCCGGCGCAAAGGGTGCGGAGGTGGAGGTTCTGCAGGCGCGCCTGGCCAAGCTGGGGTTTCCGCCCGGCAAGATCGACGGCAGCTTCGGTCCCGGGACGGAGGCCGCGCTGCGCGCCTTCCAGTTGGCCCGGGGCCTGCTCGCCGACGGCATCGCCGGGCCGCGCACCCTCTCCGCCCTCGGCCTGGCCGAGGATCCGACGCTGCCGAGCGCCATCGGCGACGTGACGCCGGAGAAGGTCGGTGTCATGTTCCCGGTCACGCCGATCCGGAACATCCGGCGCAACCTGCCGCCGATCCTGGAGGCCATGGCCGAGGCGGACCTCCGGGAGAAGCCCATGATCCTGATGGCCCTCGCCACCGTCCGGGCCGAGACGGAAGGCTTCGTCCCCATCTCGGAGGGCGTCTCGCGGTTCAACACCTCCCCGGGCGGCCAGCCCTTCGACCTCTACGACCGCCGGGCGGACATCGGCAACGGGCGGGCGGGCGACGGGGAACGCTACCGCGGCCGCGGATTCGTGCAACTCACCGGCAAGGCCAACTACCTGGAGCATGGCCGGGCCATCGGCCTGGGCAAGGCCCTGGTGGCGGATCCGGAGCGGGCCAATGAGGCGATCATCGCCGCCCGCCTGCTCGCCAGCTTCCTGAAGGCCAGGGAGCGCGGAATCAAGGAAGCCCTGGTGCGCAACGACCTGGCCGGCGCCCGCCGGCTGGTGAATGGCGGTTCCCACGGCCTGGAGCGCTTCAGCGACTGCTACCTGCGGGGCCGGGCGGTGCTGGGCTGAGGGCGGAGGCCGCCCGGCGCGGCGGGCCCGCTCGCCGCGCTCCTCGAGGCGGACGCCACCCCCCGCTGATCCGGTCGGGGCCGGCGCGCGGAGCGCGGGACCGGTCTGCTATCCTCGCCCTTCCCCTTCCCGCATCCCC
Organism: Pseudomonadota bacterium; assembly: GCA_052035955.1. GTDB lineage: Bacteria > Pseudomonadota > Gammaproteobacteria > Burkholderiales > Rhodocyclaceae > JAEUNJ01. The sequence continues at coordinate 33,191 of JBPOHD010000027.1, forward strand.
CCCCGATCGATGGCCAGGATTCCGATCACATGCCGACCACCCGGCGGCCCGCGTCCGCCACGCCGGCCGGCCGCCATGCTCCGCAGCCTGTGGCTGCTGCTGGCCTGGCTGCTGGCGGCGCCGGCCTGCCTGGCCGCCGGCGCCGTCCAGGTCGGCATCGTCCACGTCAACGACGTCTACCAGATCGACCCCATCGACCCGAAAGGCCCGCGCGGCGGGCTGGCGCGGCTGGCCACCCTGGTCCGGGAGATTCGGCGGGCCGAGCCGGGGACCCTGTTCCTCTTCGGCGGCGACACCCTGTCGCCCAGCCTGGAGTCCGGCCTGTACCAGGGCGCGCAGATGATCGCGGCATGGAATGCCCTGGGCGTGGACCTGGCGGTGCCGGGCAACCACGAGTTCGATTTCGGCGGCGCGGTGTTCCGGACCCGCCTGGCCGAATCCCGCTTTCCCTGGCTGGCCGCCAACCTGGAGGCCGACGGGCCGCTGCCGGTCCGCGCCTCGGCCCTGCGCACGGTGAACGGGGTGCGCGTCGGCATCGTCGGGCTCCTGACGCCCGACACGCCGCGCCTTTCCAAGCCCGGGCCGGGCTTTCGCTTCGGCGAGCTGTTGCCGGCCGCCCGGCGGGAGGCGGCCGAGCTGCGCCGCCAGGGCGCCGACCTCCTCGTCGCCCTCACCCACTGCACGCTGGAGGAGGACCGGATACTGGCGGCGAGCGGCCTGTTCGACCTGATCCTCGGCGGCCACGACCACCACCTGGTGACCGAGATCGCCTCCCGGACGCCCCTGTTCAAGGCCGGCTCGGACGCCCGGGACGCCCTCCACCTGCGCCTGCATTTCGACGCCTCGCCGGCCGAAGGCGGCCGCCCGGTGCTGGTCCGCACCGCCTGGGACGTCCTTCCCGTCGATGGGCGCTGGGCCGAAGACGAACGGGTCCTCCCCCTGGCGCGCCAATACGGCCGCGACGTGGAGCAGCGCCTGGGCGAGACGGTGGGCGAGACGGCCGTCCCCCTCGACGCCCGGGGCGAGACGGTGCGCCGCGGCGAGAGCAACCTGGGCAATTTCGCGGCCGACGCCGTGCGGGCCGCCCTGGGCGCCGACGCGGCCCTGCTCAACGCCGGCGGCTTCCGCCTGAACCGTGTGCTCGGGCCCGGCCCCCTCAGCCGCCGCGACCTGGCCGGCCTGCTGCCCTTCCGCAACGCCCTGGTCGTCCTCTCGGCGAGCGGCGAGGACCTGCGGCGGGCCCTGGAGCACGGCCTCGCCCTGCGCGCCCGCCACGGCCAGACGGGCGCCATGCCCCAGGTGTCCGGCCTGCGCCTGGCCTACGACCTGCAGCGCCCGGACGGCGAGCGCATCGTCGCCCTGGAGGTCGGCGGACGCCCGGTGGAGCCCGGTCGCCGCTATACGCTGGCGACCTCCAGCTACCTGGCCGGCGGCGGCGACGGCTACGGGATGCTGAAGGACCTGCCGGTGCTGCGGCCCGCCGAGGGTTCCCCGATCGAGACGGACGTGCTGACCCAGGCCGTCGAAAAGGCCGGGCGCATTTCGCCGGCCGTGGATGGCCGGTTGAAGGACCTTGGGCATTCCCCCCCAGCCCCCCTTCCCGGGGAAGGGGGGTGACGGTGGTTCGCGGGCTGCGCCCGCTCCGGGTTCCTGGCTCGCCGCCTCCTTGGGGCGGCCCGGCGGAGCCGGCATGAGCGATCTTTTCCAGGCCATCGCCGGCTATGCCGTGTTCATCGGCCTGGCCTGGGCGCTGTCGGAGGGGCGGCGGGCGGTGCCCTGGCGCACGGTGGCCGGCGGCGTCGCCCTGCAGGTCCTGCTGGCGCTGCTGATCCTCAAGCTGCCGCCGGCCCGGGCCGCCTTCGCGGCCCTCAACGACGGCCTGCTGGCCCTGGAACAGGCGACGCGGGCCGGCACCGCGGTGGTCTTCGGCTTCCTCGGCGGCGGCCCCCTGCCCTATGCCGAGACGGTGCCGGGGGCCAGTTTCGTCCTCGCCACCCGCGCCCTGCCGGTGGTGCTGGTGATGAGCGCCCTGTCGGCCCTGCTCTTCCACTGGAAGATCCTGCCGGCGCTGGTGCGCGCCCTCTCGGCGCTGCTCGAGAAGACCCTCGGCGTCGGCGGCGCGGTCGGCATGTCGACGGCGGCCAACGTCTTCGTCGGCATGGTCGAGGCGCCGCTGCTGGTCAAGCCCTACCTGGGGCGCGTCTCCCGCGGCGAGCTGTTCATCATCCTCGCCGCCGGCATGGCCGGGGTGGCCGGCACCGTCATGGCCCTCTATGCCGGCATCGTCGGCCCCCGGGTGCCGGACGCCCTCGGCCACATCCTGGCCGCCTCCTTCATCAGCGCCCCGGCGGCCATCGTCTTCTCCGTCCTCATGGTGCCGCCGGAGGGTCCGCCCACGGGCCGCGAGGTGTCCCTGCCCCGCCCGGACGGCAGCAGCATGGACGCCATCACCCGCGGCACTGCCGAGGGCCTGCAACTGCTGCTCAACATCGTCGCCATGCTCGTCGTCCTGGTGGCCCTGGTCGCCCTGGCCAACCAGGTCCTCGGGCTGCTGCCCCACGGCGGCCAGCCCTGGTCCCTGCAGCGCCTGCTCGGCGCGGCCATGGCGCCGCTGGCCTGGCTGGCCGGCGTGCCCTGGTCCGAGGCCGGCACGGCCGGCGCCCTGCTCGGCACCAAGACCATCCTCAACGAGCTGATCGCCTACCTGGACATGGCGGCCCTGCCCGAAGGCGCCCTGTCGCCGAGGAGCCGCGTCATCATGACCTACGCCCTCTGCGGCTTCGCCAACCTGGGCAGCCTGGGCATCATGATCGGCGGCCTCACCACCATGGTCCCGGAGCGGCGCCGGGAAATCCTCGACCTGGGCCCGCGCACCCTGGTCGCGGGCACCCTGGCGACGCTCTCCTGCGGCTGCGTGGTGGGGGCGATCCTCTGAGCCCTGGCCGCGCCCGGTGGCGACGGCCGGCCGGGATCAGGGCGGCGACAGGGGAATGACCTTGCCGCCGCGCGGGAAGTAGCCGATGGCGAGCCCGCCCTCGGGATAGGCCCCGATGGCCAGGCCGCCGACGGCCTGGTAGCCGACCGCCAGGCCGCCCAGCGCGAACACGCCGAGGGCCGCCCCGCCCAGCACCAGGACGCCGCAGGCCGCACCGCCGAAGGCCAGCAGGCCGACGGACAGTCCGCCCACGGCGACGATCCCCAGGGCGAGCCCCCCCGCCGCGAACAGGCCGATGGCCACGTCGCCGACGGCGACGATCCCCCGGGCGACGCCGCGCCGTTCGCCCCTCGCCGGATCCGGTCCGACGGCGACGGCGATCAATGGAATGCCGAGGATTTCCGTGTTCGAACGATAGCGCATGGGATCATCCGTTTCCTGTCTCACCGTATCCGGGGAATGGCGCCAGCATGGGCGGCGCGCCATCGCCTGTCAAGGGCCGGTCCGGAGGCGCCGACGCATGCCGCCGGGCCCATGCGGTAACATGCGGCGTGGATAGGCGGCCGCTGGTCGCCGCTGGTCACCGATGATCGCCGATGGCCGCTGCCGAAGAAAGGACGACATCATGAAATCCCTCACGCTGCTCCTCGCCGCCCTGCTGGCGGCCCTGCCGGCCCAACCGGCCCAGTCGGCCGACCTGACGGTGAACGTGGGCGGCAAGGACCTGGTGGTCCGGGTCCGCCCCCTGGACCGGGAGATCGTCGCCGCCGACCGGGACGGCGGAGGACAGCAGGGACCGGTGGAATGCTCCCTCCTCTACTACGGCCTGCTGGCCAAGGGCGACATCGCGGCGGCGGCCCGCCTGACCACCGACCCCGCCGCCGCCGCGGAAACCTGGCAGCAGTACCGGGAACGGCTGGGTACGGCGGCCTTCCAGAAGGAGATGGCGGCCTACTTCACCTCGCGCAACCGCATCGTCGCCGAGGCCGCCTACGGCGACGAGACGATGCTGCTGGTGAAGACCCCCGACTACACCGCCGGCCAGGTCTACCGGCGCCGCGACGGCAAGGTCTTCGTGGTCGCCGGCCGCCCCCTGTCGGACGCCTCGCGGGTCCTCGGCCGGGTGCTCAACCTGGCCAACGAGGGCAAGCTGAAGTTCTGAAGTCGGCGGGCGCGACCAAGCGCGCGACACCGGGTTCGCGAGGCGGTCGCATCGCCGTCCCGGCGGCTTGCGCCGACGCCGGCCCCGACATCGGCGATCGGGCGCCACGGGGCCTCGCCCGGTGAGGCCGGGTTCAGCCGCCGCCGTCCCCCGGCCGCTGGCGGCCGCGGGTGCGCGGGTCGCCGGCCGGCGGCTTGCCCTTCACGCCGCGCACGATCAGGACGATGGGCATGGCCACGACGGCGGCCAGCAGCCAGTAGAAGATCCATTCGACATCGATGGTCATGGTCGCTTCCGTCCCCTCGCGCGGTGGCTGCGGCCGCCTCAGGCGCCGGCGGCCAGGGCTGCCATGGGCAGCAGCCGGTAGCCGGCGGGCTTTCCGGCCTGCCGGTCGCCGTCGTCGCTGACCAGGACGAGGCAGGGCTTGCCCGCCACCACGGCGGGGGCGAGACCTTCGGTGCGCGCCAGGTCGCCGTCCGCCAGGATCGCCGGCCGCGCGGCGCCGCCGCCCGGACCGGCCCACCACCAGAGGCGGAAGGGCCGCGGCTCCCGGTCCACCGGGCCGCCCACCAGCAGGTAGCCGGCCAGGCCCGGCAGCCAGGACAGGGCGCGGATGCCGTCGCCGCCCAGGTCCAGGCGGGACAGGGCACCGATGCGCGGCGGCTGGCCGCCGGAGAACATGCCTTCGGGATTGTCGATGGCCGCCACCAGGGCGTGGCCGCCGTCCAGGGGACTGCGCAGGCCGACCAGCAGGCGGTCGCCGGCGGGCGCCATTTCCAGGCCCTCGATGTTGAAACCCTCGGCGGACTTGGCGTCGGCGCGGGCGGCCGCCGCGGCCAGGGCGGGATGGGCGGCGGCCAGGGCCGGCTTCAGGTCCTCCACGACGGCGGGCTCGACGGCCCGATCGCCCTCGACCCGGAAGCGGACCAGGCGCTGCCGGGACTTCTTCTCCTCGCCGTTGCTGCGCCGGGAATGGGAGGTGACGGCGCAGACGCGGCCGGCCGGGTCCAGGGTCAGCCCTTCCAGGTCGTCCAGCTTGGGCAGGGCGCCGGCGTCCAGCGGCACGACGGCGACGCCGCCGTCCGCCGCCAGGGCGACGAGGCTGAAGGGATGCTCCTTCTCGTCCTCCACCACCAGGAAGCGGCCGTCCGGCAGCTGCTGGATGGCGGAAGGTTCGAAGATGCCCGCCAGGGGGCGGAAGACGGCGGCGGATGTCATGGATTCCCCTTGCGGCGGTGGCGGTAGCGGCGGCTCACAAGGCCCGCCGCAGCTCGGTCTTCAGCACCTTGCCGGTGGCATTTTTCGGCAGGCCGCCCACGAAGCGGTAGCGCTTGGGCCGCTTGAAGCGCGCGATGTGGTCCAGGCAGAGGGCGTCCAGGTCCACCTCCTCCACCGCGCTGCCGGGACGGCGCACCACGAAGGCGAGGACGATCTCGCCCCACTCGGGATCGGGGGCGCCGACCACGGAGACCTCCGCCACGCCCGGATGGCGCAGCAGCACCTCCTCCACCTCCCGCGGGTAGATGTTGGAGCCGCCGGAAATGATCAGGTCCTTGCTGCGGTCCTTGAGGGTCAGGTAGCCGCGCCCGTCGAAGCAGCCCACGTCGCCGGTATGCAGCCAGCCGCCGGCCAGGGTCTTCGCGGTGGCCTCCGGGTTGTTCAGGTAGCCGGCCATCACGGTGTCGCCGCGCACCAGGATCTCGCCGATCTCGCCGGCGGGCAGGGGCCGGTCGTCCGCATCCGCCACCATCACCTCGACGCCCAGGTAGGGCCGGCCGACGGAGGCCAGCATGGCGTCGTCCGCCACGGCGTGGGCGGCCTTGTCCATGGCCGTGATGGTCATCGGGCTCTCGCCCTGGCCGTAGATCTGGGCGAAGCGGTTGCCGAGCACGGCCATGGCCCGCTTGATGTCCTCGACATACATGGGGCCGCCGCCGTAGACCACGGTCTTCAGGCCGGCCGGATCGGCGCCCTTCTCCGCCGCCCAGTCCACCATGCGCTTGACCATGGTGGGGGCCGCGAACAGGGAAAGCCCGGGCCAGCGGGCGGCGGCGGAGAAGATCTCCGCCGGCTCGAAGGCGCCGGACTCGGGGATCACCTGGCAGGCGCCGCGGGCCAGGTGGGGCAGGATGTACATGCCCGAGCCGTGGGACATGGGGGCGGCGTGGAGGATGGCGTCGCCGGGGGCGATGGCATCGACGTCCGAGAAATAGGCCAGCGTCGCGGCCGTCAGGTTGCGCTGGGTGAGGATGACGCCCTTGGGCTTGCCGGTGGTGCCGCTGGTGTAGAAGATCCAGGCCGCCGCCGCCGCGTCCCGCTCCTGCAGGGGCAGCGGCGCCTCGGCGAAGAGGCGGCCGTAGTCGGCGGAATCCACGTCCACGATGCGCACGGGGCCGCCGGCCGCCCGGACCGCCTCGGCCACGCCCCCGGCCAGGTCCGCCGTGACGAAGCAGGCCCCGGCGCCGGTGTCCTGGAAGATGAACTCCAGCTCCCGCGGGTGCAGCTTGGCGTTGACGGGCACCGGCGCCAGTCCCGCGTGCCAGCAGGCGAGCAGCACCTCCAGGTACTGGGGGCAGTTGCGCATCACCAGGGCGACGCGGCTTTCCGCCGCCAGGCCGAGGCCTTCCCGCAGGCCCCGGGCCAGGCGTCCGACCCGCCCGGCGAGGGCGGCGAAGTCGTGCAGGGGCCGGTCGCCCCGGGCCACGGCGGGCAGGGCCGGATGGTGGCGGGCGGCGCGCTGGAGCAGGTGGGCGAGGTTGGTCCGCATGGTGATCATCCCCGGGCGAAGGCCGTCAGTTCGGCGACGAAGCGGTCCGCGTCGAGCAGGTGGGGCGAATGGTTGGCGCCTTCGTAGACGCTGAGCCGCGAACCGGGGATGCGCGCCGCCAGCCAGGGCCCCGTCTCCGGCCGGTAGAAGTTGCTCTGCCCGCCGTAGACCAGCAGGGTGGGCCGGTCGATGCGCGGGATCACGTCCCGGAAATCCACCCGGGCCAGGTCTTCCCAGCAGGCGACCAGGGCCTCCGCGGGCAAGCCCCGCAGGTAGTCGCGCAGCCGCTGCCAGCCGCGGCCGTTGGCCGCGTAGCCGGCCCGCGCCGCCTCGTTCAGGCCGTCGGCCGTAAAGCGCAGGACGCCCTCGGCGAAGTCGTCGCGGAAGCCTTGCGTGGTGCGGGCCGAACGGCCGGCGTCGAAATCGCCGTAGATGCCCAGCTTCCATTCGTCATCGGTGAGCAGCTTCGGCGACTGGTCGATGAAGCAGAGGCGGCCGATCTTGCCGCTGCCGTGGTCGCGCAGGTATTGCCAGAGGGTGAGGCTGCCCATGGAATGGCCGACGAAGCAGGCGCCGGCCAGGCCGAAGGCATCGATCATCTGGTCCAGGTCCCGGGCCATGCGCGCCGCCGTGGCCACCGTGGCGGTGCGCGGCGCGGGTCCGCCATGGGCCCGGGCGTCCCAGCGGAAGACGCGGTGCTCCTTCTCCAGGGCGTGGATGAAGGGCGACCATTCCAGGTGGCTGGCCGTCCAGCCGTGCAGGAAGACGATGGCCGGACCGGCCTCGCCGTGCCGCCAGACGCGAATTTCTTCGCCGTCGTCGGCGCGGAAGCTCAGGGGATGCAAGGGGACTCCGTCGCAGCAGGGGAACGGCGCATTCTGGCAGGCCGCGAGCGGCCCTGTAAAGCCTGGCGCCACGGAGCGCCGGACGGCCTCAGGCGGCGCCGGCGAATTCCTCGACGATGTCCGCCAGGTCGTCCTCGTGCAGGCCGAAGTGGCGCAGCACGGGGCCTTCGAACTTGTCCCACTCCAGGTCGAAGCCGTCCCGGGCCGCCCGGTGGTGCACGTGCTCGGCCAGGTGGACCAGCCCCACCAGGTTCTGCAGGCGCAGGGGGCGGTTCCCCTCTGAAAACAGGCCGGTCTCGTGGTGCCGGCGGATGGCCTCGCAAAGCTCGGCCGGCAGGTCCCAGCTGCGGGCGAGGAAGTAGCCCACCACCGCATGGTGGGTGCGGAAGGCCCGCTCCTCGACGGCGGTGAAGGGCTCGCCGGGGGTGCCGTTGGCCTCCGCCAGCACCTGGGCGTAGGCCGGGTAGCGGCGCATCAGCAGCGGGATGCCGCAGTCGTGGAAAAGCCCCAGGGTATAGGCCTCGTCGGCCGCGATGCCGCGGAACATGCGGGCCAGCCGGGCGCAGACCAGGGCCACCTTTTCCGCCGTATCCCAGAAGCGCTCCATGCTGCCGCCCGTCTCGCCCCGGATGGCATGGCGGATGGCGAGGGACATGGCGATGTTGGTCACGTTGCGCAGGCCCAGCAGGCTCAGGGCCTGGGGCACGCTGCCCACCTTGCGGCTGAGGCCGAAGGCCGGCGAATTGACGGCCTTGACCATGGCCCCGGCCAGGGCCGGGTCGGCGGCGATCAGCCGGGCCGCCCGCCCCAGGTCCGGCGCGTCGCGGCTCATCTCCGCGAACAGGTCGCCGACCACCCTGGGCCGCGGCGGCAGGGCCAGGTCCTTCACCAGGTCCTGGTCGAGGGGGATTTCCTTGGGATCGTTCATCGGGGCGGTCGCTCGTGGATGTGCGGCCGTCATGTTAGGGGAGAAGGAGGAAATGGACAATATGACGTAAGTCATAGAGCTCCGGTGGCGACAGCGACCGCGGATTGATGTCCTGCCGGGTGCCGTCTACAATGTTCCCACACCCGAGGAGAACATCATGCAGGCCGTCAATATCCGCCAACTCAAGACCAACCCCTCCACGGCCCTGCGCAGCGCGAAGGAGGACGACATGGTCGTCGTGATGAACCGCGACCATCCCCAGGCCCTGTTGGTGGATCTGGAAAAGCTCGATCTGCCCGATCCCGCGGCCGTGCGGGTGGCGCTGGCGGTGGCGCTGTTCCGCAGCGGCGCCGTCTCCGCGGGGTTCGCCGCGCGGATGGCCGACAAGCCCCTGCCGGAAATGCTGACCCTGCTCTCCAGCCTCGGCATTCCCCTGACCGGCGCCAACCCGGCCGACGCCCGCCAGGACCTGGATGCCGGCCGGCAATGGCTGGCGGGAAAGGGCTGACGCTTGCGCAGCGTCGTCATCGCCGATGCGGGACCGCTGATCGCCCTGTCCCGCATCGGTGCGCTGGGCTTGTTGCGGGATCTGTTCGGCCAGGTCCTGGTCACCGACGAAGTCCATGACGAGGCCCTGCCGGCGGCGGACTATCCGGGCAAGGCCGCCATCGCCCAGGCGTTCGATGAGGGCTGGCTGGCCTGTCCGGGACCTTTCGACACTTCGTGGCAACCGGCAAATCCGGCCCTGGGTGCCGGGGAGCGCAGCGCGATCGCCGCCGCCCTGCGGATGCCCGGATGCCTGCTGATCATCGACGACCGCGCCGGACGGGCCGAAGCCGCGTTGCAACGGGTCGCCGTCATCGGCACCGCCGCGGTGATCGGCCTCGCCAAGCTGCAAGGCCTGATTCCCGCGGCGCGTCCGATGCTGGAACGCTTGCGGCCGGCCGGGTATTTCATCGACCCGCGGATCGTCGAAGCGGTCCTGAAGGACATCGGGGATTAGATCGCTGTCCCGGCGGTGGGCCCGCGGCATCCCGGGTTGCCGCGGGCCATGGCCGATCTGGCCTCACGGCGTCCGGAACCGGTAGGCAAACGGCGAGGCGGGCGTAACCGCGCCGAAGGCCCGGAAATGGGTGACGCCCCATTCGCTCACGCGTTCCCGGCCATCCAGTTCGAAGCGGGCGCGCACCGTCCAGAAATGCCGCGTGCCGGGGGCCAGCCGGGTTTCCAGCCGGTGTTCGGCTTCGGGCAGGCCCTCCCGGCGATAGACCAGCTCGGCGGGGGCCAGGTTCGCTTCCCGCCACACCCGCAGGTCGTAACGGACGCGCCGCACGCGCCCCACGGATTCAGGGTCCGCCTGGCGGTCCGACTCGCGGGGGAAGGCCTCCCAGCGCAGCGTCGGCGGGCTGCCGGCGGCCTTCGCCCACTCGAACGCATCGCCGACCAGGGGCGCCCCGACCAGCTGGCCGCGCGTCGGCGGCTCGACGGGGGCCAGCCCGAAGGCCGCCGAGAGGAAGCCGGCACCGTGGGGCTGGCGGTCGGGGAAGGGAAACAGGACGAACACGTTCTCGTCGATCTGGCTGCCCAGGGCCGCGTAGCCGTCCGCCAGGGCCCTCAGCAGCGCCCTGCCGTCGTCGGCCCACCAGTCCGACAGCGCCATGCGGGGCCCGAGATGGGTGAAGGCGGCGGAAAACGCCTCGCCCTCGTCCGAGGTGCGGACCAGCCGCGCCCGGGCTTCCATGCGCAGGCCAAGGCCCTCCGGCGGGTAGCCCTCCAGGGCGACCTCGGTCAGGGAGACCTCGAGGACGGTATCGATGCCCTCGGCCCGCAAGGCCCGGTAGTCGGCCTTGCCGGCCGCCCCGGGCGCGGGCGCGGGCGGCGGCCCCCGCAGCGCCGGCCCGCGGGTCGCCGCCGCGCCCAGCACCTCGTCGCGCAAGGACGTCTGCACGGTGTCGGCGGAAAGGGATGACAGAAGCGTTTCCCGGGCCTTCTCCACGTCCCGGGCGGCGGGGGCCGCGGCCGCGCCGGCCACCGCACCGACGGCGGCCACGACGCCGCACACGCCGACGGCAAGCACCGCCACGGCGCCGCAGACGGCCCCCGTGCAGCTTCCCTTCGCCATGCCGGCCAGGCACCCGGCGAAGCCGCCGGCGGCGCCCGCCGCCGCCCCGGATGCCGGCCCGCCGGGGAAACCCCGGAGGTGGATCTCTGCCGACGCGGGGGCGGCGACGACGGCCACCTGGCCGAGGGTGGCCTGCAACTCGGGCCGGGGCGCGCGCGGTTCGACGGAGGTGCAGGCGGCCTGCAGCGCGAGGAGCAGCGCGAGGGCCGGGGTGGCGATGCGACGGGCGAGGGTGGTGACGACCGGATTTGGCATCAGGCGCGAAGGGTGTCCGATTCGGAAGAAATGACGGGCCGGCGTTGACGCGGGGTTATTGGGTGGGTGGTGGCGGGCATTGGTGTGAGTCAGAATTTCTCGGATGCCTATTGTTGCATCCGGGCCGCGTGTCAGGCCGATCCGGCGGAGTTCCCAAGACCGGAAAGGTCAGGGAGAATAGACATGGAATCCGGAAAGCATGTCTGCTCGAGAGTGGGATCGCAATCTTAGGAACCTGGGTTGACCCTGACCCCTATTCGCGCTTCCGGAGGGGGCGACGGGCTGCTTGGGGACGGGGTGCGGGAGGGGCTGCAAGCAATTTGGTGCGCCCCCGGCCCTTTCGTCTCCTTCCGCATCATGCCAGACGCTTGACGTCACGGCGCCCAGCCTTACAATCACCAAATTGACTGCCGCGCCGAAGGGCTGGCATGGGGAGGCGAGCGATGCGGGCGTCGATACGTGATCATCTACGGCTGGGTGCCTCGCTGGTGCTGGCGGCAGCCGTCGTGGGCGGCGCCCTGTGGGGCCTTGCGACCTCCCTCAAGGATTCACCATCGCCCCGGGCCATGCCAGGAAACGCGAGTACCCCCCCGGCTTCGGCGGCATCGAGCGCTTTGCCGCCAGGTTCCGAAGGCCGCCCCCCTTCCCTCGAATCGCCGCGGGGCGTCGTCTTCACCTGCGAGAAGGACGGGCATCGGACTTTCACCGATGTTCCCTGCGGGCCGGGAACAAGGCAGGTTCGACAGTCCCGGATGAAGGACGGCAGCGCCGGCGTGGGCGGCGGCCTCTATGCGGAGCAGTTGGCACGCATGGCGCCCGCAGTGCCTGTCGGCCGCGCCGTTCCGGTGCCGCCTCCCGCTGCCACGGCGCCTGCGCCCCGGCCAACCGCCGACGCCGGTCGGTGCAAGGCGCTTTACGAATGGGTCCGGCGGATTGACGCCGCGGCCCGGATGCCCTTGCCGCCCCAGGAGCAGGACCGGTTGAGCGCGGATCGAAAGCGCGCCAACGATGAGATCTTCACGCTGGGATGCGAAAGCCTGGAGCGCTCCTGAAATGGCCTGTGAGCCACGTGATCTTCCATACCGCCCTCCCGCGAGAGCCGCTCGGAGTGGCAAACCGTCGCCGGTTCCGGATTTTCCCGCGATGGCGTGCGTGCTTCGTCTGGACACCCGAGGGACCGAAAGACGTCGAGATCGTGGACTACCACTGAAGGAATTCGACCGTGCGTACCGTACGCCCCGTTTCGCCCGGAGAAATGCTCGAAGAGGAATTTCTCAAGCCCCTTGGCCTGACGAAATACCGCCTTGCCAAGGACATCGGCGTCCCGCCCCAACGGATCGGCGACATCGTCGCCGGCAAGCGGGCCATCACCGCCGACACCGACCTTCGGCTGTGTCGGTACTTCGGGCTCAGCGACGGGTGGTGGCTTCGGGGACAGGCCGACTACGACACGGCCATCGCCCGGGAAGCCATGGGCGAGACGCTGGCGCGCATTTCCCGCTGCCCGTTGCTGGCTGCCTGAGCGGCCGACCGGGTGTATCGTGCCCTCGTATCGCGACCCTGGCCCCTTTTGCCCCCCTTTTGCCCCGTGTGCAGAAGCTCTCCATCGAGAGCACCTGACCGCGGACGGGATAGGCGATGATGCCTCCCTGCCTGTGCGTTGACGATCCCGAAATCGACGAGGTGATCAACCTCGAAACAGGCATCATCTCGCCCGCGCGGGCTGTGATCGGAAGCGACTACGACCGGCTCGAGAAGCTGCGGATGGAGCTGGCCGAGGCGAATGCGGCAGGCGACGCCCTCTACGCCTGCCCGATCTGCATGGTCGGCGTCTATCTCTCCTGCCGCAGGAAGGACGAGAAGCGGTTCTTCTTCAAGCACCGGACCGAGAACGGCAACTGCCCCGCCATCACGCGGGGCGAGCTCTCCAAGGACGAGATGCTGGCGCGCAAGTACAACGCCGCCAAGGAGAGCCATGCCCACATTCGGCTCAAGGAGATCATCGCCGACAGCCTTCGGCGCGACTCGAACTTCTCCGAAATCGAGTCCGAGAAGGTTTGGCGCGGCATGGACCGCTCGAAGTGGCGCAAGCCTGACGTACAGGCGCTCTGGAAAGGCGAGACGCGGATCGCCTTCGAAATCCAGCTGTCGACGACCTTTCTGCATGTCGTCGCGGAACGGCGGAACTTCTATCGACAGGAGGGCGGGCTGCTCTGCTGGGTGTTTCGCACCTTCGACGAGTCGGAAGCGCGGATGACGCAGGACGACATTTTCCACAACAACAACTGCAATCTCTTTCTCGCCAGCGAAGAAACGCTGAAAGCCTCCGTCGCCGAGAGCGCCCTGATGCTGGACTGCCATTGGTTGGAGCCTGCCGCCGTCGGCGGCGAGGTCGTCGAAACCTGGCGGCATGCTCGCATGCCATTCTCCGAATTGTCCCTCGACCAGGCTGGGCAGCGGGTCTTCTACCGCGACTGCGACGGCCTGAAAGCCGGACTCGCCAAGGGTGCCGGAGAGGAAGCCTTGAAGCAGCGCTTCTATCTCTGGTGGCGACACTCGAAGCGCTCCTGGCAGGATGCCGAATGGACCGAGGCGAAGCGGGAATTCAGGAAGCGCGGCGTTTTCCTGCCCGAATATCCGTCCGACGTCCTCGGCCTGCTCAACGCCCTCTATTCAGCCCGCGAGGGCGAAAGCATCGGCTGGAACCATCCGAACTTCATCTCGGCGGCGAACACGGTCGCCAACAGCTACAAGAATGTGGTCCGCGCTTTCCGCGCCGCCCTGCTGGTCTATAAGCGAGGGGAGCAGCTGAAACGCGAGGACAAGAAGGGCAATTGGGCCAAGCGGGTCAAGGAATACAAGGAGCGGCTGGCCAAGGGCGACAAGGACTACGACAGGGATCCGCAATATGACTCGCTAATCGCCTTCCTCTTTCCCGAGGTTTGGGAGGTCATGTCAGGCTCAAACTGAATCGTCGGTCACGGCATCGCTATCCGCCGGTTCAGGATTCGTCGAACCACCAAATGTTGGCGTATTTCCTCGACTCGCTGAGCAGGGGCGCCCACTCCGCCTTGAACACCGCTTCCGTCTCGAAAGCCTTCTCTGACTCGAATGCGAACTCATGCTCGAAAAACCGGCCCTGCAGCGCGTCGCAATGGGCGCACCCGTTGGAGAGGTATTCTCCGCCTGCGGTTTTGCTGCGTCTCGGCTTCACGGTTCCGATGCCGTGGCGGCCGAGCAGGCTTGGCGGGAGGATGGACATCACCTCGGCGGCGCCGTTCGGCAAATGCTCGCCCATATCGTAGATCGATGCCGAGATATCGGGGCAGCCGGCAAGGATGCGGCTCGCCGCGAACGCCAGCCCCATGACGACGCCGGTTTCCTTCTTGCAACGCCAGCATCGGATGCGGACGGCATTGACCTCCACGGGCATCCTCAGCCCGAGGGCGGGAGCGAAGCGCAGCCGCCCCTCCAGGGCGCCGGCCGCGAATCTTTGGAGGGGAATCCGCTGCCCCCAAGACATGGTTTCGGCGGCGTCCCTCGCGACCCACAGGGCGTTGTAATGGGGCGAGGGCATGACGACGTCGAAGGTCTTGGCTTCGCTGTTGAACGCCAGCCTGAACGACGGGGTTTCCTTCCCGGTGGGGAAATCCTTCTGCCTGAACAGCCAGAGGCCGCGGACGCCCGCGTCGGCGTAACGCTGCTGCCGCCTGGCGGTCTCTTCGTTGTGCTGCCTGCTCCATTGGATTTCGAAGGCGACCTTGCCGTTCCCCTTGGCTGCCAGCACATCGGCTCGCCACTCTTCCCCTGACGGCGTCTGGCCCGACTGCTCCGGCATCGCCGACCAGGCGGTCGACTTGACCCCCTCGATGACCGCCATCTTCGCCAGAAGGTGCTCCGCCGTTTCAGGTGCGGTCTCGCATGGCCCGCGCTTGGCGTGGGCGAAATGCCGCGTCCCGAGCTTGCTCGTCCGCAGCACCACGCCCGACCCGCAGCACGGCATCCGCAGGGCTTTCGTCTCCGAGTTCCTGCTGCGGAGCGATTCCCATGCGTCGTCGGATTCCGTGTCGAAGGCGTAGATTTCCCGCTCGCCGTCAAGGCATTTCAAAGGCATTGATTTTTCCCGTCCGTCATAGCCTGGAAAGTGTAGCCGTTATGTCGGTATCTGGATCGGCCTTAAAATTTGCGAGGAGTGTTATCGTCTAAAAGGACGACATATTTGGCTGCCTGATTTTTTGGGCACCAACACTACTTACGGAAAGAGCCCAGTTATTTTCCGACACTCGCCGGATAGCGAGGAATGCTCACCCTTGCGCATGCGCAAGGGTGAGCGGCCGCCGGGTCTTCTGGAAAATTGGAGCATCCACACAACCATTTTGCTCCCAGGAGATCACCGTGACCGCTCCGTCCCAGAGTACCAAAGGCAAGCTCTCTTCGCTGCAACTGGCCAACGAACTCGGCAATGTCGCGCGCGCCTGCAAGTCTTGGCGGCGGCAAGGGTATCGCGGCGTGAGCAGACCCATCCCCAGACCTCCCTTTGAAGGATAGAGCTAGAACGGCCGCTCTACCCACCGTCCTTTCGCATCCCCCACTCCTTCACCAGCGCATAGATCGCCGGGATCACCACCAGCGTCAGCACCGTCGATGAAATCATCCCGCCCACCATGGGCGCGGCGATGCGGCGCATCACTTCGGAGCCGGCGCCGGTGGACCACATGATGGGCAGCAGGCCGGCCATGATGGCGACGACGGTCATCATCTTCGGGCGCACCCGCTCCACGGCGCCTTCCATGACCGCGTCGTAGAGGTCGCCGACCGAGGGATTTCGCCCCTCCGCCGCCCGCTTCACCCGCGCCGCCTCCCAGGCGTGGTCCAGGTAGATCAGCATCACCACGCCCGTCTCGGCGGCCACGCCGGCCAGGGCGATGAAGCCCACCGCCACGGCCACCGAGAGGTTGTAGCCGAGGGCGGCCATCAGCCAGACGCCGCCCACCAGCGCGAAGGGCACGGAGAGCATGACGATCAGCGTCTCGGTGAGGCGGCGGAAGTTGAGGTAGAGCAGCAGGAAGATGATCAGCAGCGTGACGGGCACCACCACCTTGAGTTTCGCCACGGCCCGTTCCATGTACTCGAACTGGCCGCTCCAGGTGGCGTAGTAGCCGGGCGGGAACTTCACCTGGTCGGCCACGGCCCGGCGGGCGTCCGCCACGTAGGAACCGATGTCCCGGTCGCGGATGTCCACGTAGATGTAGGCGGAGAGGAGCGCGTTCTCGGTGCGGATGGCCGGGGCGCCCTGGCTGATGCCCACCCTGGCCACCTGGCCGAGGGGCACCATGGCGCCGCCCATCAGCGGCACCAGCACCTCCCGGGCGATCTTCTCCGGATCGTCGCGCAGGCCGCGGGGGTAGCGGACCACGACGCCGAAGCGCTCGCGGCCCTCCACGGTGGTGGTCACCATCTCGCCGCCCAGGGCCGTGGCCACCACGTCCTGCAGTTCGCCCACGGGCAGGCCGTAGCGGGCCAGGGCCTCCCGGTCTGGCACCACGTCCAGGTAGTAGCCGCCGGTGATGCGCTCCGCATAGGCGCTGGTGGTGCCCGGCACGGCCTTCACCACGGTCTCGATCTGGCGCGCCAGCTTTTCCATCTCGGCCAGGTCCTTGCCGAAGACCTTGATGCCGATGGGCGTGCGGATGCCGGTGGAGAGCATGTCGATGCGGGCCTTGATGGGCATGGTCCAGGCGTTCGAGACGCCCGGGATCTGCAGGGCCTTGTCCATCTCGGCGATCAGGCCGTCGATGCTCATGCCCGGCCGCCATTCCGATTCCGGCTTCAGGTTGATCACCGTCTCGAACATCTCGATGGGCGCCGGGTCGGTGGCCGTGTTGGCGCGGCCGGCCTTGCCCCAGACCGAGGCCACCTCGGGGAAGCTCCTGATGATCTTGTTCTGGGTCTGCAGCAGTTCGGCGGCCTTGGTGACGGAGAGCGCCGGCAGCGTGGTGGGCATGTAGAACAGCGTGCCCTCGTTCAGCGTCGGCATGAACTCGGTGCCCAGCCGCGCGGCGGGCACGACGGTGGCCGCGGTGACCGCCACGGCGATCACCAGCGTCGTCTTCTTCCAGCGCATCACGGCGGCGATGATGGGCCGGTAGAGGGCGATCAGCACCCGGTTCACCGGGTTCCGCGCCTCGGGCAGGATGCGGCCGCGCACGAAGGCCAGCATCAGCACCGGCACCAGGGTCACCGAGAGCAGGGCGGCGCCGGCCATGGCGAAGGTCTTGGTGTAGGCCAGCGGGGAGAAGAGCCGCCCCTCCTGGGCCTCCAGCGTGAACACCGGCAGGAAGGAGACGGTGATGATCAACAGCGAGAAGAACAACGCCGGCCCCACCTCCTTGCACGCGGCAACGAGGGCTTGCGCCCTCGCCGCCGCGTCGGCAGGTTGTTGCTCCCCCCCCACCCCCGGCCCCGCCCCCGCCGGGGGGGCGGGGAGCATGGGTTGGGCCGCGTCGAGGCGTTCGAGGTGCTTGTGGGCGTTTTCGATCATCACGATGGCGGCGTCCACCATGGCGCCGATGGCGATGGCGATGCCGCCCAGGCTCATGATGTTCGAGTTGATGCCGAGCAGGCGCATGGCGATGAATGCGATCAGCACCCCCACGGGCAGCATCAGGATGGCCACCAGCGCCGAGCGCACGTGGAGCAGGAAGACGATGCAGACCAGCGCGACGACCAGGCTTTCCTCGGCCAGGGTGCGCTTCAGGGTGTCGATGGCCCGGTGGATCAGCTCGGAGCGGTCGTAGGTGGCCACGACGCTGACGCCCTCGGGCAGGCCGCTCGCCACCTCGGCGATCTTCTCCTTGATGTTGGCGATGACCTCCAGGGCGTTCTGGCCGTAGCGGGCCATGGCGATGCCGGAGACCACCTCGCCCTCGCCGTCCAGCTCGGCCATGCCGCGCCGCTCGTCGGGCACCAGCTCCACCCGGGCGATGTCGCGGACCAGCACGGGGGTGCCCTTCTCGGCCTTGACGGCCAGCATCTCGATGTCCGCCTTGCCGCGCAGGTAGCCCCGGCCGCGCACCATGTATTCGGTCTCGGCCATCTCCAGGCTGCGGCCGCCCACGTCCCGGTTCGATTCCCGGATCACCTGGGCCACCCGGGCCAGCGGAATGCCGTAGGCGCGCAGCTTCACGGGATCGACGGCCACCTGGTACTGCTGGACGAAGCCGCCCACCGAGGCCACCTCGGCCACGCCCTGGGCCTTGGCCAGCTGGTAGCGCAGGTCCCAGTCCTGGAGCGAGCGTAGTTCGGCCAGGGTGCGCTCCCTGGCCACCAGCGCGTACTGGTACACCCAGCCGACGCCCGTGGCATCGGGCCCCAGGGCCGGCGTCACGCCGGGCGGCAGGCGACCGGCCGCCGCGTTCAGGTACTCCAGCACCCGGGTGCGCGCCCAGTAGATGTCCGTGCCGTCCTCGAAGATCACGTAGACGAAGGAGGCACCGAAGAAGGAGAAGCCGCGCACGACCCGGGACTTGGGCACCGAGAGCATGGCCGTCGAGAGGGGGTAGGTGACCTGGTCCTCCACCACCTGGGGCGCCTGGCCGGGCACTTCCGTATAGACGATCACCTGCACGTCGGAGAGGTCCGGCAGGGCGTCCAGCGGCGTCCTGACGACGGCGTAGGCGCCGGCCAGGACCAGGAACAGCGTGGCCAGCAGGACCAGGAAGCGGTTCCTGGCCGACCAGTCGATGACGGCGTTCAGCATGGCCGTTGGCCTCCGCGGGGCGCGCTTACCCTTGGAAAAAGCGGTTTCACCACAGAGACACAGAGGCACAGAGAAAGGCATTTCGTCGAGGAGCGGCGGGTCGTTTCATGAGCACCCATCGCGTGGACGCCTCGAATTCGGAAGGTCTTTCCTCTGTGCCCTCTGCGTCTCTGCGGTGAGGTTTTTGGTCTCACTTCCTCGACTCCATCTTCGTGATCACCCACTCGCCGGGCTTGCGCTCGACGAACTCCAGCGTGATCGGTGCGCCGGGCTTGATGTCCTTGGCCAGGGCGGCGTTGGCCAGGGTGAATTCCATGGTCATGGAGGGCCAGTTGAGGCTGGACACCGGGCCGTGGCTGACCATCACCGTGCCGGCCCTGGCGTCGATCGAATCGAGCTTGCCTTCGGCCCGATGCCCCACTCCGCCCACCTTGCCCGAGGCCTTCGCCGCGCCTTCCGCGGGCGGGGTGCCGCCGGAGAAGGCGCCCGTCGCGGCGCGCAGGTTGCTCTCGGCGTCGATCAGGAAGTTGGCGGCGACGACCACCGTCTCCCCTTCCTTGATGCCGTCGAGGACCTCGACGTATTCGTCGCCCCGGGCGCCCAGCTTCACCTCCCGCGGCTCGAAGCGGCCCTCGCCCAGCTGCACGATGGCGACGCGCCGGGTGCCGCTGTCGATGACGGCGGAAGCGGGCACGGCGAGCACCGGCTTGCCGGCCTCGGCGGGGAACTCCACCTGGGCGTACATGGCCGGCTTCAGGAGGCCGCCGGGATTGGGGAGTTCGAGCCGCACGGGGACGCTGCGGGTATCGGCGTTGAGGGTCGGGTAGACATAGGCCACCTTGCCCTCGAAGGCCTTGTCCGGATAGGCGTTGACCCGCAGCACGGCCCGGGCGCCGGGCCTGACGCGGGCGATGTCCTGCTCGAAGACGTCGGCCACCACCCAGACGGCGGAGAGGTCGGCGATCTGGTACAGGGCCTCGCCCGCCATGAAGCGCTGGCCCTGCACCACCTTCTTCTCGGTGACGATGCCGGCGGCCGGCGAGCGGAAGCTCAGGGTGCGCTTCTCGCGCCCCTCCCTGGCCAGGGCGGCCACCTGCTCCTCGGAGATGTCCCAGTTGCGCAGGCGGGCGAGGGCGGCGTCGGCCAGCTGCCGCATGGCCGCCCGCGACTCGGGCGAGGCATCCTTCATGGCCTCGACGCCCTTGATGGCGAGGGCATACTCCCGCTGGGCGGAAACCAGCTCCGGGCTGTACACCTCGAACAGGGGCTGGCCGCGGCCGACGGCCTGGCCGGTGGTGTTGACGTGCAGGCGCTCGACGAAGCCCTCGAACTTGGCGGTCACGGTATGGGTACGGCGCTCGTCCACCTCGATGCGTCCGGCGGCGCGGACCACCCGGTCCAGGACCCGCTGGCCGGCGACCTCGGTGCGGATACCGGTCTTCTGCACCTTGTCGGTGGCGATCTTCAGGCCGCCGCCGGCGGCGGGGGCATCGTCCTCGCCCTCGTACACGGGGATGTAGTCCATGCCCATGGAATCCTTCTTGGGCACCGGCGAGGTGTCGGGCAGGCCCATGGGGTTGCGGTAATGCAGCAGCTTTTTACCCGCCGCCTTGCCGGGCTCACCGGCCACCCGGGCGGGCGCCGCCGGCTCCTGGCCGCGGCCCAACCAGTAGCCGCCGCCGGCGGCGAGGACGGCGACGACGACGATCGCGATCGCCGGGGTCGATTTAGCGCTCATGGGGATTCCCTCGCACGGAAAGGCTGGGTTTCACCACAGAGGACGCAGAGGGCGCAGAGAAAAACCAGCCCATCCGGAAAGCGAAACCCGATCGCGGCGAGAATGCATAGTTCATTTTTCCACTCCGTCTTCCCTCTGTGTCCTCTGCGTCCTCTGCGGTGAAAGGCTCTTTCGCGACCTTCATCACAAATCCTCCCCCACCAGCCGCTCGACCTCGGCCAGGCGCATGCGCTGGTCGGCCCGGGCCTTGACGATGTCCTGGCGGGCCTTGCGGATCTGCCGCTGGGCGTCGAGCAGGGTGGCGAAATCCACCTTGCCGTTCTCGTAGGCGGCCAGCGCCGACTGGAAGCCCAGTTCCGCCTGGGGCAGCAGGTTCGCCGCCGCCAGGTTCTCCAGGCGGCGTGCCGCCTCCAGGCCGGCCAGGCTTTCGGAGAGGTCGGAGAGGACCTGGTTGAGGGTGGCCTCGCGGCGCAGGCGGGCCGCCTCGAGCATGCGCTCGGCCTCCCTTTCCTGGCTGCGCCGGCTTTCCTGCTGGAGGGGAATGTTCAGCTCGACCATCAGTTCCCACTCGCTGACCCGGTTCCGGCTCTGGATGGGCGAGACGCCGAGGCTGAAATCCGGATAGCGGTTGCGATAGGCCAGCTCCCGGTTGCTCTCCGCCGTGCGTATCCGCGCCCCCTCGGCCCGCAGCCAGGGGTTGGCCGCCGTCAGGCGGCCCTCGAGGGCGGCGAAATCGAGCTTCGCCGGCGCCGGCATGGGACGCAGGACGTCGGGCGGGCGCAGCTTCACGCCGGCCGGGCGGCCGAGCAGGTTGCGCATGCGGGCGCTGGCCTGGGCACTGTCTCCCTCCATGGCCGCCAGGTCGGAACGCATGGCGGTCTGCTCGGTCTGGGCGCGGATGACGTCCTGCTGGGGGGCGAGGCCGGCCGCGTAGCGGGTTCGGGCGATGTCCTCGATGCGGGCCATGAGGTCCAGGCTCTCGTAGCCCAGGCGCAGGGCGGCCTGGTGGTAGTGGTGCTGGGCGTAGGTCTGCTTGATGCGCAGGGCGAGGTCCGCCCAGCCCCCCTCGGCGCGGCCCTCGGCCTCTTCGGCGCCGGCGGTCGCGGCGGCCTCCCGGAGGTCCCGCTTGCCGAACCAGGGCAGGGGCTGGATGACCGTGTATTTGGTGCTGCCGACCCGGGAAGGCAGCAGGTTGGGGCCGGCGTCGGTCCCCCGGTTGGTGATGTCGCGCAACTCCATGCGCAGCACCGGGTCGGGCCGGGCGCCGGCCGGCTGCACGCGGGCCTGGGCGGCTTCGGCCTCCAGGCGCATGGCGGCGAACTCCGGGTGCCTTTCCCGGGCGAATTGCAGGAGGCTGTCCACGTTGCCGCCGATGACGGTTTCCGCCGCCGCCGTGCCGGCGGCGAGCAGGGCGGCGGCGAACAGGACGGCGGCCCGGATGGGGCGCCGTCCGCCCTTGCGGAACACGGTCAGGGCCTCTTCTCGAGGTGGGTGATGAGCATGTCGCCGCCGGCCATGCTGGCCTGGAAGCTGACCTTGTCGCCGGGCTTGAGGCCATCCAGCCACCTGGCCTCCTTCACCTTGAACTGCATGGTCATGGCCGACATGCCGAGGTTCTCGATGGGGCCATGGGCCAGGGTGACGGTCTTGCCCGCCTTGTCCACCTTCTTGACCTCGCCCTGGGCGGGCGCGGGGGCCGGCGCGGCGGCGGCCGGCTTGCCGTGGTCGTGCTTGTGGTCGGCGGCGAGGGCCGGGGCTGCGGCGAAGCAGAGGAGCGCGGCAGCGGCCGCGGAAACGGAAGCGATGGTCTTCATGGTTGAACTCCGCAATGCGTGACGGGACTGACCCGGATCCGGACCCCGGGCGCGGGGGTCCGTCGGACACGGCAGGCGCCCCGGCCCCGGGGGGCCGTGAGCGGGGTCAGGCGCTTCGCGGAGGACGCCGGAGGCTGTCCGGCAGGGGATCGGAGTAATGCACCGTGGTCAGGCCGGCGAGGACATGCCCGGCCCGGTGGACCGGCGAGGCGGCGGCGCTCGGCGGAATGATGCCGGCGCAGGCCAGGTGGCAGAAACCACACTGGTCGCAGGCCATGCCGCCCTGGGCGGAGGCATCGGCCGGCGAGGCGTCTGCGGCACGGGCGTGGCAATCGCCATGGGCCCACTGGGCAGCGGCGGCGTCGCCGGGGTGCGTACCGTGGGCGGGGGCCGGCTCCTGGCCATGGGTGCAGAAAGGCATGGCGACCGCCGCGACGGCCGAGAAGGGCAGCCAGGCGGCGGCGAGGAAGAGGATCAGCAGGCGAAGCCGACGGGAGAACATGGGCTCATTGTAAGCCGGGACCCGGGTGGGACCGCAAGTTGCCGCGGGAGTTCCCGACCCGACGGCGCCCTGCGGCCGCCGTCGCCGAGGAACCGGTCAGGCGGCGCTACGCTCCTGCCAGGCGGGGAAGATCTGAGCGGCGGCCTTCGCGGGGTCGTTGTGCCGGGACTTGCGGCGCAGGCGGACGGGCGCCTGGGTTTCGCGCAGGAAGGCCACGAAGGGCTGGTCGTGGACCTGGGCGTCCTCAAGCATTTCGTGGCACAGGGCGCGCATGCGCTCCGCCACCGTCGGATCGCCGCGCATCATGTCCAGGCACAGGGACGACAGCTTGCGGCGGAACATGACGTGCGCATTCATGCGGGCCGAGAAGGCCTCCGGGTTCCAGAACTCGCGCATCAGCCGCTCCTGGAAGCCGAAGTACTCGCGGGTGTAATGGGCCAGCCAGTCCAGCATGTCCTGCATCAGTTCCCGCCGCACATTGGCGTCGGGCAGCGTATCGAGACGGCCGGTGGTCCACTCGAGCAACCCGAACTGCCGGTCGAACTCGTCGATGCCCGATTCATTGGTCCTGTTTTCCACGTCCATGGCCCTCTCCTCCCGCCTTGGTCTTTCGAATAATGCGAGCAATCTGCGCCTGTTCTGCGGAAAAATCCAGACGCGGTGCACCATTGCGGGACATTGGCCCGGGCCGACGCTCGGGTATTGCCTATTTCGGGCGCCGGTCCACCACCCGTTTCGCCTTGCCCACGACCGTCCGTTCGACGCCCCCCGAGTGCAGGACATTCACATGGGCCGAGACGCCGGCGTAGGACTTGATGGCGTGGTGCAGGGCCCCGGCCACCCGCTTCTGCTCGGCCGGACTGGCGTTGAGGTGGGCCGGCCGGAACTCCACATTGACCGTCATCCTGTCCATCGGCCCCTCCTTCTCGAGCACGATCTGGTAGATGGAGTCCAGCTCCGGCTGGCGCAGCACCAGTTCCTCGATCTGGGAGGGAAAGACGTTCACGCCGCGGATGATCATCATGTCGTCGGAGCGGCCGGTGATCTTGGCCATGCGGCGCATGGACCGGGCCGTTCCCGGCAGCAGCCGGGTCAGGTCCCGGGTCCGGTAGCGGATGACGGGCATGGCCTCCTTCGACAGGGAGGTGAAGACCAGTTCGCCGAGCTCGCCGTCGGGCAACGGCTCTCCGGTGTCGGGATCGATGATCTCGGGATAGAAGTGGTCCTCCCAGATGGTCAGGCCGTCCTTGGTTTCCGCGCACTCCTGGGCGACGCCCGGCCCCATCACCTCGGAAAGGCCGTAGATGTCGATGGCGTCGCAGTCCCAGCGCGCCTCGATGGCGGCGCGGATCTCGTTGGTCCATGGCTCGGCGCCGTGGATGCCGATGCGGACGCTGCTCTCCCGCGGGTCCAGGCCCTGCCGTTCCATTTCCTCGGCGACGACCAGCATGTAGGAGGGCGTGACCATCATGACAGTCGGCTGGAAATCGCTGATCAGCTGCACCTGCTTCTCGGTCTGGCCGCCGCCCATGGGGATCACGGCGCAGCCGAGCCGCTCGGCGCCGTAGTGGGCGCCCAGGCCGCCGGTGAACAGGCCGTAGCCGTAGGAGACCATCAGGATGTCGTCGGGACCGCCGCCGGCGGCGTGGATGGAGCGGGCCATGACCGTGGCCCAGGTGTCGATGTCCTTCTGCGTGTAGCCGACGACGGTGGGCTTGCCGGTGGTGCCCGAGGAGGCGTGCACGCGGACGATCTGCCGCATGGGCGTGGCGAACAGGCCGTAGGGATAGTTGTCCCGCAGGTCGGCCTTGGTGGTGAAGGGGAAGCGGCGGAGGTCGGCCAGGTCCTTCAGGTCCGCCGGATGGACGCCCCGCTCGTCGAACTTCTTCCGGTAGTGGGGCACGTTGTCGTAGGCGTGCTGCAGGGCCCACCCGAGGCGCTGCAACTGGAGGGCGGCGATCTCGTCCCGGCTCGCCACCTCGATGGGCTCGAAGGCCCGCTTCTCTGCCATGTTTCTCCTCCTCCATGCACGGTGAAACCCGAAAACCCACCGCAGAGGCGCCGAGACGCGGAGGAATGCGACGCATCCGGGGTCGCGCCTTCGCACCTTTCCCGACGAACAGGCGGTGACGCGCAATCCCGCAGATGCCGCAATCATTTGCCCGTACTCCTTGCCTCCGTGCCCTCCGTGTCCTCCGCGGTGAAAGTCTCGGTGTGAAATGGCCGGATCTGCGTCCGGCTGGAAATCGCTCAGGCGTCGGCGGCCTGCCGGGCGAGGCCGCGCAGGCGCTTCAGGTTCTCGGCCAGGTGGCCTTCCCGGTGGGCCACCTGGCCGCCGTCCAGGTGGCGGAACTTGCCCAGGGCCTTCAGGTAGTCGGCCAGGGGGCGCGGCGCGCCGGGGTCGCGCGTGAAGCGCAGGCCGTCGGCCGGGGTGTATTCCCAGAGGGTGACGAAGTTGCACTCGACGGCCCGGCGGGCCACCTCGATGTTCCTCTCGGCCGGGAAGCGCCAGCCCGTGGTGCAGGGCGAATAGACGTGCAGGTAGGCGAAGCCGTGGCGGGCGGCGGCGATGGCCCGGTCGAGCTTGGCGTAGAAATCCTCCATGAAGGCCGTCGAGGCCGTGGCCACGTAGTCGCACTCGTGCATGACCATGATCAGGGGCAGGTTCTTGGCGTCCTGGGTCTTGCCGTGGCCCCGCTCGCCGACCGGAGTGGTGCTGGTCCAGGCGCCGAAGGGCGTGCAGCTCGAGCGCTGCATGCCGGTGTTCATGTAGCCTTCGTTGTCGATGACGATGAAGAGGATCTCCTCGCCCCGCTCGGCGGCGCCGGACAGCGACTGGAAGCCCACGTCGGAAGCGCCGCCGTCACCGGCCAGGGCCACGGCCAGCACGTCCCGCCCCTGGCGCTTGTGGGCCCGGCGCACGCCGGCCAGCATGGAGGCGGCATTGGTCAGCAGCGGGTGGAAGACCGGCACCTTGGTGCCCGTCATGCCGTTGTAGCCCACGGACCCCATGCCGGGCACGCAGCCCGGCGGCGTCGCCAGCACGCAGTCCGGCCCTATGCGGCGCAGGGCGTGGCGCATGACGATCTCGGTGTTGCAGCCCTGGCAGCCGGCCAGCCCCGGCACGAAGAGGTCCTCGTCCTGGCCGACCTCGTTGTAGATGCGCGCCGTGGTGAGCCATTCGAGGGCCCCTTCGCCGCAGGCGTCGGCGCAGGCAGGGTTGCCGCCGCAGTTGTCGCACTTGACCACGTGCCCCTCGGCGGCGTCGAAGGCGATGCCGGCGTAGGCGCAGCCGACGGTGCAGAGGAGGCAGTTCACGCACTTCGTGCCGTCCCAGGCGACGATGCCAGTCTCCGGGTCCTTGGCGAGGGCCGCGGCGGGGCAGAAGGACACGCAGCGCGGGTCGCCGCACTGGCGGCAGAGGGCGGCCTCCCAGCTGCCGGGGGCATTGCCCGGCAGGACGCGGATGCGGGCGCGGCCGGGATCGTCGGAGCCGGTCCTGGCGACGGCGCAGGCCGTCATGCAGTCGCCGCATCCGGTGCAGCGGGCGGCGTCGAAGCGCAGGGTCGAGTAGGCGGTCATGGGGGACTCTTCCGGTCAGGAAAAACGACAGGCGTTCACCGCGGAGGACACGGAGGACGCAGAGAAGACCTTCAGGAGTTCAGGCGCCGTGGCGTGGCGAAGGAAGGGGCAGCCGGGACATGAACCGCGCCCCCGTCGCGGAGCGGCATGCGTGGCAAACGGCGACAGTTCCCGGACTGCTTCTTTGCTCACGCCTTCCTCCGAGCCCTCTGCGTCCTCCGCGGTGAAGCGCATTTTGCCTTTCCCCTCTCTCATCGCCACAGGCTCGACATCAGGGCCCGCGCCGTCTCCCGCGGGTCGGCCAGGAAGCGCTCGAACACCGGGGCGAGGTCCACCCGGCGCAGGATCAGCTCCCACATGACGCCGCCGTCGAAGGGCCAGTCGATGCCGAAGATGCCGGCCAGGCGGCCTTCCCGGGTGACGATCTTGAGGTCGCGGCCGGCGGCCGGATCGTGGCGGCGATGCACCTCGGCCCCGGGCAGGTCCTGGACCCCGACCGAGACGGCCTGGTGGCCGAAGAAGGTGTAGGTGTTCAGCGGGATGGCGCCGGCATAGGGCCGCAGGCCGCTGTCGGCGGCCATGGCCTGGCCGGCCACCCGGCCCTGCTCGACGGCGTCGGGCAGGATGCCGCCGACCACCGGCGGGCCGCCGTAGAAACTGGCCACCCGGGCGCAATCGCCGGCCGCCCAGACGCCCTCGGCGGCGGCCATGCTGTCGTCCACCGGGATGCCCCGGTCGCCGGACATCCGCGTGCCGGCCAGGAAATCGGTGGCCGGCACGACGCCGGCGCCGACCACCAGCAGGTCTGCCTCCAGGGCCTCCCAGCGGTCGCCGGCCTGCAGGCCCAGGCGGCAGCCGCCGGACGCCTGCTCGGCGGTGCGGACGCTGGTGCCGGTGAGGACGCGGACGCCGTTCTCGGCGAAGCGCCGCTCGATGATGGCGGCCGCCTGGCCGTCGAAATAGGCCGGCAGCATGCGCGGCTCCCGCTCCACCACCGTCACCGCGACCCCGGCCTTGGCCAGGTTCTCGGCGGCATGGGAACCGATGAGCCCGGCGCCCAGGACCACCGCGCGGCGGGCATGCCGGGCCGCATCCTTGAGGGCCAGCGCATCGTCCAGGGTGCGCAGCACGTGGAAGGGCAGGTCGGCGAGACCCGGCACGGGGGGCACGAAGGGGCGCGCGCCGGTGGCCACCAGGAGCTTGTCGTAGAAGAGTTCCCGGCCGTCCGCTAGGCGCACGCAGCGCAACACCGGGTCCACCGTCGTCGCGGCGCTGCCGCGCAACACCCGGGTGCCCTGGCGCGCGAACCAGGCCTCGTCGGCCAGGGCGATGCGGTCCGGGTCCGAGCGCCCCGAGACCACGTAGGGCAGCACCGTGGGCGAATAGGGCAGGTGCGGCTCCCTTGCCACCAGGGTCAGGGAGTTGTCCGGATCGACCATGCGGATGGCCGCCACCGCGGAAAGGGCGGCGTGGCTGGCGCCCAGGATCAGGTAGTGGCTGTGCATCTCAGTCCCTCTCGTTCAGCCAGGCGGTCGGCCCCGGCGGGCCGCCGGCGGCCAGTTCCGCCACGTCGCCGATGACCCGCTGGACGTGGTCCACGGTGATGTCGGCGCCGGCCAGGCCGCCGATGAAGGAACGGGCCGGGACGCGTCGCGACAGGCCGGCCAGGGCGCCGAGGACGTCCTTGTAGAGGGGGCCGCAATCGAAGCCGAAAACCACCGAGCGGTCGATGACACCGACGGCGTCGACGCCGCCGAGGGCCGAGGCGATCGCCTTCAGGGGGAAGGGCCGGAAAGTCTTCACCTTCACCAGCCCGACGGGGACGCCGGCCCCGCGGGCCTCGTCCACCGCGTCCTTGGCGGCGCCGGTCATGGAGCCGAGGGTGACCAGGGCGAAGCGGGCGCCTTCCATGCGGTATGGCTCGATCAGGGGCGCGTGCCAGCGGCCGATGCGCCGGCCCCAGTCGGCGTGCACCTGCTCGATCACCGCCAGGGCGTTCTGCATGCCGCGGCACTGGCCCTTGCGGTACTTGACGAAGAGGCGCGGCCCGGGGCCGCCGGCGCCGCCGGTCAGCGGGTCCACGCCCATGGGCCGCGAGGGGTCGAGGGCCACGTGCCAGTTCACGTCCTTCGGCCCCAGGAAGGCATCCACGTCGGCCTGCTCCGGCAGTTCGACGCGGGAGGCGCCGTAGGAAAGGTAGTTGCCGTCGTGGCAGACGTTCACCGGCAGCATGACGTCGTGGTGCTCGGCGATCCTGTAGGCCATCACGACGGTGTCCAGGACTTCCTGCACCGTCTCGCAGTAGATCTGTATCCAGCCCGCCTCGCGGACGCTCATGGCGTCCTGGTGGCCGCCCCAGACGCTCTGCGGCGAGAGGGTGTCGCGGGTGACGATGGACATCACCATGGGCATGCGCAGGCCCGGCGTGCGCAGGTAGGGCTCGAACATGAAGGCCAGGCCGGGGCCGCAGGTGGCGGTGTAGGTCCGGGCGCCGGCCAGCATGCCGCCCTGGAGCACCGAGAGCACCGAGTGCTCGCCCTCCACGTCCACGATGTCGGCCTTGAGGCGGCCGTCGGCGACGAACTTGGCGACGTATTCGACCAGGGAACTCTGGGGGGTGATGGGATAGACGGCCACCATGTCCACGTTGGCCAGGGAGACGCCCCAGGCGGCGGCCTCGTTGCCGTCGCAGACGATGACCTTGGGCTTCTTCGTTTCGAGGACGGCGGCCATGTCAGGGTCTCCAGGGGGCGCTGCGGGGCCGCGATGGATGAACGGCCGGGGCGGTCGCACGCGCGTGCGTGAGCGAGGCTGCACGTATCCAACACCGGGGGTTGCCGGACTGCTTGCGGGAGCCAGGGGCGACAGGGGGCCGGCGCCGGGGGGCATGAGCGGAGCGGAGCACCCCACCGTCCCGCTCCGGCCGCCCTCCGCCTCGCTCCGCCTCCGACGGTGCTCCATGTCGCATCACGCGCCCTCCGGCACCATGGAGATCGCCCGCTGCGGGCACTCCTGGGCGCAGATGCCGCAGCCCTTGCAGGTGGCGTAGTTCACGTCGAACCAGGCCGCCCGCTCGACGATGCACTGGACGGGGCAGTAGAGCCAGCAGACGGCGCACTTGACGCACTTGCCCCGCTCCACCACCGGCCGCATGCTGCGCCAGTCCCCGGGCAGCATGGGGCTGGGCTTGACGGCGATGGGCGCCAGGTCGTCGGGAATGCGACTGGCATCGAAGAAGGGAACTGAACGGGAAACGGTCATGCTGCCTCCGCCGGGCCGCCCCAAGGAGGCAGCAAGTCAACCAATTGGAGCGGGCGCAGCCCGCGAACCGCCGTCACCCCCCTTCCTCCGGAAGGGGGGCCGGGGGGGATGGCCCCCAATTCCCCCGAAGGGGAGCGCTTGCGCTCCCCCCTTTCCCGGGAAGGGGGGCCGGGGGGGATGGGGGCCACCCTCATTCGACCTCCGCGACGGCGAGTTCGTGAACGACTGTGGCCTCGTGGCCCCGTCGCACCGCCTCCAGGTTCTGGGCCAGGCCGGCGTCGCGGAATTCGGCGCCGCGCACCGCCTCCTCCAGGGCCTCCAGGGAGACCAAGCCCGTGGTGCGGGCGAAGGCGCCCAGCATCAGGGTGTTGGTGATGGGCCGCCGGAAGATGTCGAGGGCCAGGGCCACGGCATCGCAGAGGCCGGCCCGGGCAACGGTGCCGGGCAGTTCCAGGTCCGCCAGTTCCCTGGAGGTGGTCTGCACCAGGGTGCCGCCGGGCTTCATGCCCTCGAAGACATTGACCGCCCGCCCGACGGTGGGATCGATGCAGAGCACGCAGTCGGGGGAATAGATGTTCGTCATGCGCCGGATGGGCTTGTCGTCCACCCGCAGGAAGGCGGCGACGGGCGCCCCCCTGCGCTCGAAGCCGAAGGAGGGCACGGCCACGGCATGGCGTCCCTCGGCCACCAGGGCCTTGGCCAGCAGGGCGGCGGCGAGGACCGCGCCCTGCCCTCCCCGGCCGTGCATGCGGATCTCGATCATGGCGCCCTCTTCTTCAATGGGCCGGCCGGGGCTGGCCCCGTACCGGCAGGTGGGGCAGCGCGAAGCCCTGGGTGAAGGCGGCCCGCCGCACCAGGGTGTACTTGAGCAGCCAGCCGGCGGCGGCGACGCAGGCGCCGGCGGCGGCCGTCCAGAAGGCGGCGCCCGGCAGCGCCAGGGCGCAGGCGGACAATGCAAGGGGAATCCAGAGGCCGAGGACCAGGAAACGGCGGTCGATGGCGGCCAGTTCGCGGCGCGTCCCGGCCGGGGCGCCAGTCGCCTGGAGGCCCTCGCGGTAGCGGCGCCAGACTGCGGCGCGGACCGCGGCGAAGGCCAGGAGCGGCAGGGCCAGCCAGGCCCCGCCGAGGGGGAAGGCGGCCTGGGGCGCGGCGGCCAGGGCCAGCAGGCCCATACCCTCGGCAAGCCCCGTGGCGAGGACCAGGGGCAGGCAGAGGGGATGGCGCCAGGCGGGGATGCCCTTGTCGGCGGCGAGGATGCGGCCCTGGCTGTAGACGAAGGCGAGGCCCAGCAGGCCGGCCACCGCCGTGGCCAGGGGATGGGGGGCGACGATGGCCGTCGCCCCGGCGATCATCACCAGGGGTGCCACCGAGGCCTCCCGGGTCATCCAGGAACGGGCGAAGTGGCGGAACACGTTGAGGGCCCGCCAGGGCTTGCCGATCTCCAGCCAGACGCAGAAGAGGCCGCCGCCGATCAGGCAGAGGCCGAGCAGGGCCAGGGGACGGAAGTCCGCCCCGCCTGCCGCCGCCAGGGCGCCGAAGAAGAGCAGGCCGCCGCCGGAGCCGCCGCCGATGAAGTTGCCGGCCGCCCGCCAATCCCAGTAGGCCTGCCGGCGCGGTCCGGAGCGGGTGGTGGGGTCGATGGGGGATTTCATGGCCCGGCCCATCCGGGAAAAACCCACCGCGACGGCGCAAAGGCACAAAGGGCCGCGAAGGGTCTGGAGATCCGCCGGCCGCGCTTTCCCATCTGCCCTCCTTTGCGAACTTCGCGCCTTGGCGTCTTTGCGTTGGAGCCTCTCATCTCACCTCCCTTTCCCGTCCCAGACGTAATGCACCCGCGGCTGGGTGCCCAGTTCCTCGTGCAGGCGGAAATGCTCGGTCTCGCGCAGCAGGCGGGAAACGTTGCTCCCCGCGTCCTCCAGGTCCCCGAAGCTCATGGCGCCGGAAATGCAGGCATTGACGCACGCCGGCGTCACCTCCGGGTCGCGGCCCGGCACCTGGCCGGTGGCGGAGGCCAGGTCGATGCGGTCCTTGCAGAAGCTGCACTTGTTGGCCACCGAGACCCGGGCCGGATCGAAGCGCACGGCCTCGGAGGGGATGGGCGTGTCGCCGTAGGCGAAGCGGACCTCGTGCACGATGGAGCGGGCGTCGAAGGGGCAGGCCATGACGCAGTTGGCGCAGCCGATGCAGACGTCGTAGTCGATGGTGACCAGCCCGTCGGCCCGCTTCTTCGTCGCCGTCGTCGGGCAGACCTCCTCGCAGGGCGGCTCGTCACAGTGCATGCAGGACACGGGCAGGAAGCTCCGCCGCACCTCGGGGAACTCGCCGGTCTCCAGGTCCAGGACCCGCCGCCACTGGACGCCGGGCGGGGTGGCGTTGGCGTTCTTGCAGGCGGCGGTGCAGGTCTGGCAGCCGACGCAACGCCGCAGGTCGATCACCATGGCATAGCGGGTCATGGCCGCGCTCCCGCCCGCGGGTCGGCCATCGGGCGCACGGCGACGCGGACGATGTCGGCGCCGGAGCCGGTAGCGTCGGTGAGCTCGATGGACATGGGGGCGACGGTATTGAGGCTGGGCAGGTGCAGGTCCTTGGCGAAGGGCATGGCCCAGTGGTCGAACTGGCCCATGATGACCAGGGTGTCGGGCCGCACGCCCTGGGCCAGGACGGCCTTGCCCCAGGTGGCGCCAATGTGGGAGCGGATCTCGACGGCGTCGCCGTCGGCGATGCCCAGGCCCTGGGCGGTACGGGTGTTCATGATCACGCCGGCGTGGCCGCGCACGTTCTGGGCCACTTCCCGCATGAGGGCGATGCCGGCGTTGCCCCCCGTGTGGTACTGCATGCTCTTGGTGGCCAGGAGCCAGAGGGGGAAGTCCTTCGGATCCGCGCCGGCAAGGGTGACGGCCTCTTCCCAGCGGCCCGGATCGTCGTGCCATTCGGGCAGGGCGGCGTATTCGGAGAGCTGCCGGTCCCACCAGTTCATGCCGCGTTCATGGAGACGGTTGCCCAGCTCGCGGCCGATGCGCAGCAGCCGCTCCTGGTAGGGAAGCTCGTAGCGCAGGCCCCGGTCCGCCATGGTCGGCGTCAGGTACCAGTCGAGCTTGGACATGGGCACGGTGTAGAAGCCGTTTTCGCGGAACCAGTCCAGGCCGCGGGCCTCGGCAGGGCCCGAGAGGCTCGCCGTGGCGGCCTTGCAGACGGCGTCCCAGATCTCCTCGACCGGGTGCTCCACCGCCGGGTCCAGCGTGTAGTCGTAGCCCTCGCCGGCCAGCGGGCTCACCCCGGCGGTGCCCTTGTTTAGGGCGCGGTTGTAGGCTTCGAGCAGGCCGGTGCGCTTGGCGAGCTCGGTGCTGATCCAGGTGAAGTCGCGGGTGTCGCCCTGGGGCGCCACGGCGGGCTGGCGCAGGACGACGCCCTTGTGCTCCCAGAACTGCTCCATGAACTTGGTGCCGCCGACGCGGATGAGCTGCAGGGATTCCAGGTCGGTGGCTTCAGGCAGCAGCAGGTCCGCCATCCAGTTGGTCTCGTCCACGGTGTAGGCGAAGGCGACCGTGTAGGGGAAGCGGGCGATGGTGTCGGCGAGCTGGCGGGTATCCCAGAATGAGATGGCCGGGTTGGAGCGATAGACGAACCACACCTCGGGCAGGGAGGGCACGGGCATGTTCCAGTCGTCGGGCCGCTCCCGCTGGAACATCCAGGCCAGTTGGGTCGGCCCCAGGGCCTGGGCCCAGGCCGAATCGCCGACGATGGGCACCAGGGTCTTGTGGATGTTGCGGCCCGTCGGCGTGGCGGCCCAATGGGCGCGGTCGGTGGGGTTGAGCTTCTGGGCCATGAAGCCATCGTCGCCGGGAACGACCGAAACATGCCGGTTGTCGTGGGGGCGGTTGAGGCGCACGGTGGTGCCCAGGGTGCCGCCGGGAACTTCCAGGGCGCCGACCAGGACGGCCAGCACGGTGCGGGCCCAGCAGCATTCGTAGGCGCCCCAGCCGTTGTTCACCGACTTGCCCAGGGTGACGGCCACCGGGCGCAGGGGGAGGGTCCGGCCTTCGATCTCGATGGTGGCGCCGATGCGGGCGGCGGCCAGGTATTCGTTGGCGATGCGGCGGATGGTCGCCGCCGGCACGTCGCAGACCGTCTCGGCCCACTCCGGCGAATACTGCCGCATGTGCTCGACGAGCTTCTGGTGGGCGGACACGCCGAGGGCGTGGGGAAACTCGGTGCCCACGTCGTCGGCATCGAGGCTCATGGCGCCGGCGACCGGATGGCGGCCGGCCAGGGCCGGCACCGCGCCGGGAGTGTCGAAGGGGACGACGCGATTCGAGGCCTCGTCCCAGACCAGGGGCTTGCCGCTTTCCGCATGGCGCAGGTAGAGGCCGTCGGGACCGACGAGGTAGGGGGCGGAAGTCCTGTCGCGCAGGAAGGCCGCGTCCAGTTTGTCGAGCCCCTGCTCGCAGGCCAGCACGTGGATCAGGGCGAACATGAAGGCGGCATCGGTCTTGGGGCGGATCGGCACCCACTCGGCCGAGCAGCCGCCCGTCACGGACAGGTGGGGCTCCACCTGCACCCGCTTGTAGCCGCGCACCCGGGCGTCGGCGTGGCGGGTGACGGCGCAGGGACCGCCGGTAACCTCCACGTTGGCGCCCATGGCGATGATGTAGTCGGCCAGCGGCGTGTCGGCGGCGACGGTGAAGGCCCGGTGCCAGAACTCGCCGTAGAGGTGCTCCGAGTGGACGCACTTGACGCCCTGGCCGGAGCCGAAGCTGTAGTCGATGGGCCCCCAGGCGGCCAGGAAGGCGGGAAAGCTGCCCATGTAGTTGGCCGGCGTCCCCCCGTGGCCGAAGGTGGCGGCGACGCGCGGCAGGCCCGCGTCGTCCAGCAGGCCCCTGGCGCGCACCGAGGCGAGCTTCCCGGCCAGCATTTCCAGGGCCTCGTCCCAGGACACGGGCACGAAGCCGGGATCCTCGTCGCGCCCCTTCCTCGGGTTGGTGCGCTTCATGGGCTGCAGCACCCGGTGGGGGTTGTAGGTCTTCTGCACCAGACCGTAGGCCTTGACGCAGACCCGCCCCCGGGCGGGATGCACGTTCGCCGCGGCGAAGTTGGGCTCCACCTCCGTGGCCACGCCGTCCACCACCTTCACCGTCATCAGGTCGGGGCCGGAGACGCAGTTGTAGCAGTAGGTGGGCACCTTCTGCACGGACTTGTCGGGTGATGCGGCGGTGGCGGACATGGCAGTGCTCCCCGGGTCAGCGGACCCGTTCAGGGTGCGAATAGACGCAGTGGCGGTCGCCGCGCAGGAAGCCGACCAGGGTGATGCCCGCCTCCTGGGCGAGGCGCACCGCCATGCCGGTCGGGGCCGAGACGGCCGCCACGACCGGGATGCCGACGGCGGCGGCCTTCTGCACGATCTCGTAGCTGGCGCGGCTGGTCATCAGGGCGAAGCCGTCGGAAAAGGCCCGCCGGCCGTTGGCGAGGGCGCCGATCATCTTGTCGAGGGCGTTGTGGCGGCCCACGTCCTCCCGCAGCAGGCGCAGTTCGCCGTCCGGGCCGCACCAGGCGGCGGCATGGACCGCGCCGGTGAGGCGGTGCAGCGCCTGCATCCCGTCCAGCGTCGCCAGGGCCCTCGGCAGCGCCGCGGCGGCGAGGGCGAAGTCATGGGACCGGGCAAGGACCCGGGGCGACAGATGCTCGAGGCTCTCGACGCCGCAGAGGCCGCAACCGGTGCGGCCGGCCAGGCTGCGGCGGCGCCCGCGCAGGGCGGCGTCGCGCAGGGCGATGATCCGCATGCGCACCTCGATGCCCAGCGGCCGGTGCAGGACCTCCAGGTCGGTGATCTCGCCGGGACGCTCGACGATGCATTCGCTGAGGCTGAAGCCGACGGCGAAGTCCTCCACGTGTTCCGGCGTGGCCAGCATGACGGCGTGGGAAGCGCCGTTGTAGGACAGGGCCACCGGAACCTCCTCGGCCAGGGCGTCGATGGCGCGTTCGCGGGCGCCGTCGCGGTGCCGCTCGATGCCGTAGCGGCCGTGGGCCGCGGCGGGGGGAAAGGAGAGGTCGCTCATGACGGGGCCATCTTCCGGCGCTCCTTCCGGGGGAGCGGGCCGACGGTCGTCGGCGGGCGACATCCGTTCGACGTCTGGAACGGCGCCCGCCTGCGGGCGGCCCGGCGGCGGGCGCTGGTCGGCCAAGGCCGGCTCGCCCGGTCGTCAGGCATGGACTTTCGCGGCCTTGGCCTGCACCTTGGCGCGCAGCTTTTCCACCTCGACCACGAAGCGGGTGTGGTCGCCGCGGGAAATCTCCTCCATGCCGTCCCGGGCGACCAGGGCGAACTTGACCAGCCGCCCGGCAATCTCCTTCACCTCCAGGGAGATTTCCACCTCCATGCCCAGCAGGGTGGCGCCGCCGTGGCTGATGCCGATGCCGGTCCCCACCGAGTCCTCGCCGGGGTCGCAATGGTCGAGCAGGAATTCGCGGCAGGCGATCTCGAAATCGCGCACCAGTTCCGGCGTCGCGTAGACCCGCAGGGCCTCGCCGAGAAAGTCGATGGTGCGCGGCTTGTCCACCGTGATGCGCCGGCTGGCCTTCAGCCCCGCGACGAGCGTCGTCTTCATGTCTTCTCCTCCTGCGGCCGGCGGGCGCCCCTGCCGGGGACGCCGTCCCGTGCGGACTGTTGCACCGGGCCTGGCGATCGAACCGAACCCTGCGAGCCTTTGCCTGAAGCCTGCCGGCCCTGGGGTGACCGGAAGACCACTCGCACCTATTGATACATAAATTAATTACTCAACTATTTTTTTGTATCACTTGGCAAATGATACATCCGGCGAGATCGATCCTGTCAATATGTATCGTTTTTGCACCGCCGCATGAATCGCTTTGCGCCGTCCGCGGAATCTTCCCTTCGCCATTGCCCTTTGCCCCGGCGGCGAGGACAATGGAACCACCCGCCGAAAGGCGCGAGGCCGCTCACGCCCTGGGATGCAGGGCAAAAGGGGAAGCACATGCGCAAGACCATCATCGGCCGCGATTCGGGGAGCACGGCGCCGAACCTGCACGACAACTGGCTGGACCTGGACCGACTGGCGCGGGTCGAGGTCACCTCCGAAGAGCACACCCACCCGGTGGAATCGGCCCTGCTGCCGGACCATGGCGCCGGCTGGCAGGCCGCGGAACCCGGCGAGCAGGTCCTGCGCGTCCTGTTCGACGATCCCCGATCCCTGCGCCGCGTCCTGCTGGTATTCGAGGAGCGGGAACGGGAACGCACCCAGGAATTCGTGCTCCGCTGGTCCAAGGACGGCGGACGCAGCTACCAGGACCTGGTGCGGCAGCAGTTCAATTTCAGCCCCGGCGGATCGGTCCGCCAGGTGGAGGACTACGGCCTGGACCTGACCGGCGTCACGGGCCTCGAACTGCGCATCGTGCCGGACATCTCCCGCGGCCTCGCCCGGGCTTCGCTGGCGGCCTTGCGGCTCGCCTGACGACATGACCACCTCGCCATTGCCCCGCCGGACGAGCTTTCAGCCGGGGCTGCGATGCCATGGTCCGTGGCACCCCGGCGGCGACCCGCCCCGGGGTGCCGACGGTCGGGACGGAGTCCGGTCGTGAAGCCGGACGACTTCGGTGGCGTCCAGCGCAACGTGCTCGGCGGCCCCCTGGCCACCTGCGGCGAGCGGCCGATGACCGGGTTTTTCCGCGATGGCTGCTGCAATACCTCCGACGAGGACATCGGGCGGCACACGATCTGCATCGTCGCCACGGCGGAATTCCTGGCCTTCTCGAAGGCGCGCGGCAACGACCTGTCGACCCCGCGGCCCGAGTTCGACTTCCCGGGGGTGCAGCCCGGGCAGCGCTGGTGCCTGTGCGCCGCCCGCTGGCGCGAGGCCCTGCGTGCCGGCGCCGCCCCGCGGGTGATTCTCGCGGCCACCAACGAGGCGACCCTGAATATCGTTCCCCTCGACGACCTGAAGCCCTACGCCATCGACCTCCAGTGAGGTCCCGCGTGGCGGAGGCGGCAATTACGGGGCCGAGGCGGGAAATAAAACGGCTTTCATTTGCAATCCCGGCCGAATCCGGGCATAGTGTCTGGCGCGCGTTGTTCAAGCAGTGGTCGTCTGGTTCGGCATTCCCTCGTTTTTCCGGCATTCCCTCCCTTCATTACCTCGCAGTCTTGATCTTCGCCCACCGGGGCAAGCCCCACTTTTATTTTTTCTTAAGAGGTTTCAAGACATGGCAACAGGTACCGTGAAGTGGTTCAACGATTCCAAGGGTTTCGGTTTCATCAGCCCCGAGGCCGGCGGCGACGATCTTTTCGCCCATTTCTCCGCGATTCAGGGCCAGGGTTTCAAGACCCTGAAGGAAGGCCAGCGGGTCACCTTCGACGTCACCACCGGCCCCAAGGGCCAGCAGGCGTCCAACATCCGCCCCCTGGACTGAGCATCACCCCGGCATGGCGGAAACGCCATGCCGTCCCCAGAGGCATGCCGACCGCCTGATGGTCGGCAGCACGCCTCCCGGGATTGCCCCGGCAGCCGCCGGGCCCGTCCCCCACCACCGCCCTTCCGGCGGATCGCCCCGGCGATCCACGGCGGGTTCGATTTTTTCCGGAGACAGGGCCATGGCCAAGGAAGAACTGCTGGAAATGCAAGGCGTCGTCGACGAGGTCCTCCCCGACTCGCGATTCCGCGTCACCCTCGAAAACGGGCACAGCCTGGTCGCCTATACGGCCGGGAAGATGCGCAAGCATCACATCCGCATCCTCGCCGGGGACAAGGTGTCCCTGGAGATTTCCCCCTACGACCTCGGCAAGGGACGCATCACCTTCCGCCACCTGGAGGGTCGCGGTCCCATGCCCGCCCAACAGCGGCGCCGGCACTGACCGGATGCCCGGTTATCGGGTGAGGTTCCAGAGCGTCGCCATCGACGGTGGCGCCGCACTGGAGATCCGATCCCTGCTGGACCGCCAGCAATACGCGGACCCGGACGGGGCGGCCGAGGCCGCCGGCATATCGCCGGCCTGCTGGCCCCTGTTCGGACTTGTCTGGCCCTCGGCGGAGAAGCTGGCCGACTTGATGCAGGGCCTGCAGTTCGGCTCGCGGCGCATCCTCGAGATCGGCTGCGGCCTCGGGCTGGCCAGCCTGGTCCTGCACCGTCGCCGGGGCGACATCACCGCCAGCGACTGCCACCCCCTGGCCGGCGCCTTCCTGGACGCCAACCTGCGCCTGAACGGCCTGCCGGCCATGAAATACCGCAACGGCAACTGGGGCCGCCCCAATCCGTCCCTGGGCGAGTTCGACCTGTTCGTCGGCAGCGACATCCTCTACGAGCGCGACCATCCCGCCCAACTCGCCGACTTCGTCCAGAGCCACGCCGCCCCGGCGGCCGAGGTGATGATCGTCGATCCCAACCGCGGCAACCGCTCCGGCTTCACCCGCTGCATGCGCGAACTGGGATTCTCCCTGGACGAGACGGCCATCGAAGCGCCGCTGTCCAATGGCGACCCTTACCGGGGCCGCCTGCTCCACTACCGGCGCGCCGGCGCCTGATCTGCCGGGCCGGGCGACGCCCAATCCCTCCTCCCTGGCTTCGCTGCGGCGGTCACCCATCGGCACCAAGGGCAGGTTCGGCCGCTTCTGCCCCCCCGACTCCTAGCTACCCCGCCCCACCCCGGCCGCGGCATCCTCCGACGCCTTGACCCCCATGCCTTCCGGCAACCGCCGTCGCACGGCCCCGATCGCATCGTCCACGAAGGTGAAGACCACCGGGATCACCAGCAGGCTGAGGAAGGTGGACGTGATGAGGCCGCCGATGACGACGATGGCCATGGGCGCCCGGAAGCTGGGGTCGGTGCCCAGGCCGATGGCGATGGGCAGCATGCCGGCGCCCATGGCCACTGTCGTCATGACGATGGGCCGGGCCCGCTTGCGGCAGGCGTCCAGCAACGCGTCGGCGCGGCTGAAGTCGGTTTCGCCGGCGTGGTTGCGGCGGGCGATGATGACGTAATCGATGAGCAGGATGGAATTCTTGGTGGCGATGCCCATCAGCATGATGAGCCCGATCATGGACGGCATCGACAGTGCCGTGCCGCTCAGGAACAGGGCCAGGAAGGCGCCCGGCACCGAGAGCACCAGGGCGGCGAGGATGGTTGCCGGCTGGACGAAGTCGCGGAAGAGCAGCACCAGCACCACATAGATGCAGGCGACGCCGGTCAGCATGGCCAGCGCGAAGCTCTCGAACAGTTCGGCCATGGCCTCGGCGTCGCCGACGGTCGATTGGATGATGCCCGGCGGGAGGTTCTTCAGGCTCGGCAGGGCCAGGGCCTGGCGCTCGACGTCGCCCAGGGGCTGCTGGTTCAGCTCGATGACGAAGTTCACGTTGCGCAGGCGGTCGTAGCGGTCGATCTCGGCCGGCCCGCCCTCGAGCGTCAGGGTCGCCACCTGCCCCAGCATCACCGGCCCCCGCTTGCCGGGCACCGGCAGGCGCTCCAGGAGCGAGAGGTCCTGGCGCGCCTCGGGGGGCAGCTTGACGACGATGGGCACCTGCCGTTGGGGGAGATTGAGTTTCGCCAGCCCCTGGTCGTAATCGCCGGCGGTGGCGATGCGCAGCACGTCGGCGATGGCCGCCGAGGTGACGCCCAGATCGGCGGCCTTGGCGAAGTCTGGCCGCACCACGAGTTCCGGCCTCACCAGGCTTGCCGTCGTGGTGACGCTGCCTATGCCCGGGATGGTGCGCAATTCCCGCTCCACCTGCCGCGCATGCTCGGCCAGCAGCGGGCCATTCTCGCTGGCCAGCACCAGCACGTACTTCTCGCTCGAACCGCCGAAACTGACCTTGATCTGGACACCGGGGAGGACGCCCAGGGCCTCCCGCAGCTCGCTCTCGACGGCCTGCTTCTTCACGCCGCCCCGCTCGGCGCGAGGTGTCATGTTGATCGTCAGGGTGGCCTTGCGCACTTCCGCCGCCCCTTGGGGGATGAAGGGGTCGCTACCGGAGGCGCCACCGCCGATGGCCGTGTAGACCATCCGCACATGCGGGTTCTTCTCGACAATCCGGCGCGCCGCTTCCGCGGCGGCGAAGGTCTCCCCGAACGTGCTGCCCGGGGGCAGCGACAGGTAGACCTGGGTCTGGGAAAGGTCGTCGGGCGGCAGGAAGCCGGTCGGCAGCAGGGGCACCAGGGCAAAGGAACCGAAGAAGAACACGACGGTCGCCACCAGCGTCCTCAGCCGGTGGCGCAGGCACCAGGCCGCCATCCGCAGGTAGAGGGCGAGCCAGGACGGTTCGACGTAGGCCTTGTCCGGCGGTCGCAGCGTATAGGCGGCCATCATGGGCGTCAGCATCCGCGCCACGGCCAGCGAGAAGAAGACGGCGATGGCGGCGGTCCAGCCGAATTGCACGAAGAACTTGCCTGCCACGCCGCCCATGAAGGCCGTGGGCAGGAAGACGGCAATCAGGGTGAAAGTGGTGGCGATCACTGCCAGGCCAATCTCGTCGGCCGCCTCCATGGCCGCCACGTAGGGTGCCTTGCCCATGCGCAGGTGCCGCATGATGTTCTCGATCTCGACGATGGCGTCGTCCACGAGGATGCCGACCACCAGCGACAGGGAGAGCAGGGTCACCACGTTGATGGTGAAATCCATCAGGTGCATGGCGGCAAAGGCGGGGATCACCGAGAGGGGCAGGGCCGTCGCCGAGACGACGGTCGCCCGGAAGTCGCGCAGGAACAGCCAGACGACGATGACGGCCAGGATCGCCCCTTCGATCAGCAGGGCCATGGAGCCCTCGTAGTTCTCCTGCACCGGATCGACGAAGTTGAAGGCCTCGGTGACGGTGACATGGGGATGGTCGGCCTTGAGCTGCTTCAGCGCCGCACCGACCGCGGCCGCCACCTGCACCTCGCCGGCGCCGCGGCTGCGGGTGATCTCGAAACCGACCACGGGGGCACCATTGAGCAAGGCGGCCGAACGCTGCTCGGCGACCGTGTCCGTGACGGTCGCGAGCTGGTCCAGGCGCACCCGGCGGCCGTCGGACAGCACGATGTCCATGGCCGCCAGTTCATCGACGCTCTTCACGGTGGCGACGGTCCGCACCGACTGCTCGGCGCCCCCCACGTCGGCACGGCCGCCGGAGGCTTCCTGCTGGATCTGGCGCAACTGCCGGGAGATGTCCGAGGCCGTCGCGCGCAGTGCGAGCAGGCGTGCCGGATCCGGTTCGACCCGTAGCTGCCGGGTGACGCCGCCCACTCGGGCGACGCCAGCGACTCCGCGCACGCTGAGCAGTGACTTGGTCACCGTGTTATCGACGAACCAGGACAGGGCCTCGTCGTCCAGACGGCTGGATGACACGGTGTAGGTGAGGATCGGCGAGCCGGCCACGTTCATTCGCGCGATGACCGGGTCGAGGAGGTCGCCAGGCATGTCGGCTCGGACGCGGGAGACGGCGTCCCGCACGTCGTCCACCGCCTCCTGCGTCGGTTTCTCGATGCGAAACTCGACGGTCACCGTCGCCGTTCCATCCTGGACCTTGGTGTAGATGTGCTTGATGCCCTGCACCGTGGCGATGGAGTTCTCCAGCTTGCGCGCAACCTCCGTCTCCATCTGCGAGGGCGCTGCTCCCGGCAG
This sequence comes from Pseudomonadota bacterium, assembly GCA_052035955.1. Lineage (GTDB taxonomy): Bacteria > Pseudomonadota > Gammaproteobacteria > Burkholderiales > Rhodocyclaceae > JAEUNJ01. The sequence continues at coordinate 75,463 of JBPOHD010000027.1, forward strand.
GGTGGCCGTGACGATCACCGTCGGCAGGTCGATGTCCGGGAACTGCTGGATCTTCATGGCCCGGAAGGACAGGATGCCACCCAGGGTCAGCATGGCGAAGATCAGGATCGCCGGGATCGGCGTCCGGATCGACCAGGAGGAAACGTTGATCACGGCGCCACGACCAAGCGCACCAGATCGCCGTCGGCGAGGAAGCCGGCCCCGGTCGCCACCACCTTCGCGCCGGCATCGAGGCCTCCGGTGATCTCGACCCGTTCGCCCGCCCGGCGGCCGACCGTCACCTTGCTCTGGACCACCCGGACGAGACCGTCGCCGGCCGCCTTCCCGCCCTCGTCGATGCGGAACACGTAGGCGAAGCCCTCGCGCAGTACCACCGCGCCCTGGGGCAAGGTCAGGGCCGGACTCCGGCCCAGTTCGAACTCGCCGCGGGCGAACATGCCGGCCCGCAGGACGCCGGCTGCGGAAGCCGGCAGATCCACGTAGACGATGGCATTGCGGGTCTGGGGATCGACCGTCGGCGCCGAGATCCGGACGGTGCCGCGCACCTTGGCGCCGGCCGGGCTGGTCAGCACTGCCGCGGCGCCGGGCGGGATACGCACCAGTTCCGCCGCCGTAACCTCGGCGCGCCATTCGAGCCGGCCGCCGCGAATCAGCCGGAAGAGTTCCTGGCCGGGCACGGTGAGCGACCCTGCGGTGGCCGCGCGGGCCGAAATCACCCCGTCATCGGGTGCCACGATGCGCGTGTAGGACAGCCGCAATTCCACGGCGCGGACCCGGGCGCGCGTTGCCTCGGCGCGGGCGGTGGCGGTCTGCTCGGCCGTCAGGTACTGACCGGCCTGCTGGACACTGTAGAAGCGCTTGGCCACCAGCTCCCTGGCCCGTTCCGCGTTGGCCTTCGCCTCTTCCAACACGGCCCGGGCCTCGGCGGCGGCGGCCTTCGCCTCCGCCAGGTCCGCGACCAGGCTCTCGTCCGCAATGCGGGCGAGCAGGTCGCCCTTGCGCACTGGATCGCCGACGTTCACCCTGACCTCGGCCAGGCGGTAGTTGGCCACCTCGGCGCCGATCACGGCTTCCTGCCAAGCCGCCACGTTGCCGGCCGCCGGCAACAGGCGAGGCCATTCCGCCTGCTCGGGCGTCGTGGCGGTGACGGTGAGGGCCGGCTTGGCCGGTTGCCCGGACGCCCCTGCGGCTGGCGATACGGCCGCCCTGTCCTTCCCTTCGCCGCAGCCGCCCACGAGGACGCCGAAGGCAAGGAGCAGGAAGACGAGTGGCAGAGCAGCCGCGCTGCGGCGCGAAGCGGATGATGGGGGAAGTGCTTTCATTGTTCTTCGGTTCCGTCCCGCCCGGGGTCGAACGGCGCGATGCCATGGACAAGGCTGGCATTATCCCTCGCCGATTGCGGGCCGGGGCGTTGCGGGCGCGCCGGCCGGCGCCGAGGGTCCTCCGAATCCGACACGAGCGGTCGCAGGGGGTGGTATCCGTTCCCTCCCGCATCCGACCGCGAGGCAGGGCGCCCGAGGCCCATGATCCTTCGCGGATGGCCGGCGGCTAAGGTTCCGACGGGCGACTCGCCCCTCCGTCCGGCCCCCTCACGCCTGCCGCCGGGCCATCCAGCGCAGCATGGCTTCGACCAGGAGATCAGGGGAAACCGGCTTGCCGAGGAAATCGTTCATCCCGGCATCGAGGCAGCGCTGGCGATCGGCACTGAAGGCGTTGGCGGTCATGGCGAGGATGGGGGTGTCCTCGCGGCCCGGAAGACGGCGGATCACGCGCGTCGCCTCGATGCCGTTCATGCGCGGCATGGTGATGTCCATGAGGATCAGGTCGTAATCGTGGCACCTGGCCAGTTCCACGGCTTCGAGCCCGTCGGCCGCGTGGTCCACCGTGACGGCCAGTCCTTCGAGGAAGCCGACGGCCACCTCCCGGTTCATCGGGTCGTCCTCCACCAGCAGGATCCGGGCACCGGCCAGTCCATCGCGGAACCCGTCGGTGACAGCCATCGTGGCTTCGGAGGCGGATGCGGCCGCCGGCGATTCGGTCGTTGCCAGGCGACAGGTGAACCAGAAGGTGCTGCCCGCGCCAGGCCGGCTGTCGACGCCGATCTCGCCGCCCATCATCTGGGCCAGGCTCTTGCTGATGGCCAGGCCGAGGCCGGTCCCGCCGTAGGCCCGCGTCATCGAGTCATCCACCTGCGCAAAGGCCTGGAACAGGCGTGAGCGGTCCTCTTCGCCGATGCCGATGCCGGTGTCGCGGACTTCGCATCGGACCACGAGTTCGCCGGCCTCTTCGGCGACCTGGACGACGGTGACGGCGACCGACCCCTCCGAGGTGAACTTGATGGCGTTGCTGACCAGGTTGAGCAATATCTGGCCCAGGCGCAGGGGGTCTCCCCATAGCGTCCGCACGGCCAGGTCGTCGGGCATCGCGACGGTCAGGCCCAGGCCCTTTTCGGAAGCCCTGTGGGAGACCAGCGCGATCGTTCCCTGGACCACATCCTCAAGCCGCATCGCGGTCCGCTCCAGGCTGAGCTTTTCTGCCTCGATGCGGGAAATGTCGAGCACGTCGCTGATGATCGCCAGCAGGTGCCGGGAGGCCGCCATGACCTTGTCCAGCCGGCCCTTCTGCTTGGGTTCGGCCACTGCCCGCCGCACCAGGTCGGTCATGCCCATGATGGCGTGAAGGGGAGTGCGAAGCTCGTGGCTCATGTTGGCCAGGAAGGCGCTCTTCGCCCGGTTTGCGGCCTCGGCCTCGTGGGCCCGCTGGGCAAGCGTACGGTTGAGGTCCTCGATCTGCGCCTCCTGGTGCTTGCGGGCGGTGATGTCGCTGGAAATTCCGACGTAGTGCAACAGCTGCCCGTCCGGGCCGCGGAAGGCGGTAATCGCCACCCGGGCGGTATACAGGCTGCCGTCCTTGCGCCGATTGACGATCTCGCCGTGCCACGCGTCGCGGGCCAGGAGTTCCCGCCACATGTGCTCGTAGAAGGCCTTTCCCTGCAGCCCGGAGGACAGCAATCGGGGATTGCGCCCGATCACCTCGTCCCGGGAATAGCCGCAGAGGCGGGAGAAGGCGGCGTTCACGGAAACGACCCGCGCCTCGGGGTCGGTGATCACGATGCTGTCCGTGCTGCTCTCGAAAACCGTCGAGTTCAGGCGGGTGAGGCGCTCTGCCTCGGCCCGTTCGACGATCAGTTTCGATTGGCGCCGGTAATATCCCCAGGTGAGGAGAGCCAGCGCGAGGAGCATCGGAATCACCAGGCCGGCCACCGTCCTCGCCTCGGTGCGCCAGCCCAGCAGGGCGTGGTCGCGGTCGAGGCGGGTGACTACGGCGAAGGGATACAACCTCGACGCGCGGAAGGCCACCAGCGCCGCGCGACCATCCGCGCGCCGTTCCTCAGCGCGGCCGAATTCGACCTCGCCATGGCGCATGGCCTCGGCGAGGAATGCATCGGTCGTTCCGGGCCGCTCGCCCGGATCGGTGGAGAGCAGGACGGCCCCGTCGTAGCGCGCCACGCTGACGGACCCCGCATCGACCGGCAGGGTCCGCTCGAAGTGGTTGATGAAGTAGTCCGGATTCACCGCGGCAAGCAGGGTCACCATGGACGCGCCACTACGGAAACTGCGGAGCACGGGCACGAAACCCAGGGCATCCCTTCCGACCGGGCCCTCGCCCGACGCCGGACGACCCCCGGCGAAATCCCGCCCGGCCCAGGCCGGGCCGATGCGCAGGATGTCGCCGCTGGTGGCCGCAGGCGGAAGGAAGCCATCCGCGGGAACACGGACGCCCACGTTGTCCGGGTTCGAGCTGGCGACGATCCTCCCGTCGCCGTCGACGAGGGACAGGGAACGCAGGAAGGGCGAGTGGCGCAGGGCGTCGGCGAATATCGCCCCCGACCTGCCGGTGACGGCGCGGGGGTCGTCCGGCAACGAGGCGCCGACGGCGACTTCGACCGCCCGCAGGTTCTGGGTCAGGTGGTCCTCGAAACCGCGCGTGTTCATGGCGGCGATCTCCAGGGCGTTGGCGGTCGTTTCGGCCCGGAGTCTCCATAGGGTGAAGGCTGCGGTCGCCATCACGCCGCCCACGGTCAGGGCGAGGGCGACGGCGAGGAGCCGGCGCAGGGCCCGCTGGCGGGAAACCGGCCCCGCCGTATGGCTGCTATCGGGCAACGATGGCGTCCAGCTTGTGGCGCCTGGCCGCCTCGAGCAACCGGCCGTCCCGCTTGATGTCGCTCATGAAGCGCTCGATGCGTGCGTACCAGAGGTCGTCGCCCGGCTTCATGGCGTAGGCATAGGGGGTGACGTGGAAGACGGATGGGGGCGCCAGCAGCCTGGCCCAGTCGGCACCGGCGAGGAAGCGCTGGCTGTATGGGTAATCGGTCATGAATACGTCCGCGCGGCCTGACTCCACCGCCTGCTCGCGGGCGAACGGGGTGTCGAGGACGAGCAGGCGGGCAGACTTCAGCCTTTCCCGCATCACGGGCTCGTGCAGGGTGCCCTTGGCCACCGCGACGACGGTCTCGGGCGTGTCGATGTCGACCCAGTCCCTGATCCGGCGGTTGGACTTCGACGCCACGGCATAGATGTCGCTGGCCAGGTGGGGACGGGTGAAGCGCAGGTGCTCGGCCCGGGCCGACGTAATGCCGATGGCAAACATGGCCACGTCGCAGCGGTCCTGGGAGACGTCGTCGATCAGCCGGGCAAACGAACTGTCCACGAACGCGACGTCCACCCCGAGGTCCCGGCCCAGTTCCCGGGACATGTCGATGTCGATCCCGGACAGTTGCTGGGTCCTGGGATTGCGATAGGTAATGCCGTAGTAATCCGGCCAGATGCACACCCGAAGGACGCCACGGGCGGCCACCTGTCCCAAACGCCCGGGAAATGGCGGTCCGGCGGCACTCGCCGCCATGGTGCCGGCGAACCACACGATCGCCGCGGGCAAAAGGAAGTGCTTCGCCAGGCTCGTCACGCTCATTCGTGGTTCGGGGATGGGGAAGGAAGGAAACCGGTTCCGCCGGTCCGTCCCGATTCTACCCGCACCTTTCGGCGAAAAAAAAATCGCCCGGTACCGATAGGTGCCGGGCGACCGCCCGCGTCCGTCCGTCACATTCCCGTCACATATTGGCTGACGGGGAACCTGCCGTCACTCCTCGTCTTCCCTCAGCTTGTGGCCGGACATCAGCTTCTGCTGGGTCTGCGGCGGGACCTGGGCATGGCGGGAGAACTCGATGGTATAGGCGCCCTTGCCGCCGGTCATGGACTTGAGCCGCGAGGCATAGTCGCCGATCTCGCCCAGGGGTACCTCGCCGGCAATGGCTACGGTACCGTGCCCCCGGGGCGTGGTGCCGGTGACGTGGCCGCGCCGGGACGAGAGGTCGCCGGCCAGGTCGCCCATGTTGGTCTCCGGGGCAACGATCTCGATGCTGACGATGGGTTCCAGGACGATGGGGCTGGCCTCCTGGATGGCGGCGATGGTGGCCTTGCGGCCGGCTGTGACGAATGCCACCTCCTTGCCGTCCACCGGGTGGGTCTTGCCGTCGTAGACGATGACCCGCAGGTCGCCGACCGGATAGCCGGCAATGACGCCTTCATCGAGGGCCTGGCGGACGCCCTTCTCGACGGCCGGCATGAAGACGCCGGGAATGACACCGCCCTTGACCTGGTCGACGAACTCGAAGCCGCTGCCGCGTTCCATCGGTTCGATCCTCAGGTACACCTCGCCGAACTGGCCGGCGCCGCCGGTCTGCTTCTTGTGCCGGCAGTGGCCCTCGGCATTCTTCGTGATGGTTTCCCGGTAGGGGATCCGCGGGGGCTTGGTGTCCAGCTCGAGCTTGTACTGGTTGGACAGCTTCTCGAGCTTGTAGCGCAAATGCATCTCGCCCAGGCCGCGGATGACCGTCTCGTGGGTCGTCGGGTGCCGCTCGACCTGGAAGCACGGGTCCTCCAGCTCGAGCTTGTGCAGCACCTCGAACAGGCGCTGCTCGTCGCCCTTCTTCTTGGTCTCCACCGCCAGGCCCTGCATGGGGTGCGGGAATTCCAGCGGCTTGAGGTGGATATGGTCCTCATCGTGGGAATCATGGAGGACGGCGTCGAATTCCACCTCTTCCACCTTGGCCACGGCCCCCAGCTCGCCGGGCACCAGCTCGTCCACCTCGACGTAGTCCTTGCCCTGCAGCTTGTAGAGGTGGCCGACCTTGAACGGACGCTTGCCGTCGCCGACGAAGAGCTGGGAATCCTTGCGGATGGTTCCCTGATGCACCCGGAATATGCCCACCTTGCCCATGTAGGGATCGGGGACCATCTTGAAGACATGGGCCAGCACGTGCTTGGCCGGATCCGGCTCGCGATGGAACTCCTCGGTGTCGCCGCCCGGCTCGCCCTTGAAGAAGGGCGGCGGGTTGCCTTCGGCCGGGTTCGGGGCCAGGGATTCCAGTACGTGCATCAGTTCGGGAATGCCGGCGCCGGTGCGCGCCGAGACGAACAGGATGGGGATCAGGTGCCCCGCCCGCAGGGCCTTCTCGAAGGGGGCGTGCAGCGCGCTGGCGCTCGGCTCCTTGCCGTCCTCCAGGTACTGGGCCAGCAGGTCCTCGTCTTCCTCGATGATCTGGTCGATCAAGGCCCGGTGGGCGGCGGCGACGGAATCGAAATCCGAGTCCCCGGACTCGTGCTCCAGCACTTCGACCACGTCGTGGCGGTCGTGGGCGGGCAGGTCGAGGATCAGGCATTCCTTGCCGAAGCGCTCGCGGACGTCGTTCACCAGGCTGGGCAGGTCCACGTTGTCGGCATCGATCTTGTTGATGACGATCATCCGGCAGAGGCCCCGGTTGGCGGCGAAGCGCATCATGCGCTCGGTGGAGAGCTCGATGCCGGTCTGGGCGTTGATCACCACCAGGGCGGTGTCGACGCCCGCCAGGGCGGCAATGGCCTGGCCCGAGAAGTCCGGGTACCCCGGGGTGTCGATCAGGTGCACTTCCGTGCCGTGCCAGTCGAAATGGCACAGGGCGGCGTTGAGGGAGTGGCCCGCGGTCTTTTCCTGCGGGTCGAAATCGCTGACGGTGCTGCCTTTCTCGACGCTGCCCTTGGCCGGTATCGCGCCGGCGGCGAACAGCAGGGCTTCGGCGAGGGTGGTCTTGCCGGCCCCTCCATGGCCGACCAGGGCAACGGTACGGATGGCTTCTGCGGAATAGCGCGACATGATGCGGGACTCCCCTTTCTTGTTGGCGTTCGGGGCATTCTACGCTGGCGACCGGGGGGTGGTGGGGACCCGCGAAAGCCTTCCCGCGCCGGTCCGGACGGGCCGGCACCAACGTTCGATGGCGTCGGCGCGGCGCGAACCAACCGGGCGATCTCCGGTCGGAGACAATGTCGGCCCGACACGAACCGGAACTTCCACGATGAAAAGCCGCCTGCTTGCCCTGCTCCTCACCCCACTGCTGGTCTTCGCACTTGCCGCGCTCCCGGCCCAGGCCGCCCTCAAGCCCGGCGACAAGGCGCCGGACTTCACCACCCGGGCTTCCCTGGACGGCAAGGAATTCGGCTACAGCCTGGCCGAAGCGCTGCGCCGGGGGCCGGTGGTCCTCTACTTCTATCCGCAGGCGTTTACATCCGGCTGCACGGTGGAGGCCCACCTCTTCGCCGAGGCCATGGACCGATTCAAGGCCCTGGGGGCGACGGTGATCGGGGTCTCCAACGACCCCATCGACGTGTTGAACAAGTTCTCCGCCAGCGAGTGCCGCGGCCGCTTTCCCGTGGCCGCCGACACCGACCGGAAGATCATGAAGGGCTACGATGCCGTGCTCTTCGCCGGCTGGGCGGACCGGGTGTCCTACGTGATCGCCCCCGACGGCACCATCATCTACGCCTACTCGTCCATGAGCCCCGACAAGCACGTGGAGAACACGCTGTCGGCCCTGAAGGAGTGGGCCGCGCGCCGGAAGTAACGAAGCGGTTCAGGCGGCCGGGCCCTTCGCCGCGGCGCGCAGGCCCGACAGGGTGGCCCCCGGGGTGATCACCTCGGGATCGAGGGCGAGTTCGATGACGGCGGGAACTCCGGCGGCCAGGGCTTCGGTGAAGGCGGATGCGAAGTCCTGCGTCCGCTCGACCCGCCGGGCCCAGGCGCCGAAGCTGCGGGCAAAGGCGACGAAATCGGGATTGACCAGGTCGGAGCCGACGACGCGGCCGGGGAAGCGACGTTCCTGGTGCATCCGGATGGTGCCGTAGATGCCGTTGTTCACCAGCAGCACGACGAAGCCCGCCCCGTGGGCGACGGCGGTGGCCAATTCCTGGGCCGTCATCAGGAAATCGCCGTCGCCGCAGACGGTGACGACCGGCCGGTCGGGGTGGCGCAGGGCCGCAGCCACGGCGGCCGGGATCCCGTAGCCCATGGCCCCGGAGGTGGGGGCAAGCTGGGTGCGCCGGCAGTCCTCCGGCCCGGGACGGTAGCGGTAGAAGCGGTGCAGCCAGACGGTGGCGTTGCCGGCACCGTTGCAGACGATGGCGCCGTCCGGAAGCACCTCGCTGGCATGGCGGATGACGGCGGCCAGGTCGAGGGCGCCGGACGTCGGGCGGGAAATCCATTCCGCGTACTCGGCGGCAATCCCGTCGCGCCACGCCTCCCAACCGCAGGCGGCCGGGGCGTCCAGGGCGGCGAGGGCCGCGCAGGCCTCCGGCATGGTCGCGCAGACAGGCAGGTCGGCCTGGTGGACGCGGCCCAGTTCGCCGATGCCGCTATGAATGTGGATCAGGGACTGGCGCGGTCGGGGCGCCTCCACGAGGGTGTAGCCCGAGGTGGTGGCATCGCCCAGGCGCGGCCCGACGGCGAGCAGCAGATCGGCCTCCCGGACCCGCCTGGCCAGGGCCGGGCTGATGCCCAGGCCCGCGTCCCCGCCATAGAGGGGATGGCGGTTGTCGAAGAGGTCCTGGTAGCGGAATGCGGCGACGACGGGCAGCTGCCAGGCCTGCGCGAACGCACGGAAATCGTCCGTCGCCCTCCGGGTCCAGCCCGGCCCGCCGACCATGGCCAGGGGCTGCCGGGCGCAGGCGAGGCGCCGGCCCAGGTCCGCGGTTTCCGCCGCACCAGGGTGGAGGGCGACGCGGCGGTGGCGCGCCGCGCCGGGGGCGGCCACCACCTCCCCCAGCATGTCCTCCGGAAGGGCGAGGACGACGGGACCCGGCCGTCCGTTGACAGCCTCCTGGTAGGCCCGGGCGACGAATTCGGGAATTCTCCTGGCATCATCGATCTGGGCGACCCATTTGGCCGATTGGCCGAACATGCGCCGGTAATCGACTTCCTGGAAGGCCTCCCGCTCCAGGTGGTCCCGGGCGACCTGGCCGATGAAGAGGACCATCGGCGTCGAGTCCTGGAAGGCGGTGTGCAGGCCGATGGCGGCATTGGCGGCGCCGGGCCCGCGGGTGACGAGGCAGATTCCGGGTTCGCCGGTCAGCTTGCCGTGGGCCTCGGCCATGACGGCAGCGCCGCCCTCGTGGCGGCAGGTGACGAACCGGATGCGGTCCCGGTATTCGTGGATCCCATCCAGGACGGCAAGGAAGCTTTCTCCGGGAACGCCATAGACGGTGTCGGCGCCCTGGGCAATGAGTTCGGCCACCAGGAGGTGGCCGGCAAGGCGGGAAGACGTCATGGCGGGAATCCGGTCCGGAGGTCCGCCCGATTCTAGCAACGCCGGGCGGGTGGCCACGGCGCATGCCCGCCGCCCGCCGGCGGCAGACTCAGTCGGCGCGCGGGTCCCGGGCCGCCGGCCCGAGCATTTCCACGACCCAGCGCGTCACGGTGCCCGTGGCATGGGCACATTGATTGCCGCGGGCGGTATCGAATGCCTTGTACTCGTCCGCGTTCCACATGTCGTAGGTACGACCCGTGAATCGTTGCTGGAGGTCACGGCAAGTGAGGCCGCCGAATTCGGCGCGGAAGCGTTCGGTGAGGCCCCGGGCCTTCTTGAAGTCGTTCATGTAGCGGCCCTTGTCCAGCTTGTCCCGATCCCGGCCGTACTTGGCGGCTATGGCCACCAGGCCCCCGGTCAGGGCCCCGCACAGCCCCTCGCCCATGAGGCCGCCGCCGCCGGAGAGGGCGTGGCTGGCCTTGATCGTGGCGTCGTCGACGATGCCGACGGTCTCCTGCACCGTGGCCAGGACGCATTGGGGACAGCACCCATAGTCCAGTTCGTAGCGGACGGCCTTGTCGTAGGCTTCCTGCGCCAGCATCTGCGGGTTTCGAATTTCCATGGCGACCTCGAATATTAGGATTCGCCAATATACTCCGGGCGCGCCGGCGCCGAAAAGCATGAATTCACGGGAATCCCCAATCCGCCCCGCCAGAATCGCCGATCACGGGAATGGCGGGACCGGGGCATCCTCCGGGCCCGGATTTCGTCGCCGGGCGGATCAGTGCCCGAAGGCGTCGGCGTCGAACATTTCCGGGTCCGGACGATCCAGGGCGTCGAGGGCCGCCATGTCCCCGATGGACAAGTCGAAGCCGAAGACGTCCAGGTTCTGGGCCTGTCTCAGGGGATCGGACGACTTGGGGCAGGTGACGAAGCCCTGCTGGACCTGCCAGCGCAGGAGAACCTGGGCGGGTGTTCGGCCGAGGCGCTCTCCGATGGCCATCACCGCAGGGTCGGTGAGCATCTTCCTGCCGAGTCCGAGGGGCCGCCATGACTCCGTGACTATCCCCCGTCGTCGATGGATGGCCACCAGGTCGTCGCGCCGGTGGTAGGGATCGAGCTGGATCTGGTTGAGATGGGGTACCAGGCCCAGGTCGAAGAGCCGCTGCAGGTGGGCCGGCTTGAAGTTGGACGTGCCGATGGCCCGCACCAGGCCGGCTTCGAGCAGACGGACCAGCCCCTGGAAGGCCTCCACGTATCGGTTCTGATCCGGGTTTGGCCAGTGGATCAGGAACAGGTCGATGTAGTCCAGCCCGAGTCGCTTCAAACTCGCCTCGCAGGCCCGGCGGGCGCCTTCGATGCCATGCCACTGCCGGTTGAACTTGGTCGTGACGAAGATTTCCTTCCGGTCCATTCCGGAGGCGCGGATGCCTTGGCCCACTCCCCGTTCGTTCTCGTAGTTCTCGGCCGTGTCGATGAGCCTGTAGCCAGTCTCGATGGCCGCCGGGACGACCTTCGCCGCTTCGGCGTCGTTCATGGGCCAGGTGCCCAGGCCGAGCTGCGGAATGGCCACGCCATTGGCCAAAGGGATGGCGGGAGCCGGCTTCACGTCCATGGGCGCGCCTCCTATCGACGGTTCGTGACCGCTATTCGACGGTGACCGACTTGGCCAGGTTGCGCGGCTTGTCCACGTCCGTCCCCTTGACCAGGGCGGCATGGTAGGCGAGGAGCTGGAGCGGCACGACGTGCAGGATGGGCGAGAGGGCGCCGTAATGTTCCGGCAGTCTCAGGACATGAACGCCCTCCGACTCGGGCACTTCCGAATCGGCATCGGCGAACACGTACAACTCGCCGCCCCGCGCCTTGACCTCCTGCAGGTTCGACTTGAGCTTCTCGAGGAGGGTATCGTTCGGCGCCACCGCGATGACGGGCATCTCCCGATCCACCAGGGCCAGGGGGCCGTGCTTGAGTTCGCCGGCCGGGTAGGCCTCGGCGTGGATATAGGAGATTTCCTTCAGTTTCAGGGCGCCTTCGAGGGCGATGGGGTAGTGGTGGCCGCGACCGAGGAAGAGGGCATGCTGCTTGGTCGCGAATCGTTGCGCCCAGGCCTCGATCTGGGGCTCCAGGTCGAGCACTTCCTGGACCGCCGCCGGCAGGTGGCGCAGGGCCTCCAGCTCGCTGCTCTCGCGGTCCGCCGACAATCGGCCCTTGAGTTTGGCGAGGACCAGCGTGAGCAGGAAAAGCGCCGCCAGCTGGGTCGTGAAGGCCTTGGTGGAGGCGACCCCGATCTCGGGACCGGCACGGGTGATGAAGCGCAGCGCGCTGTCGCGGACGATGGCGGACTCCGGTACGTTGCAGATCGCCAGCGTCAGTTCCTGGCCGAGTTCCCGGGCATGCCGCAGGGCGGCCAGGGTATCGGCCGTCTCGCCGGACTGGGAGATGGCGACGACCAGCTGGCCGGGACGCGGCACCGAGCTGCGGTAGCGGTATTCGCTGGCGATCTCGACATTGGTCGGAATGCCGGCGATGGCCTCTAGCCAGTAGCGGGCGGTCAGGCCGGAGTGGTAGCTGGTGCCGCAGGCGAGGATGAGCACGCTGTCGGCGCGGCCCAGCAAGGCCTCCGCCTCGGCGCCGAACAGCCCGGGCTGGACGCTGCGGGCAGCGCCGGCCATTTCCAGGGTGTTGGCCAGGGCATCGGGCTGCTCGAAGATCTCCTTCTGCATGTAGTGGCGGTAGCGGCCGAGCTCGACGGCATCGGCGGAAAGCTGGGAAAGGGCGACCGGACGCTCCACGGAAGTACCGTCGGCACGGACGACCTGCCACGATCCCGGCCTGAGGTCGGCGATGTCGCCGTTCTCCAGATAGACCATGCGACGGGTGACCTGCAGCAGGGCGGAGGCGTCGGAAGCCGCGTAATTGCCCTGCTCGCCGACCCCGAGGAGCAGCGGCGAACCCTCGCGGGCGACGATCACCCGCTCGGGCTCGGACTCCCGGATGATGGCAATCGCGTAGGCGCCGCGCAGCCGGCGGATGGACGAGCAGACGGCGGCCAGGAGGTCGGGCTCCGTCTTCAGGGTGTTCTCGACCAGGTGGGCGATGACTTCCGTATCGGTGTCGGAGGTGAATACGTAGCCGAGGCCGGTCAGCTCTGCCCGCAGTTCCTCGAAGTTCTCGATGATGCCGTTATGGACCACGGCCAAGCCGCCCGAGATGTGGGGGTGGGCATTGCGCTCCGAAGGCACGCCATGGGTCGCCCAGCGCGTATGGGCAATGCCGGTGGCGGCGGCTATGCCGGTTTCCTTCGCCTGGCCCTCCAGTTCGGCGACACGGCCGACGGAGCGCAAACGGGAAAGCTTGCCCCCCGCGACGACGGCGAGTCCCGCCGAGTCGTAGCCGCGGTATTCCAGTTTCTTGAGGCCCTCGAGGAGGATGGCCACTATGTTGCGACCGCTTTTTTCGGCCGCCGCGACGATACCGCACATGATTCAACCCTTTTTCTGTTTGACGGGCCGCTTCCAGCCCGGAATGCTGACCTGCTTGGCGCGCGACACGGTGAGCTGGTCGGGAGGGGCATCGCGGGTCAGGGTGGTGCCGGCGCCGAGGGTGGCACCGCGCCCGACGGTCACCGGCGCAACGAGCTGGGTATCGGAGCCGATGAAGGCGTCGTCCTCGATGACCGTCCGATGCTTGTTGGCGCCATCGTAGTTGCAGCAGATGGTGCCGGCGCCGATGTTCACCCGAGAGCCGACCGTCGCGTCGCCCACGTAGGCCAGGTGGTTGGCCTTCGAATGGTCGGCGATGGTCGAATTCTTCACTTCGACGAAGTTGCCGATATGGACGTCGGTCCCCAGTCTGGCGCCGGGCCGCAGGCGGGCGTAGGGACCGATGGCATTCTGCGGACCCACTTCCGCTTCCTCCAGATGGCAGAAGGCCTGGAGCCGCGCACCGGCGGCCACCCTGCTGTTCCTGAGCACGCTATGGGGCCCGACGTGGGCGCCGTCCGCCAATTCCACGCGGCCTTCGAAAACGCAGCCCACGTCGATGAAGACGTCGCGGCCGCAGATCAGCTCGCCCCGAATGTCGATGCGATCGGGATCGGCGAGGGTGACACCGGCGTCGAGCAGATCGTTGGCGAGGTTGCGCTGGAAAATGCGCTCCAGCTCGGCCAGTTGCCGCTTGCTGTTGACCCCTTCCACCTCCCACCCGAACTCAGGCTGGGTGGATGCGACCGAAATCCCCTCGGACACCGCAAGGCCGACGATATCGGTCAGGTAGTACTCGCCCTGGGCATTGAGGTTGGACAGTCCCGGCAGCCACCGCTGCAATGCGGGGGTCGGGGCAATGAGGATGCCGGTGTTGATTTCGCGAATGGCCTTCTCGGCGTCCTCGGCATCCTTTTCCTCCACGATTCGGCGGATGGCCCCGTCGATGCGCACGATGCGGCCATAGCCGCGCGGATTGTCGAGACAGACAGTCAGGAGCGCCAGGGTATCGTCGGCGGCCATCTCGGCGAGCCGCAGCAGGGTGGCCGGCCTGATGAGGGGCACGTCGCCATAGAGGACGATGGTCGGACGGGAGGTGTCGAGATGCGGCAGGGCCTGCAGCACCGCATGACCGGTGCCCAGTTGCGGTTCCTGCCTGACCCAGGCGATGGAAGGATCGGCCATCGCTTCCCGGACGACTTCGCCGCCATGGCCGTAGACGACCACCAAACGGGTCGGGGACAGCGCGCGCGCCGCTGCAATGACCTGGGAAAGCATCGGCCGGCCGCCGATGGGGTGCAGGACCTTGGGCAGGTCCGAATGCATGCGCTTGCCTTTGCCGGCGGCGAGGATGACGACGTTCATCGGTTGGCGGGGAACTCTGGTCGGAAATGCGGGGAGGGAAATGCCGCGGGATACTATCATGGGCATGGAAGACGTCCATCGGCGTCGCTGAAGGAGCGTGAAATGAAACCGCGACAGTCCTGTTTCACCGTGTGGGTGCTTGCTCTGTGGTCCGGCCTCGCATTCGCCCAGTCTTCGCCGCCGGTTTATTCGGATGATGAAGCTGCCTTCCAGGCGTGGCGTGCCCAATGCGTCGGCCAGCGCCGGACGGATTGCGACGACTACGAGGCGTTCAAGGCCGAAACCTATCCCCCCGGACACCGCTGCCTCAGGCAATCGGGCCGCTGCCAGGCGACCGTCACCCCAACCACGCCGGGCACGTCCAGTACCCCGTCGACGCCCCAGCACGAGAGCGGGCGCGTGTCGCCCTCCAGCGCGCCGGCGCCGGCCGCGGTCCCGCAAGGGGAGGCAGGGCGTTTTTCACCCTCGGGCGGGACCCCGCCGGCCAACGCCTCGGGCGGTGAAACCGGCGTCCGGAAACCGGTCGGCCGTTAGAAACCGGTCCACCGAAAGCAGGAAAGGCGGCCAAGGCCGCCTTTCTCGTTCCGGGGCCGGCAAGGCCTAGCGCGGCAGTTCGCTCGTCCCCATCAGGAATTCGTCCACCGCCCGGGCGCACTGCCGACCTTCGCGGATCGCCCAGACGACGAGGGACTGGCCGCGACGCATGTCGCCCGCCGCGAACACCCCGGGAACGTTGGTGGCATAGCAGCCGCTGCCGTCGGTCGCGGCGCTGGCGTTGCCACGGCCGTCCTTCGCCACCCCGAAGGCATCGAGGATGCCGCCCACCGGCTGGGTGAAGCCCATGGCGAGGAAGGCCAGGTCGCAGGGAATGGTGAATTCGCTGCCCGGGACTTCGCTCATCCGGCCGTCCTTCCAATCCAGCCTGACCACGCGCAGGGCCTTCAGCTTGCCGTTCTCGCCGATGAACTCCTTGGTGGCCACCGACCAGTCGCGTTCGCAGCCTTCCAGGTGTGAGGACGAGGTGCGCATCTTGGTCGGCCAATAGGGCCAGACCGTGGGCTTGCTTTCCTGCTCGGGGGGCCTGGGCAGCAGTTCGAACTGGGTGACGCCGGACGCCCCATGGCGGTTCGAAGTGCCGACGCAGTCGGATCCGGTGTCGCCGCCGCCGATGACCACGACATGGCGCCCCTTGGCATCGATGGGGTTCTTGCGGCCGCCGGCCACTTCCTTGTTCTGGGGAATCAGGAACTCGAGGGCGAAATGCACGCCCTTCAGTTCGCGGCCCGGGATGGGCAGATCCCGGGGCGTCTCGGAACCGCCGGCCAGGACGACGGCATCGAATTCCTTGCGCAACTTGGCGGGCGACACGACCTTCTTCGCGTCGTTCACGATGCCGGCGGGAAGGCTCTTGCCGGCCGCGACGATGGTGGAGGTCTCGAAGCGGACGCCCTCCGCCTGCATCTGCGCCATGCGCCAGTCGATGAGGCGCTTGTCCAGCTTGAAGTCGGGAATGCCGTAGCGCAGCAGGCCGCCGATGCGGTCGTTCTTCTCGAACACCGTGACGTCGTGGCCGGCGCGGGCCAGTTGCTGGGCGGCGGCGAGGCCCGCCGGGCCGGAGCCGACGACCGCCACCTTCTTCCCGGTCTTGCGCGCGGGCGGTTGCGGGAGGACCCAGCCGTTTTCGCCGGCCTTGTCGATGATGGCCCGCTCGATCGACTTGATTCCCACCGGATCCTGGTTGTAGCCGAGGGTGCAGGCGGCCTCGCAGGGGGCCGGGCAGATGCGGCTGGTGAACTCGGGGAAGTTGTTGGTCGAATGCAGAATCCGGATTGCCTCCCGCCAATCGCCGCGGAAGACGAGGTCGTTCCAGTCGGGAATGATGTTGTTGACCGGGCAGCCGTTGTTGCAGAAGGGAATGCCGCAATCCATGCAGCGGGCCCCCTGGACCTTGGCTTGGTCGTCTGTGAGGCGGAGTACGAACTCCCGGTAGTGCTTGACCCGGTCGTCCGCTTTTTCGTATGCCTCGGCGAGGCGCTGGTATTCGAGAAATCCGGTTGGCTTGCCCATCTCGTCTGTCTTCCGTAGTTCCGTTGTTGTCTCAGGCGGCCTTGCGTTGCGCCTCCGCCGACTCCTTGAGGGCCCGACGGTATTCGTTGGGCATCACCTTCACGAAGCGGGTGCGGCAATTCGCCCAGTCGGCCAGGATTTCCGCCGCCCGGGTGCTGCCCGTCGTCGCCTGGTGGCGGGCCAGGAGGTCCTTCAGGATGGCTTCGTCGGAGCGCTCCAGGTGCCAGGGGATCTCCCTCGATTGCTCCGCCTCCGGCAGCACCTTCTCGAGGGACACCATCGACAGGTTGCAGCGCTTCTCGAACATGCCGTCCTCGTCCAGCACGTAGGCGACCCCGCCGCTCATGCCGGCGGCGAAATTGCGCCCCGTGGCGCCGAGGACCACGACGGTGCCTCCGGTCATGTATTCGCAACCATGGTCGCCGGTCCCCTCGACCACGGCCGAGGCGCCGGAGTTGCGCACGGCAAAGCGCTCGCCGGCAACGCCGCGGAAATACACCTGCCCTTCGGTGGCGCCGTAGAGCACGGTATTGCCGACGATGATGTTCTCGCTGGGCCGACCCTTGAAGGCCGCCGGGGGACGGACGACGATGCGCCCGCCGGAGAGGCCCTTGCCGACGTAGTCGTTGGCCTCGCCCGTCAGTTCGAGCGTGACGCCGCGGGCCAGGAAGGCGCCGAAGCTCTGGCCGGCGGTGCCGGTCAGCTTGACGGTGATCGTGCCCTCGGCGAGGCCGGCATGGCCGTAGCGGCGCGCCACCTCGCTGGAGAGCATGGCGCCGACCGTGCGGTTGAGGTTGCGCACCGGCGTCTCGATCACCACCTTCTGGCCCTTTTCCAGGGCCGGCTTGGCCTTGGCGATCAGGCTATGGTCCAGGGCCTTGGCGATGTTGTGGTCCTGGGTCTCGCGATGGACGCGGGCCACGTCGGCGGGCACCGGCGGCATGTGGAAGATGCGGGAAAAATCGAGCCCCTTGGCCTTCCAGTGGGCGATGCCCTCGCGCATGTCGAGCAGGTCGGTGCGGCCGATCAGGTCGTCGAAGCGGCGAATGCCCATGCGGGCCATGTGTTCGCGAACCTCCTCGGCCACGAAGAAGAAGTAGTTCACGACATGCTCCGGCTGCCCCGTGAAACGCTTGCGCAGCACCGGGTCCTGGGTGGCGACGCCCACGGGACAGGTGTTCAGGTGGCACTTGCGCATCATGATGCAGCCCTCGACGACCAGAGGTGCCGTCGCGAAGCCGAACTCGTCGGCGCCCAGAAGGGCGCCGACGATCACGTCGCGGCCGGTCTTCATCTGGCCGTCCACCTGGACGCGGATTCGGCCGCGCAGGCGGTTGAGCACCAGAGTCTGCTGGGTCTCGGCCAGCCCCAGTTCCCAGGGCGTGCCGGCATGCTTGATCGAGGAGATGGGGCTGGCGCCGGTGCCACCATCGTGGCCGGCGATCACGACGTGGTCCGCCTTGGCCTTGGAAACACCCGCGGCCACGGTGCCGACGCCGACCTCGGAAACCAGCTTGACGGAAATGCTGGCCCGGGTATTGGCGTTCTTCAGGTCGTGGATCAGCTGGGCCAGGTCCTCGATGGAATAGATGTCATGGTGTGGCGGCGGGGAGATGAGACCCACGCCGGGCACCGAGTGGCGCAGGAAGCCGATGTACTCGGAGACCTTGTGGCCAGGCAGCTGGCCGCCTTCCCCGGGCTTGGCGCCCTGGGCCATCTTGATCTGGATCTGGTCCGAGTTGGCCAGGTACTCGGCCGTGACGCCGAAGCGGCCGGAGGCCACCTGCTTGATGGCCGAGCGCAATGAGTCGCCGGCGGCCAGGGTGAGGTCGCGCTCGATGCGCGTCGGACCGATGAGCTCGGAGAGCTTCTCGCCGCCTTTCAGGGACTTGAAGCGCATCGGATCCTCGCCGCCTTCGCCGGTGTTCGACTTGCCGCCGATGCGGTTCATGGCAATGGCCAACGTGGTGTGGGCCTCGGTGGAGATGGAGCCCAGGGACATGGCGCCGGTGGCGAAACGCCTGACGATCTCCTTGGCCGACTCGACTTCCTCCAGGGGCACGGGCGGACCGGCGGGCTTGATCTCGAACAGGCCGCGCAAGGTCATGTGGCGACGAGTCTGGTCGTTGATCAGGGTGGCGTATTCCTTGTAGGTGTCGTACTTGCCGGAGCGCGTCGAGTGCTGCAGCTTCGCGATCGCGTCCGGGGTCCACATGTGCTCCTCACCGCGAATGCGGAAGGCATACTCGCCGCCCGCATCAAGCATGCCGGCCAGCACGGGGTCGGCGGAGAAGGCCGCCCTGTGGGTACGCACGGCTTCCTCGGCCACCTCGGCCAGGCCGATTCCTTCGACCTGGGTGGCGGTGCCCGTGAAGTACTCGCGCACGAAGGCCGAGTTCAGGCCGACGGCCTCGAAGATCTGGGCGCCGCAGTAGGACTGGTAGGTCGAGATGCCCATCTTGGACATCACCTTGTTCAGGCCCTTGCCGACGGCCTTGACGAACTTCTTCTGGGCCTCCTTGTAGTCGGCCCCGGCCATGTCCTTGATCGTGGCCAGTGCCAGCCAGGGGCATACCGCCTCGGCGCCGTAGCCTGCGAGCAGGGCGAAGTGGTGGACCTCGCGGACGGAACCCGTGTCGACGACGACGCCGGTGCTGGTGCGCAGGCCGGTGCTGACCAGGTGGTGGTGCACGGCCGAGCAGGCCAGGAGTGCCGGTATGGCCACCCGGTCACGGCGCACGCCCCGGTCGGAGAGGATGATGACGTTGTAGCCATCGGCCACCGACTTCTCGGCGGCGGAGCGAAGGGCGGCCAGGGCCGGGCCGCAACCGGCGGCGCCCTCGGCGGCCGGATAGGTGGTATCGAGGACCAGGGACTTGAACCGTCCCTTGGTCAGCCTGGCGATGGCCTGCAGGCGGCCCAGGTCCTCCAGGGTCAGGACAGGCTGCGTGACCTCCAGGCGGGGCGTCAGGGGCTCGTCGGGGTCGGCCAGGCCCAGCAGGTTCGGACGCGGGCCGATGAAGCTGGCCAGGGACATCACGATCTCCTCCCGAATCGGGTCGATCGGGGGATTCGTCACCTGGGCGAAGAGCTGCTTGAAATAGTTGTAGAGCGGCTTGTTCTTGGCCGACAGCACGGGCAGGGACACGTCGTTGCCCATGGACCCGGTGGCCTCCTCGCCGTTCCTGATCATGGGCTCCATGACGAACTTCAGGTCTTCCTGGGTGTAGCCAAAGGCCTGCTGGGTATCGAGGAGGGACTCGGCGAGGTCCAGCGAACCGCCGGCGGCCGGCAGGTCGCCCAGGAAGATGCGCGATTCCTCGATCCAGTGCCCGTAGGGCTCCTGGGTCGAGATGGTCTTCTTGAGTTCCTCGTCATCGATGATCCGGCCCTGCTCAAGGTCGATCAGGAACATCTTGCCCGGCTGCAGGCGCCACTTCTTGACGATCTTTTCCTCGGGGAAGGTCAGCACTCCCATCTCCGACGCCATCAGGACGATGTCATCCTCGGTGACCAGGTAGCGGGCCGGGCGCAGGCCGTTCCGGTCCAGGGTGGCGCCGATCTGCCGGCCATCCGTGAAGGCGACGGCCGCCGGGCCATCCCAGGGCTCCATGATCGGCGCATGGAATTCGTAGAAGGCTCGGCGCTGCCGGTCCATCAGCGGGTTGCCCGCCCAGGCCTCGGGGATCAGCGTCATCATGGCGTGGGCGAGGGAGTAACCGCCCATGACCAGGAGTTCGAGCGCGTTGTCGAAGGAGGCCGAGTCGCTCTGTCCCTCGACGATCAGCGGCCACAGCTTGTCCAGGTCCTTGCCCAGCAGTTTCGAGGCCGTGGCCTTCTGGCGGGCCGCCATCCAGTTGATGTTGCCGCGCAGGGTATTGATCTCGCCATTGTGGGCGATCATCCGGAAAGGATGGGCGAGGTCCCAGGTCGGGAAGGTGTTGGTCGAGAACCGCTGGTGCACCAGGGCAATGGCCGAGGTGAGGCGCTCGTCCCGTAGGTCGAGGTAGTACTCGCCCACCTGATGGGCCAACAGCATGCCCTTGTAGCCGATGGTCCGCGACGACAGGGTCGGGATGTAGAACTGCCGGCCGTCGTCGAGCTTCAGGGCGCGGACGGCATGCTCCACCCGCTTGCGGATGACGAAGAGCTTGCGCTCGAAGGCATCCTGGTCGGACGTTCCTTCGCCGCGGCCGATGAATACCTGGCGGACGACCGGCTCTAGGTCCTTGGCGGCCTGCGCCAGTCCCGTGTTGTCGCGTGGCACGTCCCGCCAGCCGAGGAAGCCCTGGCCTTCCTCGTGGATGATGCGGGCGACGGCGGATTCGCAGGCGGCCTGGCCGTTGCCGGACTGGGGCAGGAAGACGTTGCCGCACGCGTACTCGCCTTCGGCAGGGAGCGCCATTCCCAGGCGCGCGGCCTCCGACCGCAGGAAGGCGTCCGGCAACTGGATCAGTATGCCGGCCCCGTCGCCGAGCAGCGGGTCATAGCCGGTCGCTCCGCGGTGGGTCAGGTTCTCGAGGATCTTCAGGCCTTGGGCCACGATGCCGTGGCTCTTGCGATTCTTGATGTGGGCGACGAAACCGACACCGCAGGCATCGTGCTCGAAGGAGGGGTCGTAGAGACCCTGGGCTTGGGGAAGAGCCATGACTACTTTCCTCTTAGGGGCCGCTCCTGGCAGGGTGCGGCCGGAAAAAAGCCGGGCGACCAATTGCGGCGCTCCGGCTCTATAAAACCAATGGGCGAACGATCAAATATACCGGCAAACGTGTGGGACTTCAACATGCTGCAATGCGGCACCAGGATGGGGCGAAACGGTGTTCAGATTTCCCCGACGGCGAACAGTCGACGATGTTCCTTCACGGCGTAACGGTCGGTCATGCCGGCAATGTAGTCGGCCACGGCACGGGCCCTGGGATCGGGCATCAGCGGGTCCCCGGATTGCCCGGCCTCGGCCAGGGCCTGGTACTGCGTCGGGAGCAGGCGGTGGTCCCCCATGAAGGCCGCGAAAAGGTCGCGGATGATGCGACGGGCCTTGTTGGTGGTCCGCAGCACCTGGTAGTGGCGGTAAAGGCGGGCGCCCAGAAAAGTCTTCAGGGCGCGGTTCTCCTCCCGCATCGCAGGGGTGAATCCGACCAGTTGGGGCGCGGCGCGCACGGCCTCTGGATCGTCGGGACGCAGATCCTCGATGCGGCGTCCCGTTTCCGCCAGGAGGTCGGTCACCTGGGCGTCGATCATGCGCCTGACGGTTTCGTGGATCAGCCGACGGCCGCCGATCTGCGGAAACTCCCGCCGGACCTCGTCCTCGTGGCGGGCGAAGAGACTGACCTGGCGCAGGTCCCCGGGGGCGATCAGGCCGGCCCTCAGGCCGTCGTCCACGTCGTGGTTGTTGTAGGCGATTTCGTCGGCCAGGTTGCAGATCTGGGCCTCCAGCGAGGGCCGGCGGTCCTCGAGGAAGCGTCGCCCCAGGTCGCCGAGGAGCCGCGCCCGGGCCGGGGAGCAATGCTTCAGGATGCCCTCCCGGGTCTCGTACATCAGGTTGAGTCCGTCGAAGGCGCCGTAGCGCTCTTCCAGCAGGTCCACGATGCGCAGGCTCTGCAGGTTGTGCTCGAATCCGCCATGGTCCTTCAGGCAGTCGTTGAGCGCGTCCTGCCCGGCATGGCCGAAGGGGGTGTGTCCGAGGTCGTGGGCGAGCGCTATCGCTTCGGCCAGGTCGTCGTTGAGGTGCAGGGCGCGGGCGATTGCACGGGCGATCTGGGCCACCTCGATGGAGTGGGTCAGCCGGGTCCGGAAGAGGTCGCCCTCGTGGTTCAGGAAGACCTGGGTCTTGTATTCGAGACGGCGGAAAGCCGTGGAGTGAACAATGCGATCCCGGTCCCGTTGGAATTCGCCACGGGCCTTTGGCCGCGGTTCCGGATGGCGGCGCCCGCGGGAACTCCCTTCCGAGACGGCCCAGGAGGCAAGTTCAGGCACAACAGGTCTCGATGGCGGCCCGGACGTCCGCCTCCGGAGCGTCGGCCCAGGTGAGGGCCTCGCCCGGTTGCTTGAGCAGGACGAGGCGCAACCTGCCCGCGAGGACCTTCTTGTCGTGGGCCATCAATTCCAGGTACCGGTCTGCGCCGAGCGTCGGTCCGGCAACTGGCAGCCGCGCCGCCAGCAACAGGCGCCTGACCCGTTCGACATCGGCCGACCGCAGCCAACCGAGACGGCAGGACAATTCCGCGGCCATCAGCATGCCGACGGCGACGGCTTCGCCGTGCAGCCATTCTCCGTAGCCCAACCCCGTCTCGATGGCGTGCCCGAAAGTGTGGCCCAGATTCAGGAGGGCCCGCCCCCCGTCCCCGGCCGTCTCCCTCTCGTCGCCGGCAACCACTTCGGCCTTGTTGGCGCAGGACCGCTCGATGGCGTAAGTGAGTGCTTGCGGATCACGGCCCACGAGGGCGTCCATGTGGGCCTCGAGCCAGTGCAGGAAAGGCAGGTCCCGGATGAGGCCGTACTTGATGACCTCTGCCAGACCGGCCGACAGTTCACGGTCCGGCAAAGTGTCGAGGGTCTGAGTGTCGGCGAGTACCACCCGTGGCTGCCAGAAGGCACCGATCATGTTCTTGCCGCGCGGGTGGTTGATGCCCGTCTTGCCGCCGACGGAGGAATCGACCTGGGAGAGCAGCGTCGTCGGAACCTGGGCGAAGGCGATCCCGCGCTGGTAGGAGGCGGCGGCGAAGCCGGCGAGGTCCCCGATGACACCGCCGCCAAGGGCCACCAGCAAGGTCGTGCGGTCGCAGCGCTGGGCAAGCAGGGCATCGAAGATGTCGTTGAGCGTTGTCCAGGTCTTGAAGGCCTCGCCGTCCGGCAGGGCGATCTCGGACACCTGCAAACCGGCCTCCCGCAGGGGCCCGGCCAGGCGCTCCATGTAAAGGGGCGCGATCGTGGTATTGCTAACCACCACGACGCGCTTGCCCGGAGCCCGGGATGCGACCAGTTGCGGACGATCCAGGAGTCCCGGACCGATATGGATGGGGTAGCTTCGTTCGCCGAGACCGACGGTCAGGCTGCGCACTGGCGTTCCAACTCCTGCTCGATCCGACGCAACACGCCGCTGGTGCCGACACAGCCGTCGATCACGAGATCGGCCACCTCCCGATACAGGGGGTCGCGCTCCGTATGGAGGGACTCCAGCCGGCCCAGGGGGTCGGGCACCTGGAGCAGCGGGCGGTTCCGGTCATGCCGGGTACGCTCGTAGAGGATGCGGGGCGGCACGCGCAGATAAAAGACCATGCCGCGCTCCCGGAGATGGCGTCGATTGGCCGGGTCCAGAACGACGCCGCCGCCCGTTGCCAGGACCAGGTCGGTTTCCCGGGTCAGGGAATCGACCATCTGCGCCTCCCGTTGCCGGAAGCCGGACTCGCCCTCGATCTCGAATATCACAGGCACCTTGACGCCGGTTCTGGCTTCGATCTCCAGGTCGCAATCGACGAAGCGCTTGTTGAGGCGCTTGGCCAGTTGGCGTCCGATGGTGGTTTTTCCTGCCCCCATCATGCCCACGAGAAATATGTTCTTCGCACGCTCCACGGGTCGATTCTAGCAGCGCGCCTCAAACAAAAAGGGCGGCACGGGCCGCCCTTCCCTTGACCGGAGAACCGGCTCAGCGCAGGCCAGCCACGTAGTCGGCGACGGCCTTGATTTCGGCGTCGGTCATTTTCACCGCCACCATGCGCATCATCTTGTTGGGATCGTTGGCCCGACCGGCCGTGTCCTTGGGGTCGGCACCCGCCGCCCGGAAAGCCTTCAGCTGCGCCTCCAGGTAGTCCGCGAACTGGCCACCGATGCGAGGATATTGGGCGGGAATTCCGGCGCCGGCCGGGCCGTGACAGGCGGCACAGGCAGGCAGTCCCTTCGCATGGTCGCCCGAGCGATAGAGCTTCTGGCCCATCTCGACGGTGTCCCGATTCTTGGCCTGTTCGCCGCTCTGTTTCTGGCTCGAGAAGTAGGCCGCGAAATCCCGCATCTGCTCTTCGGTGTAGGGGGCAATCATGCCGTTCATGACGGCATTGACACGCTCGGGCTGCTTGCCTTCGGCCCCCTTGAAGTTGGTCATTTGCTTGAAGAGGTAGTCGGCATGCTGGCCGGCGAGTTTGGGATTGACGGCGGTGGTACTGTTGCCATCGGCACCGTGGCACGCGGCACACACCGTCGAGGCAATGGGCTGGCCTTTCGCGGGGTCGCCCTTGTAGGGCGCCGCGGCATGGTCGGCGGCAGCGGCGGTGCCGGCAGCGAAGGTCAGGGCGAGCAGCAGGTGGCGCTTCATCTCGGTGCTCCAGGGAAGTCGAGGGTAATAAACATGCTATTCTAACCCAGCTTATCCCCCGTTTGAACCCCCACGCCACTCCCGATCTTCACCCTGCCCGGAGGCGGCGCCCGCCATGACCCCTGCCCCACGCCCTCCCAGCCTGTTTCGCCACGCCGAGTTCGAGACTTCGGTGGCTCATCCGGACCAGTTGCCGCCGCCTTTCGCGCCCGAGATCGCATTCGCCGGCCGTTCCAACGCCGGAAAGTCCTCGGCCCTGAACACCCTCGTCGGACACACCCGGCTGGCCTTCGTGTCCAAGACGCCCGGGCGCACCCAGTTGATCAACCTGTTCCGGCTCAGGAACGGCGCCGCCCTCGTGGATCTGCCGGGTTACGGCTATGCGCAAGTCCCCGAGGCCGTAAGGCGCCAATGGCAGGGCCTGCTGGAGGTCTACCTGACGCATCGGCCGAACCTGGTCGGCCTCGTGCTGATCATGGATGCCCGCCGCCCGTTTACCGACCTGGATCGGCAGATGGTCGCCTGGTTCGCCCCCTCCGGGAGGCCGATCCACTGCCTCCTGACCAAGGCCGACAAGCTGACCCGGCAGGAGCAGGCCAACGCCTTGCGCGAGGCCAGGAAAGTGGCCGCCACCCTGGGCAGCACCATCGGACTGCAGTTGTTCTCCAGCCTCAAGAAGACGGGGGTCGACGAGGCCGAATCGGCCATTGAACCTTGGGTGATCGCCACGGCCTGACGCCGCTCACGAATCGTCACACGCGGTGAGGACCACGCCTCGGTCTTCCCCGTCGCGGGGCAATACCTCGCCGAGGCGCCGACAGCCCCCCGCGAAACACAACTCGTAATCGGGCGAGTAGCCGCTGGCCTCAAGACGAATCTGCGGACCGCCCCCGGACGGCCGGTAATGCCACATCCCGTTCACCAGCACGGAACCCGCGGGGGGTTCCATTCCCGCGCCGGTACCCCGGATTCGGGCTTCGTCGATGGTCAGCCGCCCGGCTTCGACCCGCCAATCCTCTTCCCAGCGTACCCTCTCGACCGAGTGATTCCAGGCCAGAGTAAACATCTGGGTGGCGATCACCGCCACGGCGGCACCCGCCGACAGGCAGACCGGCATCAGGTGGTGGGCATCCGCCGACTGCGCAGCCAGTGCCAGGCGAGGAAAGCCGCCGACATTGCGAAGCCAATCTCGTCGGTCAACGGCACTGCCAATACCAGCATGAAGGCTGCGCCAGCAGCAAATACACGTTCGACCAGGTTCAGGGGAGTCCTGAGATGACCGATGGCCGCCGCCCCCCAAAGGACGATGGCAAGCACCGCCTTCATGACCACATAGGCCACTGCCACGACGGAGGGATCGCCCTGGAGCATCAACGCATTGTCATAGACCGCCATGTAGGGGACGACGAAGCCGGCGATGGCAATCTGGACCGCCTTGAAGCCGATCTTCATCGGCGATTCCTTGGCAATGCTGGAGGCGGCGAAGGCGGCCAGGGCCACCGGCGGCGTCAGGTCGGCCATGATGCCGAAATAGAAGACGAACATATGGCTGACGATCAGCGGCACCCCGAGCTTGAGCAGGGCCGGGGCGGCAATCGAGCTGGTGATGATGTAGTTCGGGATGGTCGGGATGCCCATGCCGAGGACCAGGCACACCACCATGGTTAGGAACAGCGACAGGAAGACGCTCGTCTCCCCGATCTGGAGGATGAAGCCGGCAAAGCTGGAGGCGGCCCCCGTAAGGGTAAGGACGCCGATGATGACCCCGACAACCGCACAGGCGACCCCTACGGGCAGCGCCTGCCGGGCGCCGTCGACCAGGCTCATCCTGATGGCATGGAGCGTCCTGCGGCCGCCGTGCACCGCGAACACCTGGGCCACGAGGGCGGCGATCAGGGCCAGCAGGGGCAGGATGCCCCATTGGTCCATCTGCTTGACGAAAGCGGCCGCGGCAAGCCCGAGCGCGAGCCAGAAGACGTAACGGAAAGCGGTGGCGGAAATGCGCGCGGCGATGGCCGCGCCGAGGATCAGGATGGCCGTCAGGGCGAGGCCTGTCATGCCGGCAAACATGGGCGTGAAACCGTTGAACAACATCCAGACCAGGACGGCCAGCGGCAGGATCAGGTGCCAGTTCTCCTTCAACGCCCGCAAGGGATCCGGACACTGGTCCCTGGGCAAACCCGTCAGGCCCTTCTTTCCGGCTTCCAGATGGACCATCCAGAAGGCCGTGACGTAGTAGAGGATGGCCGGGATGGCCGCCGCCTTGACGATTTCCGAGTAGGGCACATTGATGTTCTCGGCCATGATGAAGGCCACCGCCCCCATGACGGGCGGCATGATCTGCCCGCCCATGCTGGCCGTGGCTTCCACGGCGCCGGCGAAAATCCCCGAGTAACCGAAACGTTTCATCAACGGGATAGTGAACTGACCGGTGGTCAATACGTTGGCGACACCGGAGCCGGAAATGGTTCCCATCAACCCGGAGGATACGACCGCGACCTTCGCGGGGCCGCCTTTGGTATGGCCGACCAGTCCCAGGGCGAGGGAGTTGAAGAGGTGGATCATTCCGGCATGTTCGAGGAATGCGCCGAACAGGATGAACAGGAAGATGTAGGTGGCGGATACCAGGGTCGGTATGCCGAAGATACCCTCCGTGCCCAGCGCCAGTTGATTGACGATCTGATCGAACCCATAGCCGCGGTGGGCGAAAGCCCCCGGGAGATACTGGCCGAAAAGTCCGTAAAGGAGGAAGACGCCGCATACGATGGGCAGCGCCAGGCCGAGGATGCGACGCGATGCCTCGAATACCATGATGACCAGGGCGGTGCCCACCATCAGATCGGCAGTGCTGGGATCGCCGGAGCGCTGTATCAGGTCGGCCTCGAATACCCAATGGTAGGTGCCGAGCGCGAAGGCGCCGAGGGCCAGGATCCAGTCGGCGGCACCGACGCGCGTCAGTTTCCCTGCGTGCCGGAAAGCCGGAAAGAGTATGAAGGTCACTGCCAGGAGGAAGCCTACGTGCAAGGACCGGATGACCAGGCTGGACAGGGGGTGGAAGGCCGCGACCACCAGTTGGTAGGCGGAAAACGCCAGGCAGAGGGAAGAGAGGATACGCAGACTCAGCCCTCCGAGCCGGCGCTGCACGCCATGCTCGGAGAACTCGTCCAGGCCGTGGTCGGGTGCCACGCTATGGTCATTCACCGCATCGCTCCCCGAACCGAACGCATCCGCCCGCTGGCCCTTTCGGCATCATGCCGTCCCCTCCCAGGAACATGGCGCCATGACTGGCAAGTGAAGCAACCCGCCTATTTGATCAACCCGGCCTCGCGATAGTACTTCTCGGCACCGGGATGCAAAGGCACCGGCGGCTGCTTTGCGGCGCCATCCCTGCTGATGGCCTTGGCGGCCGCATGGGCGGCAACCATCGCATCCAGATTCTCGAACATGGACTTGGTCATCCGGTATGCGGTCTCCGTCGGGACACCCTCGTGGGTGACCAGGAAGTTCTGCACCGCTACCGTCTGCACCGGTTCGGCCTGCCCGCCGTAGGTATTGCCCGGGATCGTGCCCGACTGGTAGGCCGCCTCGCCTATCCTGGCCACCACCTCGGCCGGAATCGGCACAATGACGATCTTCACCGCCGTGGCCAGGTCCCGCACGGCCGCCACGCCAAGGCCGGCCGATATCAGCGTCGCATCGAGCTGACGGTTCTTGATGAGTTCGACGGACTCGCCGAAGGGAAGGTACTCCACCTTGCCGAGGTCCTTGTACGTAAGACCGGCACCGCGAAAGATGTCACGCGCGTTCAGTTCCGTACCCGACTTGGGAGCGCCGACGGCAACCCGCTTGCCCTTGAGGTCGGCCAGGGTGCGGATGCCCGAATCGGCGTTGGCGACGATCTGGATGTAGTTCGGGTAGATGGCAGCCACCGTGCGCAACTTCTTCAGGGGCGACTTGAAGCCCGCTTCCTCGTTGCCCTTCCAGGCTTCGTTGAGGGCATCGCCCAGGCTGAAGGCGATCTCGCCCCGTCCTGCCTGCAGCAGATTCAGGTTCTCGGCGCTCGCCTTGGTGGCCTGGACCGACACCTTGGCGCCCGGGATGGCCTTGCCGTAAATCTGCGACAGGGCGACACCAAGGGGGTAATAGACCCCGCTCGTGCCTCCGGTCAGGACGTTGATGAACTCGTCGGCCCTGGCGGCCACCGCAAACAGGGCCATCGCCCCCGCGAACACAAGGGTACGGACTCGCATGCTCTCCTCCGGATCGGATCTTATTGGTACTTCGATTATAGGGGCAGGCGATTACTGGGGCTTGCCGAGCAAGGCCTCCTTGAGATCGTCCTGGGCGGGTTTTCCGCCGATCCATATCTTCATGAGCGCCTGATAGAAATCCTCGCCGGCGATGTCCTTGCCGAGAACCTTGCCGTCCACCGTCAGGCGCGTGCCGCTTTCCGGAAGCCAGTCGATCTGGACCACGGCCCCCTTGTTGGCCGTCTTCAGGCCAAGGATCGCCGCCCGGAACTCCTCGACGCGCGCCTTGAGCGGGTCCATGGCGCTGTCCGGATGGTTCTTGTTGATGCTCTCCACGAGGGCATTGGCGAAATCCTCCGCGGAGAGTTCCCGTAGCGTCACGATATGCAGGCGCTTGGCGCCCTTCATCCCGAGGACGTCGGCAGCTGCTGCCTTCTTTTCCGGGACATACAGTCCAATGGCATAGACCTTGACGATGAACCGGGAACGCAGTCCGGCGCCATTCAGGGCCAGTTCGGCATTGCCCACCTTTGCCTTTTCCTCGAACTTCAGGCCGGCCACCTCCACGGTGGCGAATGCGGACTGGGCGAACAGCAGCGCGACCAACAGCAGGGTTCTCATGGTGCGACTTCCTCCGAGTATTTTGTCCGGGAATCCGGGCGATTCCCCTGGACGGCAACCGCCGGCGGCCGAGCTTCCCGCCTCCGGCTCCAGCTGTCAAGGATACCGCCGATCGGGACGCGGCGCGCCGTGGGACGATCGGGCCTGGATTACAATGCACGCCTACCCGTTCCACCGGAGTGGCCATGAACATCGTCATCATCGACGACACCCAGATCAACCTCACCCTGATGAAGGGCCTGGTGGGAAAAATCGATGGATGCTCGTCGAGGGAGTTCAGCGATCCCGTCGCAGCCCTCGATTGGTGCCGGGCAGCACTGGATACCGACCTGGTCATCGTCGACTACATGATGCCGGGACTGGATGGCATCGAATTCATCCGGCGGCTTCGCGAGGGCCGGCTCCGGGAAGAACTGCCGGTGCTCATGGTCACCGCCGACCACGAACGCGAGGTCCGCTACAAGGCCCTGGATGCGGGCGCCACCGATTTCCTGACCAAGCCCGTCGACCGGGTGGAGTTCACCTCCCGCGTGCGCAACATGCTGGCCGTGCGGCGCAGCCACCTGCTGTTGACAGAACGCGCCGAGACCCTGGCCGAGGAGGTGCGAAAGGCGACTGCAGAAATCGTTGAACGGGAGCGCGACACCATCGTGCGGCTGGCCAAGGCGGCCGAGTTTCGCGACCCGGAGACGGGTGCCCATATCCTGCGGATGTCCCATTACTCGCGGTTGATCGCCGCCCGCCTTGGCTATCCCGAGGATTGGCTGGACCTTCTGCTGCAAGCCGCGCCGATGCACGACGTCGGAAAACTCGGCACTCCCGATCACATCCTGCTGAAACCTGGCCGCCTCACTCCGGAGGAGTTCGAGATCATGAAGCAGCACACGACCATCGGCTGGGAGATCCTCAAGGACAGCGCCTCGCCGATGCTCGTGCTGGCCGCCGAGATCGCCCGTAGCCATCACGAGAAGTTCGACGGTTCCGGCTATCCCCTCGGCCTCTCCGGAGAGGCAATCCCCCGCTCAGGGAGGATCGTCGCCGTAGCGGACGTGTTCGATGCGCTGACTTCGGAACGCCCCTACAAGAAGGCGTGGGAATTCGATCGCGCTCTGGAATTCATCCAGCAGGGGCGGGGCAGCCATTTCGATCCCGCCTGCATAGACGCCTTTCTCGCCGAGTTGTCGTCGGTCCAGGATATCCGGCGGCGATTCCAGGACGAGGAGGCCTGAGCGGCCGGCAGTTCCCCCAGGCAAGCCCCCGTGCCTCCAATTCGCCTGACGGCCATGCTGCAACGACTTTGGCCTGATCGACTTCGCCACCAGTTGGCCTTGTTGTTCGCACTGCTGTTCGCGGCTTCCATCGCCGTGTACGCGGCCTACATGGCCGACGAGCAGGCGGAATTCATCGAGGACCTGTTGCGCAACCACGCCCGCGCCTCGTCGGCCCAACTGGCTGCGTCGTTGCCGCTGGATACCCTCGGCACGCGGCCGACGGAACTGGCAACCCTGCTGGCGCGGGCGGGACCTTCCACGGACCTTCGCAGCCTTGCCCTGGTCAGGGACGACGGCCGGGTGGTGGCGGCCACCCGCCTGGACGAACGGCGGCAGGCAATCGTGGTTCACTCCACCGCGCCGGCGCGGTCGCCCGCGGAGGCCCGAGTCGACCTGGAAGGCCAGGTCATCACGGCCTGGGTACCGGTCGGCCTGCCCCCGGACTCGGGCTGGCTGCGGGCCGAGTTCGACGGGACGGCCGCCACGTCTGCGCGCGGTCACATCCGCCGGGACACGCTGGTCGTCGGTACGATCATGGTGGTGGCGGCCACCCTGCTCGTCCTCGCCTTCCTGCGCCGGCCCCTGGCGGCGCTGCGCCGTGCCACGGACTTCGCGACGACCCTCGACTCCCAGGCTGGCGACTTTCTCCGTGCCGATTCCCAGACCCTGGAGATCCGCGAACTCGCCGACGCGCTCAACTGGGCGTCGATCCGGCTGTTCGACCAGCACAATGCCCTCACCGACAGCGAACGGCGGAAGAGCGCCATCTTCGACGCGGCCCAGGATTGCATCGTGACGGTGGACGCGTCCGGTATCGTCACGGAGTTCAATCCGGCGGCGGAGGCCACTTTCGGCTATGGACGGGACGAGGTGACGGGGCGGCCGATGCAGGAGTTGCTGATCCCGGCGACCCACCGGCGGACCCACGAGGACGGCTTCGAGCGCGTCCTGCGCACCGGCGACGTGAGCATCTTCGGGCGCCGGCGGGAAGTCACCGCCCTGCGCAAGGACGGCAGCGAGTTTCCGGCCGAGATCACGGTGACCCGATTCGAGGTCGGTGGGAATCTGGCCTTCACGGCCTTCGTCCAGGACATCAGCGAACGCCGGCGGGCCCAGGCGGCCCTCGAGGAGCAGTTGCACTTCGTTCGCCAACTTCTCGATTCCGTGCCGCTCCCCCTCTACGTCAAGGACAGGGAGGGGTATTACCTGATGGTCAACAAGGCTTGGGAGCAGGCTCTGGGGAAGCGCCGCGAGGAATGCATCGGTCGCCTGGTCGAGGATGTCTTCCCCGCCGATTACGCGGACCAGCACCGGATTCGGGACCGGGAGCTCTGGGCGAGCGGCGGCGGCCAGTCCTACGAATCCCGGGCCTGGATGGAAGACGGAAGCCATCGCGACCTCCTGGTGACCAAGGCGGTCTTCACCCGGGCGGACGGATCGGTCGGCGGGCTCATCGGCGCCGCGGTGGATATGACGATCCACAAGCACGCCGAGGAAACCCTGCTCAAGGCCAAGAACGAGGCCGAGGCGGCGAATCGGGCGAAGAGCGAGTTCCTGGCCAACATGAGCCACGAGATTCGCACACCGATGAACGCCATCATCGGCATGACCGAACTGGCCCTCGACACGGCGCTCGACGACGAGGCGCGCGAATACCTCACCCTGGTCCGGCACGCGGCCGACGGACTCCTGGCGGTGATCAACGAGATCCTGGATTTCTCGAAGATCGAGGCCGGCCGCATGGATCTCGAGGAAGCGCCTTTCGACCTGCGGGATACCATCGTCTCGGCGGCAAGAACCCTGGCGCCGAAGGCCGAGGAAAAGGGGCTGGAGATCGTCTGCCGGGTGGACCCTGCGTTGCCCGAGCTGCTGGTCGGCGATTCCCAGAGGCTGCGGCAGGTGCTGCTGAACCTGATTGCCAACGCGGTGAAATTCACCCAGCGGGGAGAAATCGTCGTCGACGCATCCCCATTGGCGGTGGTCGAGGGCCGAGCCGAACTGCACTTCACGGTCCGGGATACCGGCATCGGGATTCCGGTCGACAAGCAGGCCTTGATCTTCGACGCCTTTTCCCAGGCCGACGCATCCACGACGCGCCAGTATGGCGGCACGGGCCTGGGCCTGGCGATCTGCCGCCGGCTGGTGGGCAAGATGGGTGGCAGGATCTGGGTGGAAAGCGAGCACGGAGCCGGCAGCAGCTTCCATTTCACCGGCCGCTTCGGCCGCGTGGATCACGGGCATCTGGCGGCGGAGGCTCCCCTGGCCGGCCTCCGAATCCTGGTCGCCGAAGACAACGCGACCGCCCGCTCGGAAATCGTTCGGCTGCTTCGCAGTTGGGGATGCGCGACGATCGACGTGTCCGATGGCAATGCCATCCATGAGCTGGTGGCCCACGAGGCGGTGGATGCCCTCGTCCTGGACGGGCGCATGCCTGGCACGAGCGGATTCGCCGTGGCGGAAGCGATGGCGCAGGACGATCCGGAGGAAACTCCCGCCATCGTCATGCTGGTCGGCGTCGGCAGCAAGGGCGACCTGGCGGAATGCCGCCGGCTCGGGCTGGATGCCACCGTCAGCAAACCCGTCGCCGCCCCGGAATTGTTGTCGGCGCTGCTGATGGCACTCGGCCGACGGGGCGGACAACACGTGGAGGAAGAGGCGATGGAGAAACTGCCTGGCCAGAAGGCGCTGGCCATCCTGCTGGCGGAAGACAACCCGGTCAATCAGATCCTGGCGCAGCGGCTGCTCGAGAAGATGGGCCATAGTGTCCAGGTCGTCGGCAATGGCGAGGAGGCGGCAGCCATGGCACAGCGCGGTGCCTTCGACGTGATCCTGATGGATGTCCAGATGCCGGTCCTGGGTGGGTTCGAAGCCACCGCGAAGATCCGTGCCGCGGAAGCACCGCAGGGGCGCCATACGCCCATCATCGCCATGACCGCCCATGCCCTGGAAGGTGATCGGGAGCGCTGCCTGGCGGCAGGCATGGACGGCTACGTGTCAAAGCCCATCCGCAGCGCCGCTCTTGCGGCGGCGCTTGCCGAAGCCGGAGCCGCCGCCCCACGGACGACGAGGGTTTCGGCCTATGACGCGACCAAAGCCATCGAAAACCTGGGCGGAGACCGGGAACTCTTCCTGCAGATCGCCGAGATATTCCTGTCGGACTATGGAGTGCAATTGGAGGGTTTGCGCCGTCACGCCGCCGCCGGCGACCTGGAACAGGTCTACCGGGCGGCCCACAGCATCAAGGGCTCGGTCGGAAATTTCGGAGCCGACGAAGCTGTCGACGCGGCCCGGGCCGTGGAGCAGGCAACGAAGGACCGGGACGGCGAGGGTCTGCCCGCTGTCGCCGACCGCCTCTGCGCGGCCGTCGAGCGGGTGGCCGAGGGCTTGCGGCGGGAGCGGGACGCCCCCCAACCCTGAGGTCCGGCCGCCGCTACCTCCTCTGGATCAGTTCCACCTTGTACCCGTCCGGATCCTCGACGAAGGCGATGACCGTCGTACCGCCCTTCATCGGGCCGGCCTCCCGAACCACCTTGCCACCGCGCTCCTTGATGGCCGCGCACGCCGCATAGGCATCGTCAACGGCCAGCGCGACGTGGCCGTAGGCGGTGCCGAGTTCGTATTTCTCCACTCCCCAGTTGTGGGTCAGTTCGATGACCGCGCCATCGGCCTCGTCCTGGTAGCCGACGAAGGCCAGCGTGAATTTCCCTTCGGGATAATCGTTCCGGCGCAGGAGGCGCATGCCGAGCACGCCGGTATAGAAGGCCAGGGAGCGATCCAGGTCGCCGACGCGGAGCATGGTGTGGAGGATTCTCAAGGGGTTTCCTTCCGGTTCAGATGAGGGGAATGTCTCGCCCCAGGCTGCGCAATTCGGCCCGGGCGCGGCGCCAGTCGGGAAACAGGCGCTCCACCTGGGACCAGAAGCGCGGGCTGTGGTTCATTTCGGCCAGGTGGGCGATCTCGTGGGCGACCACGTAGTCGACGATATCGGCGGGCAGGTGGATCAGGCGCCAGTTGAAGCGGAGGCCGGTGCGCCGGCTGCAGCTGCCCCAGCGGGTGCGCGCCGAGGACAAGGCGACGGGCGGCAGGGGATGGCCGAGCCGTTCGGCGAACAGTCGGGCACGCTCGGTGAAATGAGCCGCTGCCCGCTTCTGCAGGGCGCGGCGGGCCAGGGTATCGAGGTCGGCGTCGGGACGCGCGAAAAGCACCAGCCCCCCCTCATCCCAGACGCCCCGGTTGCCTCCGGGTCGCACCCGCACGGGGACCGGCTCGCCGAGGACGGGAAGACGCGTGCCATCGCGCACGGCGAGAAGGCGCTGGCTGCGCCGACCGACGAATTCGTCCAGCTTGCGCAAGACCCATTCGCCATGTTCGCGAAGGAAGGCCTCGATGTCGCCGAGGCCGAGGCCACGCGGCGCGGCAACCCGCAAACCCCTTTCGTCGATGGCCATGGACAGGCGCCTGCGACTGGTCGCCAGCTCGTAGGCGACGATGCGGTCGCCCAGATGGATATGCCGCTGCCGCGGCTGCGGAACCGCCGGCGGCAGGCTGAAGAGCTTTAGTTGTTCGGGCAGGGAGACAGCCAAGATGTTCGAGTCGACCGAGGTCTCAGGCGGGTGCGAACAGGTCCGCCATGGCCTCCTCGCAGGGCAGGGAGGCGACGGCCAGGCAAAGCGCCCGCTCGATCTCCCGGGGTGGCTGGCCGATCAGGCGCCAGTTGCAGCGCAGCTGCGCCGACCCGGTGACCTGCACCCAGCTTCCACGACCGGCAAAGGACAAGACCAGGCGCGGGCAAGCGCGGTTGCGGCGGCCCGCCTCCCGGGCGACGATTTCCCCGAAAAGGCGCTGGGCTTCGCGGCGCAACCAGGCTTCGGCCGTGTCCTGGACCTGGCGCACGGTCGCCTCGGGCGGCAAGGGGAGGTGGAGATCCCCGCCGGTCAGCCCGGCCTCGTCGACGCCGGTATCCAGGCGCAGGTGGATTTCGCCGCCGAGGAAACCGAGCGCCGCGCCGTCGCGCCAGCGCGCGCCCGGATCGGGGTCCGGAGCCTCAAGCCTCAGGGCCAGTTGGGGGCTGCGCTTCCTCATCGGCGACTTTACCGGCGGCAGGATAAAGGTGGGGGCTGATGCGCCGCATCTCGGCTTCCATCCAGGCCTCGGCGCGGCGGTTCACATCATCCCCGGAGAGCCCGGTCGGGTCAATGGCGGGACCGATGCTGACGGTGGCCATGCCGGGCGTCTTGTAGAAGGCGTTGCGACCCCAGAATTCGCCCGAATTGAGGGCGACGGGCACCAGGGGTGCCCCCGTCTCCACGGCCAAGTGGGCGCCGCCGATCTTGTAGCGCTTCTTCTTGCCCGGCGCCACCCGGGTACCCTCGGGAAAGATGATTACCGAATAGCCCTGGCCGAGGCGCTCCCGCCCCTGGTCCACGAGCTGCTTGAGGGCATCCTTGCCAGCCCGGCGATCGATGGAGATCATGGGGGTTGCCGCCAGGGCCCAGCCGAAGAAGGGCAGCATCTTGAGCTCCTTCTTCCAGACGAACAGGGTGTCCTTGAAGATCTCCTGCAAGACGAGGGTCTCCCAGGCCGACTGGTGCTTGGCGAAGATCACCATCGGCCGGTCCGGGATGTTCTCCTTTCCGAGCAGGCGATAGGGAATGCCGAGCAGGTGCTTGACCAGCCAGATGGCGAAGGCGACCCAGGGCTCGACGCTGCGCCGCCGCCAGTGGTGGGGAAAGGGAAAGCTGAGCATCACCAGCAGCGCCCAGGGCGGCGTGACGATGATCAGGATCAGCATGAAAAGGGTGGAGCGCAGGACGTTCATGGGCATGCGGGGACGATAGGCCCGGTGGTCACGACGTCAGGTGGGCCGCCACGGCGGCCAGGTCGGGGAAGACCAGCGTGTGGGCCGGGAGTTCCGGGTCTGCGGCGGTCTTCTTGCCCTTGCCCGTCTGCACCAGGATGGGCTGGGCCTCCACGGCAAGGGCGGCCTGCAGGTCGCGCAACGAATCGCCGACCGCCGGCACCCCGGCGAGATCCGTATTGAAGCGCAGGGCGATCTCCTTCAGCATGCCGGCCTTGGGCTTGCGGCAGGCGCAATGGTCGGCATTGGTGTGCGGGCAGAAGAACACGGCGTCGATGCGGCCGCCGGCCTGGGCGACGGCCTTGTGCATGCGCTCGTGGATCGCATTGAGGGTATCCATGTCGAACAGCCCGCGCCCGATGCCGGACTGGTTGGTCGCCACGACGACCCGGAATCCCCACTGGTTCAGGCGGGCGATCGCATCGAGGCTCCCGGGGACCGGGCGCCATTCCTCGGGCGACTTGATGAACAGGTCGGAGTCGTGGTTGATGACGCCGTCGCGGTCGAGGATGACGAGTTTCATGGGCGCTTCCGCAGGTCGGGGGAGGCGAACCGGGAGGCGGGCCACGGAATCGCCGGTGCCATCCTGCACCATGGCCCGGCGCCGGCGACGTCCAAGCTCGGCCGCTTTTTCCGTCCAATCCCATGGACTCGCCCTGCTCCGGTCACTTGTCGGATCACTCCGTCAAAGGCGGGAAATATCCGCGACCTGGTTCATGAGGCCCGCCAGTTGGGCCAGCAGGGCCAGCCGGTTGGCACGGGTCAGGGGTTCTTCCGCCATGACCATCACCCCGTCGAAGAAGGCATCCACTTCGCCGCGCAGCCCGGCCAGGGCCTTCAGGGCCCCCTCGTAGTCCTCGCCGGCGACCAGGGAACGCACGCCCGGGGTGATGCCGTTCACCCGCTCGAAGAGGGCCTTCTCGGCCGGCTCCTGGAACAGGGCCACATCCACCTCGCCGGCGGCGCCCTCGGCCTTCTTCAGGATGTTGACGATGCGCTTGTTGGCGGCGGCCAGGGCCTCGGCTTCCGGCAACTGGGCGAAGGCGCGCACCGCGGCCAGCTTGACCGGCACCAGGTCGATGCGCGCCGGCCGCAGGGCCAGGACGGCCTCGATGGCATTCGGCTCGTGGCCGGCCTCCCGCAGCAGGCCGCGCAGGCGGTCGAGCATGAAGTCGAAGAGCTGGGCCTGGCTATCGGCGGTGCCCTTGTTGGGCGTCGAAGCGGCGGCGACCAGGTCCTTCAGGTCCAGGGGCAGCGGCGTCTCCATCAGGATGCGCAGCACGCCGAGGGCGGCCCGGCGCAGGCCGAAGGGATCCTTGTCGCCGGTGGGCACCTGGCCGATGGCGAAGAAGCCGGCCAGGGCGTCCAGCTTGTCGGCCAGGGCGGCGGAGCAGGCGATGTTGCCGGCGGGCAGGGCGTCGCCGTTGAAGCGCGGCCGGTAGTGGGCCTCGATGGCGTCGGCCACCTCGGGGGGCTCCCCGTGGTGCCGGGCGTAATAGCGGCCCATGATGCCCTGCAGCTCGGGAAACTCGCCGACCATGTCGGTGACCAGGTCGGCCTTCATCAGCCGCGCCGCCCGGCCGGCCTGGGACTTGTCGGCGCGCAGCGCCCCGGCCACGTGGGCAGCGAGGGTTTCCAGGCGCTCGACGCGCTGCAGCTGGGTGCCGAGCTTGTTGTGGTAGACGACCTTGCCCAGTTTCTCCAGGCGGGCCTCCAGGGGCGTCCTGCGGTCGGTCTCGAAGAAGAACTTGGCGTCGGCCAGGCGCGGCCGGACGACCCGGGCATTGCCGGTCACGATGTTGGTCGGGTCGGCCACCTTCATGTTGGAGACGACGAGGAAGCGGTGGGTGAGCCGGCCCTGGTCCATGAGCGGGAAGTACTTCTGGTTGGCCTTCATGGTGAGGATGAGGCATTCCTGGGGCACGGCCAGGAACTCCTCCTCGAAGGTCGCCTCGTACACCGCCGGGTACTCGACCAGGGCAGTGACCTCGTCCAGCAGGGCCTCGTCGGCCAGCCAGTCCAGCTTGCGCGCCGCCGCTGCGGCGTCGAGCTGTTCGCGGATCATCGCCCGCCGCCGTTCGAAGGAGGCGACGACGCGGCCCCGTTCGAGGAGGACGGGCTCGTAATCGCGGGCGTGGGGGATCTCGACCACGCCGACGCTCAGGAAGCGGTGGCCGCGGGTGACGTTGCGGCTGGCCAGGCCCAGCACCTCGCCGGGAACCAGGCGGCCGCCCAGCAGCAGCACGAGGCCGTGGACCGGACGCACGAACTGGGCATCGCCGGAACCCCAGCGCATGATCTTGGCCACCGGCAGCTTTTTCAGGGCCGCATCCACGAAGGCCGGCAGGTGCTGGTCCAGGCGCTCGCCGGTTTTCTTCGTGCGGGCGACGAAATACTCCGCCTTGCCGTCGTGGGTCCGCTCGAGCCGGGCGAACTCGACGCCGGCCGAGCGCATGAAGCCCTCCAGGGCCTTGGTCGGCTTGCCGTCGGCGTCGACGCCGGAGGCGACGGCGGGACCCTTGCGTTCGACGACCCGTTCCGGCTGGGTCTCGAGGCAGTCGTCGAATTGCAGGGCGAGGCGGCGGGGCGTCGCATACCAGCGACCCGCGTTGCCGGCCTCGATGAAGCCGGCCTCGGCCAGGGCCTTCTGCACGTGTTCGCGGAAGGCCAGGCCCAGCCGGGCCAGGGACTTGGGCGGCAGTTCCTCGGTGAGGAGTTCGATGAGCAGCATGTCCTTCATTGGGCCGCTCCCTTCAGCATCGGGAAGCCGAGCTTCTCCCGCGAATCGTAGTAGGCCTGGGCCACCTCCCGGGCCAGGGCGCGGACGCGGCCGATGTAGGCCGCCCGCTCGGTCACCGAGATGGCGCCGCGGGCATCGAGCAGGTTGAAGGTGTGGGAGGCCTTCATGACCATCTCGAAACCCGGCAGGGGCAGGCCGAGGCCCATGAGGCGCTTGGCCTCGGACTCGTACTTGCCGAACAGGGAAAACAGCCAATCCACGTCGGAATGCTCGAAGTTGTAGGTCGATTGCTCGACCTCGTTCTGGTGGTAGACGTCCCCGTAGGTGACGCCGGGGGCCCATACGAGGTCGAAGACGTTCTCGACGCCCTGCAGGTACATCGCCAGGCGCTCGATCCCGTAGGTGATCTCGCCCAGCACCGGCCTGCAGGACAGGGAACCGACCTCCTGGAAGTAGGTGAACTGGGTCACCTCCATGCCGTCCAGCCAGACCTCCCAGCCCAGGCCCCAGGCGCCCAGGGTCGGCGACTCCCAATCGTCCTCGACGAAGCGGATGTCATGCTCCGAAGTGTTGATGCCCAGCGCCCGCAGCGAGTCCAGGTAGAGCTCCTGGATGTTGTCCGGCGAAGGCTTCAGAACCACCTGGTATTGGTAGTAGTGCTGCAGGCGGTTGGGATTCTCGCCGTAGCGGCCGTCCTTCGGCCGGCGCGAAGGCTGCACGTAGGCGGCCTTCCAGGGCTCGGGCCCGATGGCGCGCAGGAAGGTGGCGGTGTGGAAGGTGCCGGCACCGACTTCGATGTCGTAGGGCTGCAACAGTACGCAGCCTTGTTTGTCCCAGAAGTCCTGCAGGCGCAGGATGACCTCCTGGAAGGTGGGTTTGGAAAGCATCGGGGAAAGCCCTGCGGAAACGCAAAACCGCGATTTTACAAGGTTTTCCCCGCCTTCCACCCGCCTGTTGCGACGGCCTGACCGGCGGGCCGGTCAGGCCTGCCGACAGGCCCGGCGCCTCATTTCCCGGTGCCGTGATTGGCGTGGAGTTCGCCGATCATCCGCTCCAGCTCCTCCATGCGCCGCTGCATCGAGGCCAGGCGGGAATTCATGGCGCCGACGTTGAAGAAGGTCTCCCGCTCGGCCGGGGCGTCCAGGCGCGCCGCGTAGCCGAGCCAGGACGAGTCGTAGACCTTGACGTTGCGGAAACCCAGGGACTCGAGGACCGCGGCCGTTTCGGCGGCCCGCACGCCGCTCTGGCAATAGACGACGGTTTCCCTGGACGGGTCCAGGTTGGCGTAGAGCGCCTTGAGCGCCGCCTGGGGCGCCAGGGACATGCCGGCATTGTCCGGCACCTGGCGGCGGGCCAGTTTGGTGCCGGTGTCCGGATCCTTCCAGTTGCTCTCGTAGGGGATGTTGACGGCTCCGGGCAGGTGGCCGCCGCGGATCGCCCGCACGTCCTCGCCCTGGTATTCGCCGCGGGTCCGGGCATCGACGATCTGGGCGCCGCCCTGGCGGACGCGGGCCACCACCTCCTCGGTGGAGACGGCCAGATCCGCTCGCGGGGTGATCTTCAGCGCCACCGGCGCCGGCTTGCCGTCCTCGGTCGCGACGGCATTGCCGGCGGCGGCCCAGCCCTCGATGCCGTCGTGGAAGACGGAGACCTTTTCGGCGCCGAAATAGCGCATCGCGAAGCGCCCGAAGTAGGCGTAGGCGGACCCGCGCTCGGCATAGACCACGATCTCCCTGGCCGGGTCCAGGCCGGCCTGGCCGAGGATCTTCTCGACCTGGGCGATTTCGATGAAGTCCTCCTTGACGGGATCGCGCAACACGGCGCCGGCATCGCCGATGCTCACCGCGCCGGGGATGTGGCCCTTCTTGTACAGGGGCGTGGCCCGCACGTCCCAGACGATGGCGCCGCGGGCCATGGCCTCCCGGACCTGGGCGGCGTCGATGATGGGGTTGGCCTGGGCGGCGCAGGCCAGCAGCAGGGCTGCCAGCCCGAGGATGTCTCGGAACCTGATCATGCTTCTCTCCTCTCGTCGTGGATGGAGACCCGGCGCAGGGCGCGGGTCAATCCCCGGGCGCCGGTTTCTTCCTGCGCAGCGCGGCACCGACGAGGACCGAGGCGGAGAGTAGCAGAACCGTCAGATTCCCGGAACGCATGTAGGGCGTCGTTCCCTGGTAGCCCTGGACTTCGACCCGCAGGGCGCCGACGGTGAAGGGTGGCAGCACGGCGGCAACGGTGCCATCGGCGGCGATGGCCGCCGTCATGCCCGTGTTGGTCGCCCGCAGCATGGGGCGGCCGGTCTCCGCCGAGCGCACCTGGGCGATCTGCAGATGCTGCGGCTGGGCGAGGGAATCGCCGAACCAGGCGGTATTGGAGAGGTTGACCAGCAAGGTCGCCGACGGCAGGAAGCGCAGCAGTTCCTCCCCGAACAGATCCTCGTAGCAGATCGTCGGCGCCAGGCGCTGGCCGG
The DNA here is from genome assembly GCA_052035955.1 of Pseudomonadota bacterium. Taxonomy (GTDB): domain Bacteria; phylum Pseudomonadota; class Gammaproteobacteria; order Burkholderiales; family Rhodocyclaceae; genus JAEUNJ01. The sequence continues at coordinate 117,501 of JBPOHD010000027.1, forward strand.
CCACCGCCAGCGGCGCCTGGTTTGCCGGACCGGCGCTGAAGTCGGACATCGGAATGCGCACCAGGTCGAAGAACCAGGAAAAGCCGGGCGGGATGTATTCGCCGAAGGGGACCAGGTGGACCTTGGCATAGGCGCTGGCCCGGAGGTCCGGGGTCAGGGCGACGGCGCCATTGGTGTAGCCGCCGTCGCGGCTGCGCACGGCGACCCCGACCAGGGCGTCGCCATGGCGGGTCAGGCCGCGCCTGACCTCGGCCGGCACGGCGTCGAAGAACAGGGGCAGGGCCGTTTCCGGCAGGACCGTCAGGCGGGCCGGATGCCGTTCGGTCAGCCGGAGGTAGGTCTCCAGGGACAAGGGCAGACGCTCGGGATCCCACTTGAGGGTCTGGGGGATGTTGCCCTGCAGGAGACTCACCGAGACCGCGTCGCCGACGGGCTGGCTCCAGGCGATGCCGCGCAGCAGGAATCCCGCCCCGAACAGGGCGGCCACCGCGACGGCGGGCCCCGGGCGGCGTCCGCCGAAGCCCAGCAGGGCGGCGGCCAGGGCGGCCAGGAAGGCGAGGCCATAGCTGCCGAGGAGGGGGGCGAACCCCGCGAGGGGGCTCGGCGGGGCCTGGGAGTAGCCGAGGGCGAGCCACGGGAAACCTGTGAACAGCCATCCGCGCAGCCACTCGGCCATGGTCCAGGCCGCGGCGGCGAGCAACGACGGGAAAACGATTCCGGCGCCGGACCAGCGCCTGAACACCCAGCCGGCCAGGGCCGGAAACAAGGCCAGGTAGGCGCAGAACAGCAGGGTCGCGAGGGCGGCCAGGGGTGCCGCCATGCCGCCGACGTCGTGCATGCTGACATAGACCCATGAAACTCCGGCGAGAAAGAACCCCAGGCCCCAGGCATAGCCCAGTATCGCCGACGCCAGGGCAGTCCCGGCCCGCCGCCAGGCGCGAAAGAGCAAGGCCAGGGTCAGCAAGGGAAGCGGAAACAGCCCGAAGGGCGCAAAGCCGGCCACGGTGAGGGCCCCGGCAAGGGCCGCCAGGAGGACTTCGCCCCGACCCGCCACGGGGCCGGTCATTCGGGCCTGTCTAGGGCGAGGCCCTTCTGGGAATCGATCAGGAGCGTATGGACACGCCGGCTGTCGGCGCGCAGCACCTGGATGCGCAGCCCCGCCACCTGCAGGGACTCGTTGCGTCGCGGCAGGCGGCCGAGCCGATGGATCACGAGGCCTCCCACGGTGTCGTAATCGTCGTCGGGGAGGTCGATGCCGAAGGCTGCATTGATGTCGGCGATTTGCGTGATCGCCTTCACCCGGTAGCGGCCGGCGTTGTCGAGGACGATGTTGTCGGCCGTTTCGTCGAAGTCGTACTCGTCCTCGATGTCGCCGACGATCTGTTCCAGCACGTCCTCGATCGTGACGAGTCCGGCTACGCCACCGTATTCGTCGACCACGATGGCCATGTGGTTGCGCGAAGCCCGGAATTCCCTGAGCAGCACGTCGAGCCGCTTCGTCTCGGGAATGAAGACGGCGGGCCGCAGGGTATCGCGCAGGGCGAAGCCCTTGCCGACGACGTGCCTGAGCAGCTCCTTGGCCAGGAGAATTCCAATGACATCATCCCTGTTCTCGCCCACTACCGGAAAGCGGGAATGGGCCGCCTCGATCACCGTCCCGACGATCTTCGCCGGCGGGTCGCCCGCCTCGATGACGTCCATCTGGGCCCGCGGCACCATGATGTCGCGCACCTGCATCTCCGAGACCTGCATGGCGCCTTCGATGATGCCGAGGGCGTCCGCCTCCAGCAGGTGGCGCTCGAAGGCGCCCCGCAGGAGTTGCATCAGTTCTTCCCGGTCTTCGGGCTGGCGCATCAGGAGCGCCGAGAGGCGCCCGAGGATGGAGGGTCGGCTACTGGGAGGCTCCATGTCTATGCGTAGGGATCGGCTATGCGGAATGTCCGGAGGATTTCGCGCTCGCGCGCTTCCATCCTGTTTGCATCGGCCGCCCCCGTTTCGTGATCGTAACCTTGCAGGTGCAGCATACCATGCACGATCAGGTGGGCGAAGTGGTCGCGGGGCCGCTTGCCCTGGCTCCGCGCCTCGCGCAGGACCACCGGCAGGCAGACCACGAGGTCGCCGGTCGGCGGCGTCTCGGCGTAGGGAAAGGACAGCACGTTGGTGGCATAGTCCCGGCCGCGGAAATCGCGATTCAGGCCGCGCCCCTCGGCTGCGTCGACGAAGCGGACGGTGAATTCGCCGCCCGACGGCGCCGCCGCCCGCACCCAGCGGCGGACCTGGGAACGCGAAGGCAGGCTCGGATCGTCGCAGGCATATTGGACGGCCAGGTGCAGCGGCCCGGCCTGGTCTGCCGCCGTTCCGGCCTCCGTGGTTTTCGTCTTGCGCGCCAAGCCTCGACCCCGGGTCGTCGGACCCTAAGCCCGGTTTCCCTGTCCCTGGGCCTTTTCATAGGCCGCGACGATGCGACCGACCAGGGGATGCCGGACGACGTCGGAGGCGTCGAAGTCGGTGAAGGCGAGGCCGCGCACGTCGGCCAGGATCTGCCGCGCCTCCACCAGGCCCGACTTCTGCCCCTTCGGCAGGTCTATCTGGGTCACGTCGCCGGTGATGACGGCCCTGGCGCCGATGCCGATGCGGGTGAGGAACATCTTCATCTGCTCGGGCGTCGTGTTCTGGGCCTCGTCGAGGATGACGAATGCCTGGTTCAGGGTGCGGCCGCGCATGTAGGCGAGCGGCGCCACCTCGATGTTGCCCTTTTCGAACAGCCGCCCCACCTTGTCGAAGCCCATGAGGTCGTAGAGGGCGTCGTAGAGCGGCCGCAGGTAGGGGTCCACCTTCTGGGCCAGGTCGCCGGGCAGGAAACCGAGGCGCTCCCCCGCCTCCACCGCCGGCCGGGTCAGGACGATGCGTGCCACCTGGTCCCGCTCGAAGGCGTCGACGGCGCAGGCGACGGCCAGGTAGGTCTTGCCGGTGCCGGCCGGACCGATGCCGAACGTGATGTCGTGCTCCTGGATCTTGCGGATGTACTCGACCTGGTGGGCGGTCCGCCCGTGGAGGTCGGCGCGGCGGGTCAGCAGGGCCGCAGCCGACTGCTGGGCCTGGTTTAGATTGGCCAGTTCGATGAGCCCGAGCTGGATCACGTCGACCGTCAGTGGTTCGTCGGCCAACGCGTAGAAGTGCCGCAGGGCCTGCCCGGCCCGGCGGGCATGCTCGGGGTCGCCGGCGACCCGGCAGCGATCGCCGCGCCGGGAAATGGCGACGTCGTAGGCGGTCTCGATCTGGCGCAGGTTCTCGTCCAGGGCGCCGCAGAGGTTGGCCAGCCGCCCGTTGTCGGCCGGCTCCAGCACCACGTCCAGGGGGCGGGGCTTGAGGGCCGGCCTGCCGGCCGCCGGCAGGCTATTCACGGATCAGGACCTCGCCGCGCAGGCTGTGGGGCAGGGCTCCGGTAATGCGCACATCGACGAAGCGACCGAGCAGGCGGTCGGGCCCGGCGAAATTCACCACCCGGTTGTTGTCGGTGCGGCCCGACAGTTCGGCGGCGTCCTTCTTTGCATGGCCCTCCACCAGCACCCGCTGCACGCTGCCCACCATGGCCCCGGAGATGGCCATGGCCTGCAACTCGATGCGCTTCTGCAGGCGCATGAGCCGCGCCGTCTTGAGGGAGGCCGGCGTGGCGTCCTCCATGTCGGCGGCGGGCGTGCCAGGCCGGGGACTGTAGATGAAGGAGAAGCTGGTATCGAATCCGACGTCCTCGATGAGGCGCATGGTCCGTTCGAAATCCTCCTCGGTCTCGCCGGGAAATCCCACGATGAAGTCCGACGACAGGGAGATGTCGGGACGGACGGCCCGCAGGCGGCGGACGAGGGACTTGTATTCGAGGGCCGTGTAGCCGCGCTTCATGGCCGCCAGTATCCGGTCCGACCCCGACTGCACGGGCAGGTGCAGATGGGAGACCAGCTTCGGTACCCGGGCGTAGGCGTCGATCAGGCGCTGGCCCAGTTCCCTCGGATGGGAGGTCGTGTAGCGGATGCGCTCGATGCCGGGCAGGTCGGCGATCGCCTCGATCAGGAAGGCCAGGTCGGCGCCCTCGGGGTCGTCGTCCAGGGCGCCGCGGTAGGCGTTGACGTTCTGGCCGAGCAGGGTGACCTCCCGTACCCCCTGGCCGGCCAGGCCCACGACCTCGGCCAGGACATCGGCGCAGGGCCGCGACACTTCCTCTCCCCGGGTATAGGGGACCACGCAGAAGGTGCAGTACTTGGAACAGCCTTCCATGATGGAAACGAAGGCCGACGTACCTTCGACGCGGGCCGGCGGCAAGTGGTCGAACTTCTCGATTTCCGGAAACGAGACGTCCACCTGGGCCCGGCCGCTGGCCCGGCGGGCGGCGATCAACTGCGGCAACCGGTGCAGGGTCTGGGGGCCGAAGACCAGGTCCACGTAGGGCGCCCGGGCGACGATGGCGTCGCCCTCCTGGCTGGCGACGCAGCCGCCGACGCCAATCACCAGGTCCGGTCTTGCCTTCTTCAGATGCTTGATGCGGCCGAGATCGTGGAAGACCTTCTCCTGCGCCTTCTCGCGCACGGAGCAGGTGTTGAACAGGATGATGTCGGCCTCTTCGGGGTTCTCGGTCTTCACCGCGCCTTCGGCGCCGGCGAGGACATCGGCCATCCTGTCCGAATCGTATTCGTTCATCTGGCACCCGAAGGTGCGGATGAACACTTTCTTCGTCATGCGATCAACGGGCGGCGGCGAGTTCGGCGGAACTGAGAATCCAGACCCGGAAGACCTTGCCGTAGGGGTCGGTCAGGTAACGGACGGTGGCAGCCTGCTGGACGGCGGTCGGAACGACGATGAGGTTCTGCTCGTTGCGGATCTGGATTCCAGGGGCCAGCGCGAGAACCTTGCCGTCGATCTGGACCTGCCCCCACTGGGGTGGTTCCATCTGTCCCTGGACGGCATCGGCAGGCAGATTGCGCACCAGACCGGCCACCGGCGGCTGGACCGGCGGCGGCGCATTCTGGACGGCATTGACGATCGTGCTGATGATCGCCGGGACGATCGAATTGATAGGCATAAACGGATTATAGATCAACCGATTGGCGAAAGCTCCGCACTGCGCTTATCGGCCGGATGGGGAAATCCTTTAGGATTGCGTGTTTCCCGCCTGCCGCGCACACCCCTTGCCCGCCGTTCCGACGACCATTCCCCGCGCCGGTCTCCTGTTGCTCGCCCTGCTTTCCCTCGGCTGGGGATTCAACTGGCCGATCATGAAGACGGTGATCACCGAGATTCCCCGCTGGACCTTCCGCGGCATGTGCCTGGTCCTCGCCTCGGGCGGCCTGTTCGCCATTGCCCGCCTCGCCGGCGGCTCCCTGCGGGTCCCGGCCGGACATGGGAGGCAGATCCTGACCCTTGCCGCCACCAACATCGTCGGCTGGAACCTCCTCTCCATCTATGGCATCTCCCACCTGCCCTCGGGCCGGGCCGCCATCCTGGGCTATACCATGCCCCTGTGGAGCATGTTGCTATCCGCCTGGTTGCTGAACGAGCGGCTGACGCCACGCCGCCTGCTGGGACTTGCCCTGGGCATGGGCGGCATGGCCCTCCTGGCCGCCACCGAATTCCACCATCTGGGTGCCGCCCCGCTCGGCGTCATTTTCATGCTCGCCGCCGCGGCCGTCTGGGCTGCTGGGGTGGTGGCCTACAAGCGGGCGCCGCCGCCCATGCCGATCACGGCCCTCACCGCCTGGCAGATGCTGATCGGCGGCGTCCCGATCTGGGCCGTCGGCCTGGCCACCGAGTCGGTGGCCTGGGGCCAGGTGAGCTTCTGGCCCCTGTTCGGCCTCTGGTACAACGTCTTCGTCGCCGTCCTCTTCTGTTACTGGGCCTGGAACAAGATCGTCGAGATGGTGCCGGTCGGCGTCTCGTCCCTCGGCTCACTGGTCATACCGGTGGTCGGCGTCTTCAGCGGCATGGTCTTCCTCGGGGAGCAACCGCGCTGGCAGGACTTCGCCGCCCTGGTCCTGGTCCTCGGCGCCCTGGCCACCGTGATCCTGCCGGCCCGGACGCCGAAGATGGGCGTTTGACCGGGAACAATCCATGCTTTCCACCGATCATGCACAATCGGCGCCCATGCTGACCGTTACCGGACTCTCCTGCCAGCGCGGCGAGCGCCGCCTCTTCGCCGGCCTCGACCTCGCCGTCGGTGCCGGCGAGTGGGTGCACGTGCAGGGGGAGAACGGCTCCGGCAAGACCACCCTGTTGCGCACCCTGATCGGCCTGGCCCATGCCGCCGAGGGTGATATCCGCTGGCGCGGCGAGACCCTGCGCGAAGCGGGCGAGGACTACCGCCGGGAACTCCTCTACCTGGGGCACCACGGCGCCATGAAGGAGGAGCTGACGCCGATGGAAAACCTGCGCCTGGCCTCCGCCCTCGACGGCAACGACCTGCCGGAGCGGGAAACCCTGCTCGCCCTGCACCGCATGGGGTTGCGGGGGCGCGAGGACCTGCCCGTCCGCTTCCTTTCCGCCGGCCAGAAGCGGCGCGTCCTGCTCGCCCGCCTGCTGACCCGCAGGGCCACCCTCTGGATCCTCGACGAACCCTTCACCGCCCTCGACGTGAAGGCCGTCGACATGCTTGCCGGCCTGATCGGCGAGCACCTGGCCGGCGGCGGTTTGGCCATCCTGACCAGCCACCAGCCCCTGCCCCTGCCGGGCGGCCGGGCCATCGACCTCGGCGCCTTCGCCGTCCCCGGAGGCCGGGCATGAACGCCGTCCTCGCCGTCGTCCGCCGCGACCTGCTGCTCGCAATGCGGCGCAAGAGCGAGGTCCTGACCATCCTATTTTTCTTCATGATCGTGGTCAGCCTTTTTCCGCTGGGCATCGGTCCGGAAACGCCCCTGCTGCGCAAGATCGCCCCGGGCATCCTCTGGGTGGCCGCCCTCCTGGCCAGCATGCTGGGGCTCTCCCGGCTCTTTGCCACCGACCACGCCGACGGCACCCTGGAGCAGCTCGCCCTTTCCCCCTCCCCCCTCGGGCTGCTGGTCGCAGGTAAAATCTGCGCCCATTGGCTGGTTTCCGGGCTGCCCCTGGTACTCCTGGCCCCCGTGCTGGGCGTCCAGTTCGACCTGGACACCGGCGCCCTCGGGATCCTGGTCGTGGCCCTGCTGCTGGGCACTCCCCTGCTATCGCTGATCGGCGCCATCGGCGCCGCGCTGACCCTGGGCCTGCGTGGCGGCGGTGTCCTGCTGAGCCTGCTGGTGCTGCCGCTCTACGTGCCGGCCCTGATCTTCGGAGCCGGCGCGGTCGAGGCCCACGTCTCGGGCCTCGGGGCCGGCGGACATCTCTCGCTGCTGGCGGCCTTGCTGGCGCTGGCCGTTTTTTTCGCCCCGTGGGCAGCCACGGCGGCCTTGAGGATCGCATTGGAATGAGCAACCGGCTCGTCAACTGGTTCAGGTACGCCTCGCCCCAGAGCTTCTACCCGCTGGCCGGGAAGATGATCCCCTGGTTCTGGGCCCTGGCTGCCGCCTTCACCGTCGCCGGCCTCTGGATCAGCTTCTTCGTCGCGCCGACGGACGCCCAGCAGGGCGAGGGCTACCGGATCATCTTCATCCACGTGCCTGCCTCCTGGATGTCGATGTTCATCTACTGCGTCATGGCCGGCTGGGCGGCCCTGGACCTGGCGCTCAATACGCGGCTGTCCGGCATGATGGCCACCGCCCTGGCGCCCACCGGGGCCCTGATGGCCTTCCTGTCCCTGTGGACGGGCGCCCTTTGGGGCAAGCCGATGTGGGGCACCTGGTGGGTCTGGGATGCGCGCCTCACCTCGGAGCTGATCCTCTTCTTCCTCTACATCGGCTTCATCGCCCTGCAGGCCGCCATCGACGACCCGCGGCGGGCCGACAAGGCGGGCGCCATCCTGGCCCTGGTCGGCGTGGTGAACATCCCCATCATCTATTTCTCGGTCAAGTGGTGGAACACCCTGCACCAGGGGGCCTCCGTCTCCCTCAACAAGTCGCCGTCCATGGCCCAGACGATGCTGTGGGGCATGCTCATCATGGCGCTGGCCTTCTGGATGTATTCCATTGCCATCGCCCTGATGCGGGCAAGGGCCATCATGCTCGAGCGGGAAATCCACACCGAGTGGGTCAAGAATCTGCCGGAAGTGGGCGGAGGGAGCGCGCGATGAACTGGGGATCGCCGGCCGAATTCTTCGCCATGGGCGGCTATGGCCTTTACGTCTGGGGCAGCTTCGGCGCCTGCGCCCTGGCCCTGGCCATTGAACCCTTGCTGGTCCGCAAGCGTCGAAACGACATCCTGCGCAGCCTGCGCCGCGAGCGCATGGCCGAGGAACTGGAAAAAGAGTGACCGACAACCCCCGTTGGCCCCACGCGTGCCCTGGATCCGATCGCGGGCGGCGCGTCGCGGCGAGGTATCCGCAATGAAAGCAAGGCAGAAACGCATCGCCCTGATCCTCGGCGGCCTGGCGACCCTCGGCATTGCCGCCGCCCTGGTCCTCAACGCCCTGAACAGCAACATCGCGCTCTACGTGACGCCGAGCGAGGTGGCGGAGGGCAAGGCCCCGAAGGAGAAGGCCTTCCGCGTCGGAGGCATGGTCAAGGAGGGCAGCCTGCGCCGCGACAACCTGACCGTCCATTTCGTCGTCACCGACACCGCCAGGGACATCCCGGTCGCCTACACGGGCATCCTTCCCGACCTCTTCAAGGAGGGCAAGGGAGCCGTCGTCCAGGGCCGCCTGGGCACCGACGGCCTGTTCACCGCCACCGAGGTCCTGGCCAAGCACGACGAGAACTACATGCCGCCGGCGGCGCAGCATGCGGTGGATCAGGCGCAGAAGGCGCAGAAGACCGTCAAGCCATGATCGCCGAACTCGGCCACTTCGCCCTCATCCTCGCCCTCCTCGTGGCGCTGGTCCAGGGCACCCTGCCCCTCGCCGGCGCCCAGCGCGGCCGTGCCGACTGGATCGCCCTCGCCCGACCGGCTGCCGAGGCAAACTTCCTCCTGGTCATGGTCGCCTTCGCCTGCCTGGCCGCCTCCTTCCTGCAGAACGACTTCAGCGTCGCCTACGTGGCCCAGACCTCGAACAGCAAGCTGCCGACGATGTACCGCTTCGCCGGCGTCTGGGGCGGCCACGAGGGCTCCCTGCTCCTCTGGGTGACCATGCTGTCCACCTGGACCTTCGCCGTTTCCCTGCTCTCGCGCCAGCTGCCGGAGGCCATGGTGGCGCGCGTCCTGGGCATCCTCGGCCTCGTCTCGGTCGGCTTCCTGCTCTTCATCCTGCTCACCTCGAACCCCTTCGACCGCCTGCTGCCCCCCGCCGCCGACGGGCGCGACCTCAATCCGCTGCTGCAGGACCCGGGCCTCGTCTTCCACCCGCCCATGCTCTACATGGGCTATGTCGGCTTCTCCGTCGCCTTCGCCTTCGCCCTCGCCGCACTGCTCTCCGGCCACCTGGATGCCGCCTGGGCCCGCTGGTCGCGGCCGTGGACGCTGGCCGCCTGGATCTTCCTGACCCTCGGCATCGCGCTGGGCTCCTGGTGGGCCTACTACGAACTGGGCTGGGGCGGCTGGTGGTTCTGGGATCCGGTGGAGAATGCCTCCTTCATGCCCTGGCTGGTCGGCACGGCGCTGGTCCATTCGCTGGCGGTCACCGAGAAGCGGGGCAGCTTCAAGAACTGGACGGTGCTGCTGGCCATCGGTGCCTTCTCCCTCTCCCTGCTCGGCACCTTCCTGGTCCGCTCCGGGGTGCTCACGTCGGTGCATGCCTTCGCCACCGATCCGCGGCGCGGCATCTTCATCCTCATGTTCCTGGTCGTGGTCATCGGCGGGTCGCTCACCCTCTTCGCCTGGCGCGCCCCCAAGGTCGGCCTCGGCGGCGCCTTCGCGCTGGTTTCCCGGGAGACCCTGCTGCTGATCAACAACGTCCTCCTGGTGGTGGCCGCCGGCAGCGTGCTGCTGGGCACCCTCTACCCCCTCTTCCTCGACGCCCTGGGCCTGGGCAAGATCTCCGTCGGGCCGCCCTACTTCAACGCCGTCTTCGTGCCCATCATGACGCCGGTCCTGATCCTCATGGCCGGCGGCCCGATCGCCCGCTGGAAGCATGCCGACCTCAAGGACTTGGCCCGCCGCCTCGCCCTCGCCCTGGTCGTCGCCCTGGCCGTGGGGGCGGTCCTGCCCTTCGCCTACGGCGCCTGGACGCCCCTGGTGGCCCTGGGTTTCCTGCTGGCGGTCTGGGTCGCCGCCGCCGTCGTCTTCCAGACCTGGGAACGCCTGAAGAAGGGCAAGCCGCCGCGGTCCTTCTGGGGCATGCAGTGCGCCCACCTGGGCATCGCCGTCTTCGTCGCCGGCGTCACCGCCGTCCAGGGCTACCAGGAGGAGAAGGACGTCCGCATGGGTCCCGGGGACACCGTTTCGGTGGGCGGCTACGGCTTCAGGTTCATCGACGTCCGCCAGGTGGACGGGCCGAACTACACGGCTGCCCGCGGCAGCATCGAGCTTTCCCGGGACGGCCGCGTGCTGAAGACCCTCTACCCCGAGAAGCGCAGCTACTTCTCCTCCTCCATGCCGATGACCGAGGCGGCCATCGACGCCGGCCTGCTGCGCGACGTATATGTCTCCCTGGGCGAGCCCCTGGAGGCGGGCGCCTGGGCCGTGCGCGTCTATTACAAACCCCTGGTGGACTGGATCTGGGGCGGCTGCCTGCTGATGGCCCTGGGCGGCCTGCTGGCCGCCTCGGACCGCCGCTACCGCCTGGCCCGAAAGGCCGCAGCCACCCCCGCCGGAGCCCTTGCCGCATGACCCGCTTCCTCGTCCCCCTGGGCCTGTTCCTGGTCCTCGTCGTCTTCCTCGCCATCGGATTGAACAGGGATCCGCGGGAAGTGCCCTCACCCCTGGTCGGCAAGCCGGCGCCGGCGTTCAAGCTGGAGCAACTGGCCGACCCCTCCAGGTCCTTCTCCCCGGAAGAGATGAAGGGCAAGGTCTGGCTGCTCAACGTCTGGGCCTCCTGGTGCGTTTCCTGCCGGCAGGAACATCCGCTGCTGGTCGATTTTTCAAGGCGGCGCATCGCGCCGCTGATCGGGCTCGACTACAAGGACGCCCGTGCCGACGGACTGTCCTGGCTCCGGCAATTCGGCGATCCCTACACCCTGTCGGCCCACGACCTGGACGGCCGTGTCGGCATCGACTACGGCGTGTACGGCGTGCCCGAGACCTACCTGATCGACAAGGCCGGGGTGATACGCTACAAGCATATCGGCCCGGTCACCGAGGAAGCGCTGGCGAAGAAGATCGTCCCGATGATCGCGGAGCTGAACAAATGACGGTCTCTGAAAGTACGGATGCGAAGACGCACGGGGCGCGGGGCCGCGACGCGATGGCCGCCGGTTCCGTACCGGATCCCGATTCCCTGCCCTTGCGTCTCGGCGCCCTTGCGGTGAAGGGTCTCGTCCGCGAGGCCCGCCGGGCGATCGGACTCCTTCTTGCATTGGTCGTCCTCGTCGCCTCGCCGGCCTTCGCCGGCGAGGCGACTCCGATCGCCGAGGACCCGGCGGTCGAGAAACGGCTCATCGCCATCAGCGAGGAACTGCGCTGCCTGGTCTGCCAGAACGAATCCCTGGCCGGCTCGCACGCCGACCTGGCCCAGGACCTGCGGCGGGAGATTCGCAATCTCATCAAGCAGGGCAAGACCGACGCGGAGATCATGGACTTCATGGTCGGCCGCTACGGCGATTTCGTGCGCTACCGCCCCCCGGTCAAACCGACGACCTGGCTGCTCTGGGGCGGGCCCTTCGTCCTGATGCTGGCCGGCGTCGCCGGCCTCGTCCTCTACCTGCGGCGCCGGAGCGTCCGCATCGAGGACCGGCCCTTGTCCGACGAGGACCGGAAACGGGCCGAAGCCCTCCTGGAGGAAAAACCTTGATCGGATTTCTCGTCGCGGCGACGATTCTCGTCGCCGCCGTGCTCGCCTGGCTGGGCCTGTCCCATCGCCGCGTCGCCGCCACGGCGACCCGGGATGCCATCAACGCCGCGATCTACCGCGACCAGTTGGTCGAGATCGACCGCGACCGGGACTCGGGCACCCTTTCCCAGGCCGACTGGGAACAGGCCCGGGACGAGATCCGCCGACGCCTGCTCGAGGAAGGCGGCGCGGATGCGGCCGCCGCGGCAACCGCTCCGGGCCGCGGCACCTTCCTCGCCATCGCCGTGGCCCTGCCGATCGCCGCCGCCGGCCTTTACCTGGCGCTGGGCACCCCGGCAGGCTTCAATCCGCCGCCGGCTGCCCAGGGCGGCGAGCCGAGCGCGGCGCAGATCGAGGCCATGGTGGCGAAGCTGGCCGAGCGCCTCGAGAAGCAGCCGGACAACCTGGAAGGCTGGATCATGCTGGGCCGCTCCTATGCCGTCCTCGGCCGCCTGGACGAGGCCACCAAGGCATTCGAGCGGGGGATGCCGGTGGTCGAGAAGAACGCCCGCCTGCTGGCCGATTATGCGGAACTGCTGGCCCAGCGGGCCGGCGGCAGCCTGGCCGGCAAGCCCGCCGCGCTGCTCGACAAGGCGCTCAAGCTGGACCCGGACGAGCCGCAGACCCTGGTCCTCGCCGGGCTGGCGGCGATGGAGGCCAAGAACTACAGGAAGGCCGTCACCCTTTGGGAACGCCTGCGCAAGCAGGTGCCGGAAGGATCCGACGAGGCCCACGCCCTGGACGCCAGCCTGGAAAAGGCCCGCGCCGGAATAGGGAAGTAGGCCCCGCCCCCGCGCTCCCGCGGGGGCGGGGGAACTCAACGGATCGCTACGCTCACCTTTCACGGGGAGCGATTTCCTTGTGCCGGAGCGGATTGCGCCTTCGGCGCGTGCCGCTTTGCCTTGGGACGGCCCGGCGACAAAGCTCTGCGGGGGGGCGCCGCTAACGGTCTCCCCTTCGGGCGAGGAGGTGCTTCAATACCTGATTGGCTGGTGGCGCAGACTATCACCCTGTTCCGCGCATGATGTGGTGGAATGCAGAAGGTCTCGAATCGGCCAGAAGCTGCCAATCCCGTCTCTTTGAAATTGACCAACCGAACATCCGCTGTGTTTCGTCTAGGCGACGTTCGGGCGTGCCTGCGCAAGGCTGGCATGCGGTTGAACAACCTCATTGACTCGCATATAGTTCGCCCATGGCACCGAAAGCGCTGATTCAGCAAAACCCTCACTTGCGCAACGCGCAGGCCTACCAGCGAGCACTGCGCGCCAACGTGCTTTCCTCGACGGGCATCGAGGGCGTCAGGAAAGCGGCTGAACGCGCGCTGGCCCCCACTCCCGGCCAACTGCCCGCAAAGAAACGCTAGTCGCTGGTGGCGACTACCTTCCGAAAGATTTCCACCATCGGCGTGTAGTCGCGCCGCATCCCTGCCTGCACGGCGGCGAAATAGGCCGCCCGCCGTTTTCCCTTGATGCCGGAGAAATTCAGCAGCGGCAAACCGGCCTGCAAGGCCATCAGCGTCGAGAGCAAACGCGACACGCGGCCATTGCCTTCGCGGAAGGGATGGATCAGCACCAGCTCGCAGTGCGTGATCGCCAATGCCGCCAGCACCGCGTCGGGATCGTCGAAGCTGCAAGGCGTATGGCGCGCCAGCACCTCCCGCTCGAACTCCTGCATCAGGCGCGGCACCTGCGCCGCCATGGCGAAGACGAAGCTGCCCTTGCTGATGTTCACCTGCCGGTAGTCGCCCGCCCAGGGATACAACTCGCCCAGCCATTGCCGGTGCCACAGGCAGATGTCGGCGGCGGTGAAGCGCTGGTCGGCGGCGACGTGGCGGATGGCCCAATCGGTCGCCGCTTCGAGACGCACGGCTTCCTGCGCGTCCATCTGCCGCTTGCCGCGTATGCCGAGCAGATTTCTCAGCACCCGCCCGCGCGAGCCCGGCTCGAATTGCGCCTCGGCGAGATGGTCGATGTCGTAGCGGGTGGCCATCTCAGGAGGCCGGGCTGAAGGCCTGATGCAGCAGGGTCTGGAACAAGTGCTCGGCCTGACGCAGCGCCTCGCGCTGGGTGGCGCGCAGGCGTTCGTGGCGTTCGACGAGGGCGGCGAACTTCTGTTGCAACTGGAGGGGCGGCAGAGGAAAGCGAAGGCCCTTAATAATCTCCATGTTCAAGCCATCCATGATGGCGCCCTTTTGCAAGGCACCGAGCTGACGGCGAATTTCAGGATGATGCAAAAATGCTCCGTGCAGAAAGACGGGCAGGCACTTGGTCCGATCGAGCGTGATGCAGCACAGGTGCTTTGTATTGATTGCAGTCAGCATGCCATCGGGAACCACGGCACAACGACCGCAGGTTCCCATAATGGTGATGAGAACGTCGCCGGGAAATACTGTGTAGCGCTTCAGTTCTTCGTATTTCGCAGGCGAAATGAAGCGACGTTCAGCCCATTCAAACCGGTTGCTCACGGCGTTATCGATTCCAAGCACCGCAATTCCGCCATCCGTGAACTCCGAATGCAGAAGCTGACTCCCAAATGGCCCAGTACGAATTGAGCCGCGCCTCGGCGCTGCAAGTTCTTCAACCGTCACCGGGTGCCAAGAGTCCTTGTGATCGCCGAAGAGTTCGAGGAAGGCGGCGGGGAGAAAGCTGTCGCTGAGTTCGAGGGCGTAGCGGCGGGTGCGGCGCAGCCGATCCGCTTGCTCCAATTGCCGTACGAAGTGACGCTGTTCGTCCAAAGATGGAAGTGGAATCTCTGCCGATTCGAGGAAGCCAACCGGAACCCGCTTTTGTCCGGCAGAGCCAGTCATGTTCCGTTCCGCGCGGTTGCGTGTCGCAGGAAATCGCCAGAAATTAAGCAGCCACTCGGGAAGCACGTGCTTTGATGCCCGGAGAACGTGAAATTCGGTAGAGCCAAAGCCGACTCCGTTAAGAAGCCGCTGCGCGATGGCGCATTTTCCGTTTTCCATGCATGGCGTGATCTTGGCGATGATGACGTCTCTGTCTGCAAATGCCGTGTAGCCCTTGGCAATCTCCCGATAGGGTCGAATGACTGGCCGCTCGATGGCTGCGCTCCAGTCGTCTACGGCTTCCATCGGCACGAAGGAGCACGGCTCATCCGGCTTGAAATCGAAATCCGTCGCTGGATTTATTTGGCAAATCTGGCCGAGTCGGACGGTAGAGGAATTCACGTGCACGCAATTGCATTCTTTAGCGCTGCCAAGTCGCTTTCCGCAACTTGGTCCAACTGCCGCATCCGCTCCAATGTGACGGCCGTGTCTTCGTAAAGCACTTCCTCCTGCTCCACCTTCCGGTAGCGGCTCGCCGAGAGATCGTACTTGTTCGCCGCGACTTGCTCCTTCGTTACCCAGAACTGGCGCGTGAGCTGGTTGATTTCGCTTTCCAGCGGTGCGATACGCGGCTGAAATTCCGCGAGTTCGGCCTCGGCCTGCTCGCGCGCGGTGCGCGCGGCGTCTGCCTCCCTGGCGACCACTTCCTCGAATTTCAGGCGGTGGATGATGGCGTGATGCGCCAGCCGGTCCTGCTTGAGCGGCGCAATCTGTTTCTGGAGTTTCGCCAGGCGCGCATCGCGCTGCTTCTGGAACTTCGGATCGTGACGCTGCTGCCAGCAGTCGAGCAGGTCGGCGATGTCGTTCTCTGCCACGCGCTGGCGCTTGTCGTCGAGCGAGAAGCCATCGTGCTCCATGTCGTAATACCAGATGCGCTCGGTGGCCGCGCCCTTGGTGAACAGCAGCACGGCGGTGGACACGCCGGCATAGGGGCGGAACACGCCGGAGGGCATGGACACCACGCCGTCGAGGCGGTTGCCCTCGATCAGCAGCTTGCGCGCTTCGACATGGGCATTGCTCGACCCGAACAGCACGCCGTCAGGCACGATCACCGCCGCGCGCCCGCCGTTTTCCAGCAGGCGCAGGAACAAATGGACGAAGAGGATTTCGGTCTTCCTGACCCTGACCGGCAGCGAGGGATTGACATCGGCGGTGTCGATCGCGCCCTTGAACGGCGGATTGGCGAGCACCACGTCGTAAGCGCGCTCTTCGTTGTAGCCCTTGGACAAGGTGTCGGCATAGTGAAAGCGCGGCGAGGCGAGTCCGTGCAGCATCAGGTTCATGCTGCCGATGCGCAGCATGGTCATGCCCGAATCGCTGTCGTAACCGGTAAAGCCCTGCCGCTGCGCGAACTCGTATTCCTCGCGCGTGAGGCCGCTACCGGTGAGGCCGTGCGGCCAGCCTTCCTCGTCGAAGCTGAGGTCACGCGGGTCGGTGTGGGTTTCCAGCAGGTGCTGCCAGGCGTTGACCAGGAAGCCGCAGGTGCCCGCCGCCGGATCGCAGACGCGCTCGCCGGGGCGCGGGGCTAGCATTTTCACCATCATGCGGATGATGTGGCGCGGGGTGCGGAACTGGCCGTTGGTGCCGGCGGTATTGAGCTTGGACAGCAGGTATTCGTAGAGGTCGCCCTGCACGTCCTGGTTCTGCGCCGAAATCTGCATCGCCTCGATGGCGCGGCAGACTTCGATCAACAGGGCCGGCTTGTTGATCTTGAACTCGGCATTTTCCATTTGCGCGCCAAAGGAGCCGGCCTTGTCGCCCAGATTCTTAAGGAAGGGAAACACGACTTCCTTGACGTGTTTCAGCGCCTTGTCGGCGGGCAACTGGCTCCAGTGCGACCAGCGCAGGCTCGGCTCGGGAAACAGCGGCACGAACTTGCCGCCGCGCCGCTTGGCCTGGCGCTCGCCGTCCTGCTCGCGCTCGTCGATCTGCTTGAGGAAGAACAGGTAGGAAAGCTGCTCGATGGCGTCGAGCGGATTGGACAGGCCGCCGGTCCAGACTTTGTTCCAGAGGGCGTCTACGGCGGATTTGAGTTGCGAGTCGGTCAGCATCGGGGTTCAGTGAGATCAGGCAGTCAGGCGGTCGGTCATCTGGACCAGGCCGCGAATCTGTTCGGGCGTGAAATAGCGCTCGACCGCGTTGCGGCCGAAATTGGTCAGCGGCGCTTCGTACAAGTCGGCTTCGGCGAGACGGCGTTTGGCGATGAACACTTCCTGCACCGAACGCAGAAAGCGAATCTGGTCGCTGCTGTAACGGTTTGCGGTGATGTGATCCTCAAAGCTGTGCGCGACGACGGCGGCGTAATCCGGGATGGCATCCAGATCGAGGACGAAGCGCACGAAGCCGAGGAAGCCGGCGCGGTTATCGAGCCGCACGCCGTAAGCCTGGCGCGCGGTCTTTTCGGAAAGCTGGATTTCAGGATTGGTCAGCTCGTTGTGCAGCACGCGCTCCAGATCGACGAGGTCGGCCTCGCTTGGCTGAATGCCGGCACGAATGGCGACCAGGGCCGGGTGCCGGTCAGTGATGCCCAGGATGCGCTGCTCGACGCGCTTGCGATATTCCTCGACGTGCATCGGCTGGCCGGTCGGGCCGATCAGCAGATAGCCCTTGCCGGCGATGAAGTCGGGCAGGTCGATCTTGATGAAACTGTTTTCGGCACGGCGCTTGTTCTTCATTTCGTCGGCGAGATCGACGATCAGCCGATGCAACTGCGACGGCCCGGCCGAGGCGAGGTCTTGCGACAAGGCAAGCTTGACCGAAAACTGCTTGGCTGCCGCATCGAGCACGTATTGCGGCAGGCGGCTCACGTCTTCGGCGATGGACTGCAGCAACTCGGGGGAAGGCTGGCTCTTGAGTATTTGCAGATTCAGCCGCTCGACCTTGTGCGCGAAGGTTTCGGCGGCGATGTCCACGTCCGGCACGAAGCGCAGCAAGGGGCCAACCTTGAGCCGCAAGGCGTCACTGCGGTCCTGCGTCACGTTCAACCAGAAAGCGTCGGTCCAGGCAGCTTCGACCTCTGCCCAGACTTTACGCACCGGAAAGGACTCGACCGGGATGCGGCCGATCATGGCGCGGCAATCGGCTATGGCCTGGGTGTGCGCAGCACCTTCGCGCTGGTTGCGCGAGGCGGCCAGAATGTCGAGTCGCGTGTTGAACAGCCGGATGAGCAAGGGAACTTCAACGGCAACGCGGTCTTCGGTCTGCTTGCCGAAATCGTTCTGCCAGAAGTCGATGATAAGGAATTCAGTCTTTTCGCCATTGGGCAGGCGGTCCATGAAGCGGCACGCCTCCTGGTTGCGCGTGCCGCGGCCTATCATCTGCCAGAGCTTGATGCGCGACTGCACCGGCTTCATGAAGACCAGATTGACGACCTCGGGAACGTCGATACCCGTGTCCAGCATATCCACCGACACGGCAATGGGCGGCTTGTCGTTCTTCTTGAACTTGGTGATGAGGCCGTCGCCGTAGCTGCCGTCATGCACGCGCTCCATGCCGTGGTGGATGACCTGCAACAGGCCGACATGTTGCGGGTACATTTCCTCGAACACGTCGCGCACGCGCTCGGCGTGTTCCCTGGTCATTGCGAAGACGATGGTCTTGCCGGGCAGGTTGCCGGCGCGATCCTTGACGCAGACCTCCATGATCTCTTCCCACTGGCGGCGCAAGGTGTCGCGGTTGGTCACCAGCACTTCCAGCTCGGTGCCCGAGTAGTCGATGGCATCGGGATCGAGGCCCTGGCCCGCCAGCAAGTCGCGGTCTTCCTCGCCCAGTTCGGCGCCCTTGATGCCCTTGCGCTGGAAGCCGGTCTGCGCCTGGTACAAGCGGAAATCCACCAGCCGCTTCTCGGCCACGGCCTGCGGATAGGTATAGAGATAAGTCGGCGCGCCGTCGCGGCACTCGAAGACGCGGAAGGTGTCGCGGTCGATGAAGTGCGCGGGCGTTGCGGTTAATCCGACCATTCGGGCGTCGAAGTACTCGATCACCTCGGTGAAGCGGTTGAAGATCGAGCGGTGCGCTTCGTCGAACACGATCAGGTCGAAAAAGCCCGGACTGAATTGCTCGAAGCAACGGCTCAGGGTTTGCAGGGTCGCGACATAAAGCCGCTTGTCGCGGTCGATGCTGGCGGTATGGATGCGCACGCGCGGTTCGTGCGGCAGGAAAGCCTTGAAGCCGTCGTTCAGCGCCTGTTCCACCAGGGCATCACGATCCGCCAGAAACAGTACCTTCTGGGCCGAGGAACTGCGCAGGAACACGTCGATCAGGCCCATCGTGGTTCGCGTCTTGCCGGTGCCTGTGGCCATGACGAGCAGCGCACGGCGCTTGCCTGCGGCGAAGGCTTCGGCGGCGCGCCTGATCGCTTCGTGCTGGTAGGCACGGTTGACGATGGCGTTGTCGATCGGCTCCAGGGCAGGCGGTTTGCCGTTCTCGCGAATGAAGCGCAGGCGTTCCAGGTCGTCCGGCGAAAACATGCCGGCAACCAGGCGAGGATTTGCCGCGCCGACATCCCAAAAATAAGTCAGCAGGCCATTGGTGAGAAAGCCGAACGGCGCAAATGACTGGCGCTTGGCGATTTCGGTTACATAGTGGCGAAGCTGTTCTTCGCCTTCGCGCGGATTGCGGCAGGTGCGCTTGGCTTCGACGACGGCGATCACATTGCCGGCCGGGTCGTAGAGGCAGTAGTCGGTGACGCCGTTCCAGGGCGTGGCGTCGTAGCCGTCCACCGGCACTTCTCGCAGCACCTGGGTGTGATCGTCAAGCTTCCAGCCTGCTCGCCCCAATTCCGGATCGATGAGAATGTAACGAGACTGTGCCTCGTTGAGTTCGAGCGTGCTTTGCTTGTTGGAATTGGTCAGAACGCCCCCTGTAGCCGCCTATGTCGTTGTTTCCCCTTGTCATTGACAGGGCTGGCGGGATGATACATCAGGCGGCAGTACGGCCTGGAACTGCCGTTCAAGGCGCGGCGCCGCAGATGACCGCAAAGGGTCGGAAAGAGTCGTTTTAGAGACTGGCGTTTCTCAACTGTTCGGCATTCCCGGGAGACGCCGGCGGCGCGGTTTCGCCGCGCATCCCCAGCGGTTCCCGGGGCAGCCAGACGGTGAAGGCGGCGCCGCCGCCGGGCGCGTCGGCGGCAGTGATGGTGCCCCCGTACCGCTCGACCAGGCTCTGGCAGATCCACAGCCCCAGGCCGGTACCACCCGCCTTGCGGGTGAAGAAGGGGGCGAAGAGCTGCTCGCGCTCCGCGTCCGGCAGGCCGGGCCCGGTGTCGGCCACCGTGATGCTCACCCCGGGGGGACCGTCGTCGGTCGGCCGTGCCGACAGGCGCAGGCTTCCCCCTTCCGGCATTGCTTGCAGGGCGTTCACCAGGAGGTTGATCAGGACCTGCTGGAGTTCGTTGCGATTCGCATTGACCGACAGGCCGCCGACGACCGACTGCTCCACGGCCACGTTGCCGCGCCGCATCTGGTGCCCGACCAGGACCAGGCAGTCCTGGATCAACTGGCCCACGTCCACCGCCTCCAGGTAGCCGGCATAGTCTCCGGGGCGGGCGAACTGGAGGAGCTTGGCGACGATCAGCCGGATGCGGTGGATCTGCTCGCGGATCAGGCGTATCTCCTGGCGCACCGGCTGGGCGGCCGGCCCGAGCACTTCGTCGAGTACGTCGACATTGCCCTGGATGACGGCGATGGGGTTATTGATCTCGTGGGCAACGCCGGCCGTGAGCTGGCCGATGGCCGCCAGCTTCTCCGACTTGACCAGCTGGGCCTGGGCCGAGCGCAGGGTCAGGTTGGCCTGCTCGAGGGCTTGGGTGCGTTCCGCCACCTTGGCATCCAGTTCGCTTCCCCAGCGCTTGAGGGCCCGGGTCTGCTCCTCCAGCCGGTCGAGCAACTGGTCGAAATGGCGGGCCAGGGCGGCCAGTTCGTCCTCGCCGGAAACGCCGCCGACGCGGGCGCCCTCCTCGCCCTCCTCGATGCGCCTCATGGTCTGCTCCATGCGCTCGACCGGCAGGAAGATGCTGCGCGCCCAGCGCCAGGAGACGACGGAGGCCACCGCGATGGTCGCCGCGAAGAGCAGGATGACGACGGCCAGGGCCAGGTGCTTGAAATCCTGGAACGGGGCCTCGAGGAAGCCGACGTAAAGCATGCCGACCCGCCGGCCCAGGCTGTCCTCGATGGGCTGGTAGGCGGAGACATACCAGTCCTTTACGACGAAGGCCCGGTCCAGCCAGGTCTTGCCGCGTTCGAGCACCTGGTCGCGGACCGCCTTCGAAACGCGCGTGCCGATCGCCCGCCCGCCCTCGAACAGTCGCACATTGGTGGCGATGCGCACGTCGTCGAGGAAGAGCGTTGCCGTGCCATGGCTGTCGAGGGGCAGGGACCCTTCCGCGTAAACGATCTCGTTGATGCGGTCTACGAAGGCCAGGTTGCCGTTCAGCATCAGGCCGCCGACCAGGGCACCGGCGGGCCGCCCATCCGCCTCGACCAGGGGCGCGGCAGCATGGATCACCATGCCGCGCAACTCATGCGTCCGGTTGCCAGGGGCGGCATTCGGCGTCGGCAGGATCATGGTCGTCGCGCGCTCCCGCAAGGTCGGCGAGATGGCTGCCAGCTGTTCCGGGGAAAAGATGTCGATGGCCGTTCGCGGGTGCCCGGTCAGCGCCGCCTGGGTGACGCGCCAGTCGCCGTAGGGCGCACCCGTCCCCGGCCCCGCCCCGGCCCCTTTCACACGACCATCCATGCCGACCACCAGCAGGAAGTCGAGACCGGCGCCATTGGCCTTCTCCCGCAACAGGGAGCCGAGGCTCTCGGCCCCGCGGGATTGTCCGAGCAGCCGGGCGATGGACTCCGAATCGGCCAGGCCCTGGACCCGGGCCCCCACCCCCTCCTTCACCCGCTCGAAATAGCCGTTGGCGACCGACAGGTCGGCATGGATCTTGTAATTGAGCAGGCGGTCGAAATAGGTGCCGCCCCAGCCCACGAGGATCCCGACCAGCAGCGGCAGCACGGCCACCAGGGGCAGCAGGGCCAGCGCCACGAGGCGCGCCCGCAGGGAGGTCCGCAGGGTGTTGCCGAGCTTTCCGGGGAGTTTCACAGTCCCCAGGCGAAACACTTGCGCTCGAGGGTCTTGCGCGAGACCCCCAGGCGACGGGCCGCCTCGGACTTGTTGCCGTCGACGGCCGCCAGCACGCCCCGGATGTGTCGCTCCTCGACGCTGGCCAGGGACTCGTCCGGGTCGCCGGTGGTGGCCGCGGCGGCGCCGGCGACGGCGCAGCCCCAGTTGTCGGGGAAATACCCCAGGATCAGGGAACGCTCCACCAGGTTGCGCAGTTCCCGGACGTTGCCCGGCCAGTCGTAGGCCTGCATGCAGCGCAGGGCCCGCTCGTCCGGCGCCAGGGTGGGGACCCCGAGCTGGGGCGCGATGCGGTCGGCGAAATGGCGGACCAGGTCGGCGATGTCTTCCGGCCGCTCGCGCAGCGGCGACATCGTCAGCTCGACCACCTGCAACCGGTAGAAGAGGTCGGCGCGAAAGCGCCCGGCCGATACCTCGGCCGACAGGTCCTTGTTCGAGGCGGCGACGACCCGCACGTCCACCGGGACTTCCTGTTCCGAACCGACGGGACGGAGCCGGCGCTCCTCCAGCACCCGCAGCAACTTGGCCTGCATCGGATAGGCCAGCTCGGAAATCTCGTCGAGGAACAGCGTACCGCCCCGGGCGTAATAGAAAAGCCCCTCGCGCCCCGCGGTGGCGCCCGTGTAGGCGCCACGGACGTGGCCGAAGAGTTCGCTTTCGATCAGTTCGGCCGAAATGGCGGCGCAATTCACCGGCACGAAGGGACCGCCGGCGCGGGCGCTCGCCTGGTGCAGGGCGCGTGCCGCCAC
The DNA here is from genome assembly GCA_052035955.1 of Pseudomonadota bacterium. Taxonomy (GTDB): domain Bacteria; phylum Pseudomonadota; class Gammaproteobacteria; order Burkholderiales; family Rhodocyclaceae; genus JAEUNJ01. Next base: position 140,200 of record JBPOHD010000027.1, read on the forward strand.
TTCCTTTCCGGTTCCCGATTCGCCGAGGATCAGCACCGTCGTCGGCATCGGCGCGATGCGCTTGAGCAGGCTGCGGATCGCCACCATCTCCTTCGACTTGCCGACCAGCGCCTCGAACGCACCCTCGTCTGCGACCCGGCGGCGCAGCACGTAGTTCTCCCGCATCAGGTGGGAGCGCTCGAAACAGCGCTTCACGGCATTGAGCGCCTGGGCCAGCGTGAAGGGCTTCAGCAGGAAATCCGAGGCGCCGCCGCGCAAGGCGTCGATGGCCGTCTCCACGTCGGCGAAGGCCGTCATCAGGACCACGTCGCCCGAGAACCCGCGCGCCCGCAGTTCGTGCAGCCAGACGACGCCGGATTTCCCGGGCAGGGAGATGTCCAGGATGATGAGGTCGAAATGCCGGTGGGCGAGGAGCTTCTCCGCCTCCTCCACGCTGCCGGCCGTCGCCACCTCGCCGCAGCGTTCCTCGAGCGCCCGGGAGAGAAAGCTGACCATGCCCGGCTCGTCGTCCACCACCAGCACCGCGTAGGATTGCCAGGGCCGCTCCTTCACGGGGGCCTGCGCGCGCTCCTCCGACATCGACCCTCCTCCTCCTCCCAATTGCGGGCTCCAGGCCTGCCGGTCCGTCCGGAGCCTCTTCTCGGCCAATGATAACGCCCCCGCGCGGTGGCGCGCGTCCGTGTCGCAACAGGGCACCCGGCACCGGGGACGGCGGACAAAATGTCCAGGAAAACCCCGGGCGATGGATCAAAAAGTCTCAGGGACATCGCGGCGGCGGCCATCGATCACGCCCAACTCATTGACACCTAACATAATTCGATGCCGGCACGAAACCTGCAAATGGACTCTCGTTTTTCGATCCGATGGAGGAGGGGAAATGGAAGTCTCACGGCGGCAGTTCTTCAAGATCTGCGGCGCCGGCATGAGTGGTTCGAGTATCGCCCTGATGGGGTTCTCGCCCACGCCGGCCCTGGCCGAGGTGCGCAGCTTCAAGCTCGCCCGCGCCACGGAAACCCGCAACATGTGCCCGTACTGCTCGGTCAGCTGCGGCGTACTGATCTACACCACGGGCGACAAGTCCAAGAATGCGAAAGCGGACATCATCCACATCGAAGGCGATCCGGACAATCCGGTGAACCGCGGCACGCTGTGCCCGAAGGGTGCCGGCCTGCTCGACATGGTCAAGAGTCCCAACCGGCTCAAGTGGCCCGAAGTCCGCGAGCCCGGCACCAACGAGTGGAAGCGCATCTCCTGGGATGACGCCATCGAGCGGATCGCCAAGCACATGAAGGCCGACCGCGATGCCAACTTCGTCGAGAAGAACGACGCCGGCGTGACGGTCAACCGCTGGCCCACCTTCGGCTTCCTCGCTTCCTCCGCCGCCGGCAATGAAGCCGGCTATCTGAGCAAAAAGGTCCTCCGCGGTCTCGGCGTCATCGGGATCGACACGCAAGCACGCATCTGACACGCCCCCACGGTATCCAGTCTGGGTCCGACATTTGGGCGTGGCGCGATGACAAACCACTGGGTCGACATCAAGAATGCCGATCTGGTCCTGGTCATGGGTGGCAATGCCGCCGAGGCGCATCCCTGCGGCTTCAAGTGGGCCATCGAAGCGAAGAAGGACCGCAAGGCCAAGCTGGTCACGGTCGACCCGCGCTTTACCCGCTCCGCATCCGTTTCCGATTATTACGCGCCCTTGCGCGCCGGCAGCGACATCGCCTTCCTCGGCGGCGTCATCCACTACCTGCTCGCCAACGACAAGATCCACCACGACTACGTCAGGCACTACACCAACGCCAGCTTCCTGATCAATCCCGGCTACAAGTTCGAGGATGGGCTGTTCTCAGGCTACAACGCCGAGAAGCGCAGCTACGACAAGGCCACCTGGGGCTACCAGATGACCGAGCCGGACAAGAAGACCGGCGAATCTTGGGTCAAGGTCGACGATACCCTGCAGGATCCGAACTGCTGCTTCCAATTGCTCAAGAAGCACTACGAGCGCTACACGCCGGAGCTGGTCAGCAAGGTCACCGGTACGCCGAAGGACCAGTTCCTCAAGGTCTGCGAGCTGATCGCCGAGACGGCGGCGCCCGACAAGACCATGACGATCCTCTACGCGCTGGGCTGGACGCAGCACTCCAAGGGCTCGCAGAACATCCGCACCATGGCCATCATCCAGACCCTGCTCGGCAACATGGGCATGGCAGGCGGTGGCATCAATGCGCTGCGCGGCCACGCCAATGTGCAGGGCATCACCGACATGTGTACGTTCGGTGCCAACCTGCCGGGCTATCTCACCAGCCCGTCCGACGCCGACGTCGATCGCAAGACCTACCTGGAAAAGCGCACGCCCAAGCCCCTGCGGCCCGGTCAGATGAACTTCGGGCAGAACTACCCGAAATGGTTCACCAGCCTGTGCAAGGCCTGGTACGGCAACGCCGCGACCAAGGAGAACGACTTCTGCTACGACTGGCTGCCCAAGCTCGCCGGCGCGCAGGACACGCTCGCCATGTTCGACCGCATGCACCAGGGCAAGATGAGCGGCTTCGTCTGCCAGGGCTTCAACCCGCTGGCTTCAGTCTCCAACAAGAAGAAGGTGGGCGACGCGCTGGCCAAGCTGAAGTACCTGGTGGTGATCGATCCGTTGGCCACTGACACTTCAGAATTCTGGAAGAGCTACGGTGAACTGAACGAGGCCGACCCGGCCAAGATTGCCACCGAGGTGTTCCGCCTGCCCTGCACGTTGTTCGCCGAGCAGACCGGCAGCTACACCAACTCCGGGCGTGTCATCCAGTGGCACTGGAAGGCGGCCGACGGCCCGGGCGAGGCGAAGGACGACATCGACATCGTCGCCGGCCTCTTCCTCAAGCTGAAGGGAATGTACGCCAAGGACGGCGGCAAGTTCCCGGATGCGATCATGGGCTTGACCTGGCCGTATCGCCAGCCGGCCAGGCCTTCCGCTGAGGAGTTGCTGCAGGAGATCTCCGGCAAGGCGCTCTCCGACGTGTTCGATCCCAAGGATGCAACCAAGGTCATCGCCCCGGCTGGCCAGCAACTGGCCGGCTTCGCGCAGTTGCGCGACGACGGCTCGACATCCTGCGGCAACTGGATCTACGGCGGCAGCTGGTCGGCGGCGGGCAACCTGGCGGCGCGGCGCGACAACGCCGATCCGTCCGGCCTCGGCCAGACGCTCAACTGGGGCTTCGCCTGGCCGGCGAACCGGCGCATCATCTACAACCGGGCGTCGTGCGATCTCGCAGGAAAGCCATGGGATCCGAAGCGCGCGGTGATCCGCTGGACCGGCACGGCCTGGGGCGGCAACGACGTTCCCGACATGCGGCCCGATGCCGCGCCCGACCAGAACGTCATGCCCTTCATCATGACCCCGGAAGGCGTGGCGCGGCTGTTCGCGCCGGGTATGGCCGACGGTCCGTTCCCCGAGCACTACGAGCCGTTCGAGAATCCGGTTGGAAAGAATCTCTTCCACCCGAACAATCCGAAGGTCGTCAGCAATCCGGTGGCGCGGGTGTACAAGGCCGACATGGAAGTGTTCGGCAAGGCGGACCAGTTCCCCTACGTCGCCACCACCTACCGGCTCGTCGAGCACTTCCACTACTGGACCAAGCATTCGAAGCTGAATGCCATCACCCAACCCGAGCAGTTCGTGGAAATCGGCGAGGAACTGGCGAAGGAGAAAGGCTTTGCCACCGGCGACCGGATCAAGGTGCGCAGCAACCGCGGCTTCATCAAGGCGGTAGCCGTCGTCACCAAGCGCATCAAGGCCCTCGACGTAGACGGCAAGAAGGTGCACACGGTCGGCATCCCGATCCACTGGGGTTTCAAGGGAGTCGCCAAACCGGGCTTCATCACGAACACGCTGACCCCGTTCGTGGGCGACGCCAATTCGCAGACGCCGGAATACAAGGCGTTCCTGGTCACCATCGAGAAGGCATGAGGAGATAGCTAAATGGCACTACAGAGTTTAGACATCGCCCGCCGCTCGGCGACCACGACTCCGGCGCCGGGGGCCCGCCAGACCACGGAAGTGGCGAAGCTGATCGACGTCTCCACCTGCATCGGCTGCAAGGCCTGCCAGGTGGCGTGCATGGAGTGGAACGACCTGCGCGACGAAGTCGGCAGCTGCCAGGGCTTCTACGACAACCCGGCCGACCTGTCGGCCAAGTCGTGGACCGTGATGCGCTACGCCGAGGTGGAGGAGAAGGGCAGGCTGGAATGGCTGATCCGCAAGGACGGCTGCATGCATTGCGCCGATCCGGGCTGCCTCAAGGCGTGCCCGGCGCCCGGCGCCATCATCCAGTACGCCAATGGCATTGTCGACTTCCACCAGGAGAACTGCATCGGCTGCGGCTACTGCGTGACCGGCTGTCCGTTCAACATCCCGCGCATCTCCAAGGAGGACAGCAAGGCCTACAAGTGCTCGCTGTGCTCCGACCGGGTGGCGGTCGGCCAGGCGCCGGCTTGCGTCAAGACCTGCCCGACCGGCGCCATCCAGTTCGGCTCCAAGGAACAGATGACGGATTACGCCGAGAAGCGGGTCAAGGACCTCAAGTCGCGCGGCTTCGAGAAGGCGGGGCTCTACGATCCGGCCGGCGTCGGCGGCACCCACGTGATGTACGTGCTGCACCACGCGGACCAGCCGCAGCTCTACAGCAACCTGCCGGCCGACCCCTCGATCAGTCCGCTGGTCTCGCTGTGGAAGGGCTTCGCCAAGCCGCTGGCCACGCTGGCCCTGGCCGGGGTGGCGCTGGGCAGCCTGTTCCACTACATCACCAAGGGTCCGAACGAAGTCTCGAAGGAACTCGAGGACGAGATGGAAAAGGAAAACACGCCATGATCCGCAACCCCAAAGACCTGCAGCGCTATACGCCCCAGGAGAGGTCCAACCACTGGGTGGTGGGGATCTGCTTCATCCTCCTCGCCCTTTCCGGACTGGCTTTCTTCCACCCGGCCTTCTTTCCGCTGTCGCAGCTGTTCGGCGGCGCGGTCTGGGCGCGCATCCTCCATCCCTACGTCGGCGTGATCATGGCCGTTTCCTTCCTGGCCATGTTCTTCCGCTTCCGCCACCTGAACGTCATGACCCCGGCGGACAGGGAATGGCTGGACCGGGTGGGCGAGATGGTGGACGGCAACGACCACAACATGCCGGAGCAGGGCAAGTACAACGGCGGCCAGAAGGTGATGTTCTGGGCCCTGGCCGTCTGCGTGCTGCTGCTCGTCGTCTCCGGCGTGGTCATGTGGCGGGCCTGGTTCAACCTGCCGGTGGATCTGGTCCGCTTCGGCAGCGTCCTGCACGCCGCCACCGCGGCAGTGATGATCGCCCTGATCTTCGTGCACGTGTATGCCGCCATCTGGACCAAAGGCACGATCCGCGCCATGTGGTACGGTACGGTCACCCGCGCCTGGGCCAAGCAGCATCATCGGGCCTGGTACCGCCAGGTGACCGGCGACAACCGCTGACCACCGCGAGACCTTCCAACCCGTAAACGGCGGACGCCTGCGGGCGTCCGCTTTTCGTTGATGCGACCATGACTGACTCCCGCCTCGAACCGCAAGCCCTCGCCACCCCCTCGGGGGAACCGCCCCGCGTCATCCTGCCGGGGCGGACGACCGTCTTCGCCGACCGCGCGCGGCGCTTCGCAGCCCTTTCCGCCGGCCATGCCCTGGGCGACTGGCTCGCCTTCCTGGGCCATCTGACGGCAGCGCAGCAGTCGGCCCTGGATAACTTCCCGGCCGTGCCGCTGCCGGATGCCCCTGCCCTGACCCGCTGCCGCGAGCACGGCATGCCGCCCCTGCCCGCCCAGTCCTGGCCGCGGGCACCGGCCTGGCGGGCCGCCCTTGCCGTCATCGGCGAACACCTGCTGCCGCACGCCCCGCCGGCCGCCGCCGACACCCTGCGCAGCCTTGCCGCCGCCACCCCGGAAGCCGTCGAGGCCCTCGCCGACCGCGTCCTGCGCACCGAACTCTATGGCGGGCAGGCCGACCGCCTGCCCTTCGTTGCCGCCGCCCTGCAGGTTTATTGGACCCACCTCGCCGCGAGCCTCGGCGCCGCCGGCGTGCCGGCCCTCGACGTGCCCGGCGTCTGCCCCTGCTGCGGTTTCCTGCCCGTCGGCAGCGTCGTCCGCGCCGGCGGCGAGGTCGCCAGCCTGCGCTACCTCCATTGCGCCCTGTGCAACGCGGAGTGGAACCTGGTGAGGGTGAAATGCGCCGCCTGCGACGCCAACGAGAAGGTTTCCTATCGCCAGATCGAGGGCGGTGACGGTGCCGTCCGTGCCGAGACCTGCGACGACTGCCACGCCTACCTGAAGATCTACTACCAGGAGAAATCCCGGGACCTGGATCCGGTGGCCGACGACCTGGCCACCCTGGCCCTCGACATCCTGGTGGACGAGGCCGGCTATACGAGGGCCGGCCCCAACCTGCTGCTGGTGCCGGGGAACGCGACGAACTGAGCGGCGCCGCGTTTCCGCACCCCGGCGAAGGGGGGGCCGAACGGCGGTCGCCCTTTGGGTATCATGGGCCTTTGCCCCGTATGCCGCCCATGGCCACGCAATCCCGCGCCCTGAAGATCGCCGCCCTCTATGCCTTGTTCGGGGTCGCCTGGTCCGTTCTCTCCGACCGGGTCATCCTGCTGTTCGCGCCGGATGCCTCCGTATTCGCCCACCTCGAGGTCTGGAAGGGCGTCGTCTTCGTCCTGCTCTCGGCCGTCATGCTGTTCCTCGCCGCCGGCGGCCTGCGCAATGCAGCGTTCCACGGGCCGGAAGACGTCGGTGCGCCGGGCACCACGTCCCTGATCCTCGTCTTTGCGGGACTGGCCTCGGCCATCGTCCTGGTGGGCCTGGTGGGCGTGGCCCACACCGCCGACAAGCAGCGGGAAAAGGAAGTCGAGCGATTGCAGTCCATTGCCGACCTCAAGGTCCGCCAGATCGCCCTCTGGTTCGGCGAACGCCTGGCCGACGCCCGCGTGGTCCGCAACGACGTCGCCCTCACCGAGACCTATTCGGCCTGGCGGCGAAGCGGCGACGATGCCCTGCGCCTGCGGCTCCTGGAAAGGCTGCGCATGCATGGCGCCACCCACGATTATCCGGTGGTGGCCCTGCTCGACGAGACGGGCGACATCCTCATGCAGTCGGACGGTCCGCCGGACAATCCGGCAGCGATGCGCGACGCCGTCCTGCGCGCGTTCGCCACCGGAGAAGCCACCTCCACCGACCTCTACCAGACCGGTCCGGCCGGCCACGAACGGGTGCACCTGGACTTCATCGCGCCCCTGCGGTCCGCACCGGACGGGCCCCGCCTCGCCGTCGTCCTGCGGGTGGACCCCAACCGCTTCCTGTTTCCCTACATCCAGGCCTGGCCCGTACCGAGCGCCAGCGCCGAAACCCTCCTGTTTCGCGGCGAAGGCGGGCACGTCCTGTTCCTCAACGAACTGCGCCACCGCTCGGACACCGCGCTCAAACTGCGCGTGCCCTTCGAGCGGGGCGCCGACCTGCTGGCCGTCCAGGTGCTGCAGGGCCGCGCCAAGCCCGGGGAACCGGTCGAGGGGCGGGATTACCGCGACGTGCCTGTGCTGGGCGTCGTCAAGGCGATCCCGGCCACGGCCTGGTTCCTCGTCACCAAGCTGGACAAGGCCGAACTCTATGCCCAGGCCAAGAGCGATGCCGGATGGATCGCCCTCGCCGAAGTCCTCGCACTCTCCGTGGCCGCGGTGGCCCTGGTCCTGGCCCACCAGCGGCGGGAACTGCGGCATGCCCTGGCGCGACGCCGGGAACAGGACGAGAAGCTGAGGGCCCTGCACCTGCTCGATGCCGTCGCCGAGTGCTCGACGGATGCCATCTTCGCGAAGGACCGGGAGGGCCGCTACCTGCAGGCCAACCGGGAGATGTGCCGCTCCCTCGGGAGGACGCGCGAAGAGATCGTCGGCCGCCACGACCGGGATCTCTTTCCGGCGGAGGATGCCGAGAGGCTGGCAGCCTTCGACCGCAGGGTGCTCGCCGGTGGCCAGGTCATGAGCAGCGAGGAGGCGCTGACCACCGGTGGCGGGGTACGCACCTTCCTCTCGACCAAGGGCCCGCTGCTCGATGGCCGGGGGAACGTCGTCGGCCTGTTCGGCATCGCCCGGGACGTCACCGAAAAGAAGTTCCAGGAGCGCGAGTCGAAGGCCGGCGAAGCCCGCTACCGCGCCGTCTTCGATGCAGTCGCCGAGGCCATCTCCCTGCACGATGCGGCCTCCGGCGCGATCCTCGACGTCAATGGCCCCATGACCGACCTGTACGGCTACAGCCGCAACGAGGCCCGGAACCTGGTCATCGGCGACCTGAGCGCCGACCAGCCGCCCCATACCCGGGAATGGCTGGGCGGCTGGTTCAGGCGGGCGGTCCAGGGGGAAAAGCCTTGCTTCGAGTGGATGATCCGCCGCCGTGACGGCATGTTGGTCCGCGTCGAGATGAGCATGCGCCGAATAGAGAACGCGGGCCGTCCCTGCGTCCTGGTCCTGGCCCGCCGGCTGGAGGGCAAGGCCGGCCTGACGTCCGCCTCACCGCTTCCGGGGGCCGCGGAAGAACGAGCCTAGAAGGCGCCGGTTCCCTTCGCCGGTTCCGCGGGCGTCACCGGCAGGACCACCGTGGCGAGGGCGCCGCCGCCGTCCGCCGACTGCAGGCTGACCTCACCCCCATGCTGGCGGACGATGCGCTGGACGATGGCCAGCCCCAGGCCCGTGCCCTTGGCCTTGGTGGTGAAAAAGGGTTCGAACGCCTTGGCCTCGGCGTCGGGCGCCATACCCGGGCCGTGATCACGGACGCGCACCTGGACCGCGGGACGGGACTCGTGCAACAGGGGCTCCGCATCGATCTCCACCACCGTGCCCGCGGGCGATGCATGGATGGCGTTCTCCAGGAGGTTCTGGAAGACCTGAAGCAGTTTGTTCCGATCGCCCAGCACCGTCGGCAGCTTGCGGTCGCCACGCAATTCCAGCGTCACCGACCGGCGCTGCTGCTCGGGCAGCAGGGAGACCGCGGCCGTGCGCAGCACCTCGCCGATGTCCGTCCAGTCCAGTTCGACGCTGCCGGGGCGGGCGAAGGCCAGCATGTCCTGCAGGATCACTTCCATGTAGCGGACCTGGTCGAGGGAGATCCCGCAATTGTCGGCCAGGGCCTGGCCGGCCTGCCGGTGGTGGTGGTCGAGGATCTGCAGGTTCATCTTGACCGAGGAAAGGGCATTGCGCAGGTCGTGGGCGATCATCGAGGCCATGCGCCCCAGGGCGGCCTGCTCCGAAGTCTTGCCGGCCTTGCGCAGTTCGTCGGCCATGCGCACCATGGCCCTCGCCAGGATGCCGATCTCGTCCCGCCTGGCCACCGGCGCCGCGACCCCGGGCTCGCCGGCGGCGATGCGGTTGGCGACGCCGGTCAGGGCCTCGATGGGCCGGACCAGCAGGCCGGTCGCCAGGGCCAGGGAAAGCACCATCAGCACGCCGACCACCAGCACGACGAAAGCCACCCGGTTGCGGAAGGCCGTGGCCCCCGCATCCAGGGCGGCGAAGGACGCCGCTCCGCCGACCACGAGGAACTCGCCATCCCCCTGCCCGCCGGGTTCCCCGACGGCCACGCGATTGAGGACGACGATCTGCGCCCGCGAAGGCTGGTCCACCCGCCGCTGGGGGTCGCCGCCCTTCAGCCAGTCGCCCCAGACATCGCGCAAGCCATAACGATCCACGGCGTTGGCCTGGGGCGCCGGCTCCGCCTCGCCGCCCGGCGGCTCCGAACGGTGCAGGAAGCGCCCGGTGGCATCGGAGATCCAGAACCCGATGTCATCCTGGGGGCGCCCAAGGTTGCCGACCAGGTGGCCGAAGTCGGCCGTGATCGCCACCGCTCCGATGACGATGGCGTTGCCGTCCCTGACCGGTGCCCGCAGGAAGACCGCCCGCGGCAGGATTCCACGGGCCGCCGCATCCCCGCCTGCCGTCGGCCCTTCGCCGTCCCAGCGACCCCTGGAATTGCGCAGACCCTGGCGCTCCCGCAGCAGGGCATCGAAGCCGGCGCCGGCGGTCGGCGGGTCCATCACGGTCCACACCCTGTCGTCGAGCCGGTGGCTGACCAGGGTACGCGGCGCGCCGGCCCCCTGGAGTTCCACGCGGATCTCGTCGTAGGCCGGACGCTTGCGCATCAGCGCATTCACCTGGTCCACGAGGATTTGCAGGTTGTCGATGCTGGGCCCAGAATACTCGCCGGCCAACCCGGCCGCGCCACCTTCCGCGAGCATGCCCATGTCGCTGACGATCATCGCCAGGCTGCCCTCCAGCATGCGCGCCTCCCGGCTGACGTCGTCCGCCACGCGCTGGCGCAGCAGGCCGTGCTGCGCCTCGCTGGCCGCGTTCCAGGTCGCCGCCATGATGGCGGCGATGGCGAGGACGGCGATCAGGACCGTGACGGCAAGCAGCTTGCGGGCGAGGCTCATGGCGGCCGGGCTAAGGACGGAACGCCGCGGGAACGGAAGGCGGCAGGGAATGGCGGCTGAGATTCTTGCACGCCAAGGCGGATTCCAGGGCACCCGCGGGGATGGGTATCGAGGCACGGAGACATGAAGCACCTACTCATCGTGGATGACGACCAGGCAATCTGCCTGACCCTGCGCGCCCATTTCCAGCAGATGGGCTTCCATGTCTCGATCGCCCACAGTGCCGAGGAAGGGGCTTCCCTGGCCTTCTCCAGCAATATCGATGCCATCGTTTCCGACATCCGGCTGCCCGGCCGGAGCGGCCTCGACCTGCTGCGGGAGGTGAAGCAGCGCCGGCCGGCGTTGCCGATGATCATGATCACGGCCTTCCACGACCTGGAGATGACCGTCGCCGCCATGCAGGGCGGTGCCGCCGACTACGTCCCCAAGCCGATCGACATCGACGAACTGGATGCGGCACTGGAGCGGGCCCTGTCGGGCGGCGCGGCCGTCGGCGAGGCCCTGGTGCTCGGCCCCGCCGACGGCAGCCCCTCGCAGATCGTCGGCCAGTCCCGCGTCATGAAGGAAGTCTTCAAGAGCATCGGCCTGGTGGCCCAGAGCCGGGTGACGGTGCTCATCCTCGGCGAATCCGGGACCGGCAAGGAGCTGGTCGCCCGGGCCATCCACAACGCCAGCGCCGAGAAGGACCTGCCCTTCGTCGCCGTCAATTGCGCCGCCCTCGTCGAGAACCTGCTGGAGAGCGAGCTTTTCGGCCACGAGCGCGGCGCCTTCACGGGCGCGGTCAGCGCCCACAAGGGCAAGATCGAGCAGGTCGGCGAGGGCACCCTGTTCCTGGACGAGATCGCGGAACTTTCGCCCCTGATGCAGGGCAAGCTGCTGCGCATCCTCGAGGAACGGGAATACAGCCCCGTCGGCAGCACCCACGTCCGGAAGAGCGCCGCCCGCTTCGTCACCGCCACCAATGCGGACCTGGCGGCGAGGGTCAAGGCAGGGACCTTCCGGGAGGATCTCTACTACCGCCTCAACGTGGCGACCCTGGAACTGCCGCCGCTTCGCGACCGGCGCAGCGACATCGGCCTGCTGGTGGAGACGCTGCTGCGCAAGATCAACCGGGACCTGCGCAAGAACCTGCGGCGCGTTTCCGGCGACGCCATGGCCTGCCTGCACGCCTTCGATTGGCCGGGCAACGTGCGCCAGCTCGAGAACGTTCTCATGAAGGCCGCCGTCCTGGAACGGGGAGACACTCTGACCGCCGAACACCTGCCCCCCGAGGTGGTCTGCCATACCGGAGGAGATGCCGGCGCCGGAGGTACGGCACCGGGACGGATCCCGACGCTGCGGGAACTGGAGCGGGACCATATCCGTCGCGTCCTCCAGAGCACGGGGTGGCACAAGGGCGAGGCCTGCGAGATCCTCGGCATCTCGCGGCCCAAGCTGGAACGCCGCATCCGCGAGTTCGACTTCCATCCGCCGGCCGCGGGCGGCGCCGACTGACATGCCGGCGGCGCCCCCGTGGGGGCCGCCGGCGCAGGGCGACAGGCCTAGTCCGCCAGGGCCTTGATCACGTTTTCGGGACTGTGGATCGTCCCCAGCACCGTGGGGCTGCCCCAGCGCACGTGGTACTTGTTCTCCGGGACCGAGGCCAGGGCGATCATCAGGTTGTTGAAGGCCAGCAGGTCGTTGGTCTCGAAATAGGTGATGAAGTCCGTGTCGTCGATGCCGGTGGAATGGTAGAGCTTGCGCTTCACGTTCACCAGGTAGGCCAGGGTGGGCGCCGTATGGGTCTCGATTTCCTTCAGGCGCTCCTCCAGCGGCCGGTTCCACCATTCGGCGCTCTTCTTGACCGGCACCATCAGCGCGTAACGCGGGGCGTCGCCGGTATAGGAGGCGGAGCCCAGGCCGGCATTGAGCCCCGGCGACTGGTCCTTGGTGATGTAGTTGAGCGGCTTGGTGATGCCGACCAGGGTCTCGGTCACGTCCGAATGCCGGCCGATGGTGGTGGCCCGCAGTTCGCGCATGAAGGTCTGGGCCTTGGCCAGGTCGTAGGCATGGACGCGCAGGAAGTAGTCGGACTGGGTTTCCAGGCCGCGGGTGAGGTAGACGTCCACCAGCACGTTGTCCTTGTGCTTCTCGACCAGCCTCTTCACCTGGTCGGCGGCGGCCATGCGGTCCTTGGCCGGCACCATGTTCCAGTCGGCGCGGAGCTTGAGGGTCGTGAACAGGCCGAAGACGCCCGGCTGGACCAGGATCTTCGCCCGTTCGATGGTGGTCGGCGCCGCCGCCTGCTGCGCGGCGACGGGGACCGCGGTGACGGTCAGCGCGGCGGCAACGGCCGAGGCGATGAGGCCCAGTCTCACTTTTTTCGTCGTGTTGATTCCCATGGCATTCTCCTTCGTTGGCTGCATTGAACGGCAGGCGGCGACGGCGCCGCCGGAAAGACGGTCACGGGCCGGCCGTGGCGTTGTCGTAGGCGGCCGCCGTCCAGGCGGCGTCCAGGTGCACATAGCGGTGCAGGAGCCGGCCGAGGGCGGTGAACAGCCCCTCGCACAGCCGCGCCTCCATCTCGCCGGCCAGGGCCGGCAGCCAGCCGGACAGGTGGCGGGCGAGAAAATCGCGCTGGGCGTGGAGATAGGGCAGCGGATCCCGCCCTTCCTGAAGGGCCTGGGCCTGCTTGGCGGCCAGGAACTGCAGGAACTCCAGTTCGGCGGGAAGGGCGTCCTCCATGTCGTTGGCGGCCATGGCCAGGCCGAAATTGCGATAGAAGGCCTTCAGTTCGAGAAGCAGCCGCGGCTTCTCGTTGCGCTGCTCGCCATAGCTGCCTTCGTAAAGGGAGACACTGGGGCGCGGCGCATCGTTCTCGAAGGCAGCCAGGTAGGCCGCCTCGAGTTCCTCGATCTCGCCGGTCACCGTGAGCCAGGGAGCGACCAGGGTGTCGAACTCGTCCGCGATCGCCGGGAAACTGGCCCGCAGGGCCTCTCCCAGGGCCTCGGCATAGCTGCCGTCGGCCAGGTCCTCGAAGCCCTCGGTCTCCGGATAGCGGAAGGCCCGGGCGAACAGGCCGTAGGCCCGGCTGCGGGCCGCGGCCCTCAGCGCCTCGTCGGGCACCAGGTCTCTGATCTCGGTATTCGCGTTCATGGAATTCCTCGTCTGTCGTGTCGATGGCGGCGCCGGTGCGCCTCAATCCTCGAGTTCGCGGGCACCGGCCTGTACCTCGGCCCGGATGGCGGGCACCGGATCGCCCTTGAAGACGCCCCGCAGCTTGAAGTGCAGGTGGACCGGGTTCGCCTTGTCGCCGGCCAGGACGGCCTTGCGGAAGTCGTGGCGGTACTTGTCGTCCACCGCGGGAGTGAAGGGCGTGTGGGGCGGCGCCGCAGTCGGCAGCGGCGACCCCGGATAGTTCAGGTGGCAGCGGGCGCAGGCCCGCTCGTAGTCGAAATTCTGGCCCGCATCGACCAGGTTCTGCCGGGGTGTCGTGTCACCGGACGACTTGAGCCTGTCGCTCGCCTCCCCGTGCAGGTTGCGGTAGCGGCCGCCCGGCCCGTGGCAGGCCTCGCAGCCCACCCCGACCAGGATCCGGGCCTCGTCCGCATCCATGCCGATGCGGTAGCCGCCGGCCTCGCCGTAGCCGGTCGCATGGCAGCCGACGCAATCCTTGCTGGCGCTGTAGTCGGCGGCGGGGTCCAGTTTGGCCTTGAGCTTCGCCTCGGCCTTGACGCCCGGCCTGAGGCTCTCGAAGGCCCTGGCGTGGGCGGTGCCCTTCCAGGCATCGCCCTGGGCATCGTGACACTTGGTACATACGCGAAAGCCCTTGTACTCGGGCGCGTCGGCGGCAGCCGCAGGCACGGCGAGGGCGACGGCCAGGGCAAGGGTGGCGATGCAGACTCTCATGGCTGGAGGCACGGTATCCGGGACGAGGGAGGGGCGGCGTCCGCCGCCCCCGCAAGGGCTCAGGTCAGGGGCGAAATCATCATGTCGGCACTGCGCCGGCCGATGAGCACGTCCATCAGTTCGGAGGCCTGCCCCTTCACCTTCTTCTCCCGCTCACCGGCGAGGAGCTTCAGCACGTCCTTGACGCCGCCGCCGAAGAGCCCCTCCAGCTGGGCCAGCGGAATCTTCGGGTCCTCGAAGACGTTGCCCACGGAGTCCTCCTTGCGCGGCCCCAGGACGGGCGGCACGTAGAAGACGTTCGGCCCGGTGCCGAACTCCGGGTGCAGCGGCAGCGCCACCTTCCACTGCTTGACCAGCTTGTAGACCGAGCTCGACGTGTCGTCGATGAAGCCCACGTGCATGGCCCGGCCGACGCACTGGGCGACGCAGGCGGTGGCCACGCCCTTTTCGATCCGGGGGAAGCAGCCGATGCACTTGTTGGCCTTGTTGGTCAGCGGGTTGAAGTAGGGCTTGGCGTAGGGACAGGAGGCGACGCACTTCTGGGCGCCCTTGCACTTCTCGAGCTGGATCATGACGATCCCGTCCTCCTCGCGCTTGTAGATCGCGTCGTTCGGGCAGGCCTCCAGGCAGGCCGGCTTGGCGCAGTGGTTGCACATGCGCGGCAGGTAGAAATAGCTGTTGTTCGGATAGTCGCCGACGCCCTCGTCCTCGTCCCAGTTGGGCGCAGTGCGCGGTGTCGGGCTCGGCCGCACGCGGCCGGGCTTGCCCTCGAACAGGCGGCCCGAGTAGTCGAACTGGAACGGCACGCCGTAGTCGATCATCGGCGGGATCTTGCCGGTCTGCAGCTGCCCGTCCTTGTAGCCGCCGCCCTTGGCGGCCCAGTTGCGCGGATAGCCCATGCCGGGGGCGGTCTCGACGTTGCGCCAGTACATGAAGTCCTGGCCGGGGCCGCCGGTCCACAACTTCTTGCAGGCGACGGTGCAGGTCTGGCAGCCGATGCACTTGTTGAGGTCGGTCACGAAGGTGAGTTGGCGCTTCGGGGCTTTGAGAACTGTTGCCATGATGGTTTCCCTTCCTTGTTATCCGGTGGCCGCGATCAGAGGGGCATCGGGGTGGCGCCGATGTAGCGCTTGACCTCGACCCGCGTGTCGCGCTGGGTGCCTCCCGGACCGTAGTAGTTGGGCCGGAATACCAGGTGCCCGTAGTTGCCGACCAGGTGGGTCGGCGAGATCCGCACCGGGCAGACGCTCTGGGAGCTGCCTTCGATCAGGTCCATGTAGAGCTCGGGCGTATGCCACATGGAGATGCGGCCGCTCTGCTCGCCCTTGCGCACCTTGACGCGGCAGATCACGCGGCCGTGGTCGTTCCAGACCTCGACCCAGTCGTTGTCCTTGATGCCCCGGGCCTTGGCGTCGGCCGGCGACATCTCGACCGAGGGACCGCCGCGCTGCAGCCTGAGCATCTGCACGTTGTCCTTGAAGGTCGAGTGGATGGCATAGCGGCTGTGCGGCGTGTTGAAGCGCAGGGGGAACTTGTCCGCGTCCACCGGCGCCTTGTAGGTCGGCAGTTCCAGGCCCATGTCGAAGAAGGTGTCATGGTCGAAGTAGAACTGCTGGCGGCCGGTCAGCGTCGGCCAGGGCTTCTTGTCCACCACGTAGTTCTGGAAGGGCGTGTAGGGCACGCCCTCCTTCATGGGCGAGGTCCAGTTTCCCTTGAAGCGCTGCGGCTTCTCGCGCAGCATCTGCATGGTGATGCCCTTGGACTGGGGCGCCGTGTCGAGGATGTACTGGGCCGCCGCCTCGTCTTCGGCCAGCTTGCCGTCCATGGTCATCTGGTTCCACAGGTTGCCCAGGTCCCGCACCCACTTGAACTGCTCGTCGTTGTACTTCTCGATGCCCTTCCGGCGGGCGGCCGCCTCGACCTTCTTCGAGAGCTCGAGGAAGATCTGCCAGTCGGTCTTCGCCTCGAACATGGGCTTGACGGCCGGTTCCGTCATGTTGATGGAGGTGTGCTCCATCGTGACGTTCAGGTCCAGCTTCTCGTACCAGTGCGCCGAGGGCAGCACGATGTCCGAATAGAGGGCCGTCGAGTCCATGCGGATGTTGATGTCGACGATCAGGTCCAGCTTCGGCCACAGGTTGCGCAGCACGTATTTCTGGCCCTTGGCCTGGTTCAGGAAGTTGCCGCGATAGACGATGAAAACCTTGGGATCGCGGCCGTTGGCCGGCAGCAGCGGCATCTGGCGGGTGGCGATGCTCTGCCGCAGGTACTTGTTGGTATCCACGTTGACGTTGAGCATCTCGTCATTGACCTCGGCATGGACGTAGGTCCAGATCGTGGTCTGGCAGAAGCGGTGCCGGGCGGGAGTCTCGGGCCACGCGAGCGCGGCGACGCCGGGGAGGAAGGTGGGCTTCCACTGGCCGATGTAATGCTGCAGGCCGCCGCCGTTCTTGCCCTCGCTGCCGGTGAGGGCGGAAAGCAGGTGGAAGACGCGCAGCAGGACGTCGCTGTAGTACCAGTGGTTGGTGCCGCCGCCGCTGATGATCATGGAGGGCTTGGCGGTGGCGTAGTCCCTGGCCAGCTGGACGATCACCTTGGCCGGGATGCCGGTCACGGCGGCCGCTTTCTCCGGCGTGTTCTGGTTCATGATCCGCGACTTGAGGAGCGCGAACACCGGCTCCACGTCGAGGCTCGTGCCGCCCTTGGCCGGCACCTTGAAGCTGCCTTCGAGGGCCGGATCCAGGTCACCGAGGGCGATGTAGCCCTTCGGGAAGGTGTTGGTGTTGCGGCCGAGGAAGGCCACCGGGGGCGCCTTCTGCTCCGGCTCGTCGCCCCAGCATCCCTTGGCGATCACTGCCTTGTTGGTCCTGGCGTCCCAGACGTAGAACTTGTTCGGGGAGCCGCCCTCGACCACGTCGGCCTCGCGCAGGAAGCGGCGGTTGTCCTTGCGCACCAGGTAGGGCAGGTCGGTCTGCTCCTTGACGCTCTGCACGTCGAACAGGTTCTCCTTGATGATCACGTGGGCCATGCCCAGGCCCAGCGCCCCGTCGGTGCCGGGCTTCAGGTGCAGCCACTGGTCGGCCTTGATGGTGGAGGCGTTGTAGTCCGGGGAGATGCTGACGACCTTCGTCCCGTTCAAGGCCGCCTCGGACAGGTAGTGGGCGTCGGGGATGCGCGTGATCGAAGGATTGGCGCCCCAGAGGATGATGAACTTGGCATTGAACCAGTCGGCGCATTCGCAGGAGTCGCCCTGGACGCCCACCGTCTGGGTCTGGCCCGTCGGGTGGTCGCCGTACCAGTCGAAGAAGGTATGGGTATGGGCGCCGATGTAATGGGCGAAACGGTGGCCGGCGGCAAAGGACACGGGGGCCACGGCGGGCACCGGCGAGAAGACGCTGATGCAGTCCGGCGCCTCGTTCTTGATGGTATCGACGACCTTGTCGGCGATCATTTCCAGGGCCTCGTCCCAGGAAGCCCGCCGCCACTTGCCCTCGCCCCGCTCGCCGACCCGGATCAGCGGATACTTGATCCGGTGCGGGCCGTACATGTAGTCGACGCCGCAGACGCCCTTGTTGCAGCCGCGCGGGTTGTACTCGGGCAGGCCGGGCATGGCAGCCATGTCCTTGGCCGCCTCCTCGCGCAGGACGACGCCGTCCTTGGTGTAGACGAAGTGGGGGCAGGCGCCCGTGCAGTTGATCAGGTGGGCACCCCGGGTCTTCTTGTCCCAGGTCCATTGGCCCCGGTGCAGGTTCTCCCAGCCCGAGTATTCGAAGGCGCCGGAGGGGTCGCCGGTGGCGGCCAGGGCGCGGAACGCAAAGGACCCGCCGAGCAGCGAACCCAGGGATGTCGCGCCGGCGGTCTTGATGAAATCTCGACGAGTGACTTGTGCCATTTTTCGTCCCCACATGCAGGTGTTGTCCGGGGTCCGGCGGGCTTGCGACAGGAAGGCGCAAGTCCACCGGACGCGGCCCCGTCGACGGACGGGACTCGGCCTGCTGTTCAGCAACGGGCGTGCCACCGGCAATCCGCGGCAAAGGGGGGCGATTCGTCCCCTCCATCGGTCTGGTTTTTTGAGGCAGGTCAACGAAACGGCCGATTCTTGGGAGACGTCCGGCGGGCTGGAATGTCGTTTCGTTCAACTGGAGGAAGGCCGACTGAACGATTCGTTCAATTCCCCTTCCCCGATGGGCGACGCGGCCGGCGTGGGAAATATCGGCAGGGGGTGGTCGAGGTCGACGAGTCGCCCCGGGCCCCGTACCGGTGACGCCGGTCCATGGGTGCTCCGGGCAGACCCGAGGCAACCCGGTGCATCGCCGGTCGTTTCCTGCCAGGTAGTGTGCTGACTTGTGTGCAAAAGCGTCCGCGGTAGGAAGCGGGCGGGTGGTCATGGTAAGAGGTTGATTATCGAGATCGACCTTGAACCCCTTGGGAGGGCAAACCATGACCACGAGGAAGC
>JBPOHD010000089.1:0-30955 GCA_052035955.1 Pseudomonadota bacterium
AGCGCCCACAGTTCATCGTCCAGTATCGGTTTGGCCATTTCCTCTGCACAAAAAAAACAGGGCAGAGGTTAACGAATTTCGACCTTTGTGAACAGGGGGTAACACTCATTTTGTTAGAGTTTCTAAGGGATCGGGGTGCCGGCCGGCCTCATTCCTTGTACCAGACGATCTGGTGGGTGGTGGCGAGGAGGGTGTCGCCCCGGCCCCAGACCTGCCCCTGGTGGTCGAAGTGGCCGTCCCTGAAGGCCTGGCCCTGGGCGACGGTGAGCAGGGGCGGGGTGCCGTGGGCGGCGACGGCCTCCTCGCCGGCGTGGAAGTAGATGTTCATGGAGACGGTGGCGATGGGGACCCATTCCGTGCGGCGCAGGAAGATGCGCGGCATGAAGCTGTCGCAGATGGCCGTCAGCGACGGAAAGTCCAGGGGCCGCGCCGGCAGGTCGGCGACCCAGGTGTGGCTGAGGGTGTCCTCGTTGTCGCGGAAGGGCGTGCCGCGCACGTGGCGGAATTCGTAGCGCTGCAGGAAGCCCGTCGGCCGCCTCGGCGTCATCCGTTCACAGGCCTCCGGCGACGGTACGTCGGGGCGATGTACCTCCACGCAGCCCCAGGTCTCCCGGCGCAGGGCGCAGATGGCGATGGCCTGCGCCACCACCCGCTCCGGGCTGCCCTGGAGGATGGCGACGGCCCAATGCTGGTTGCTGCGGTTGGCCCGCACCAGCCTCGCCTCGACGACGAACTCGCCCTCCTCGACGGGGGCCACGTAGCTGAGGGTGAAGGCCAGGGGACTGCCCTTGCGTTCCGGGTGCAACAGCATGGCGCGCAGCATGACGGCCGCCGTGATGCCGCCATAGGGGCCGACCATGTTCCAGTAGTCGGCGCTCGTGCGGCCGAGGAAGCGGCCGCCGCCCAGGGGCTCGAGGGCGACGGCGGCGTCGAAGGGGTGAAGGATGGGGGTGTTCAAGGCAGGGCGATCACCGCAGAGGGCGCGGAGAGTGCAGAGAAGGGCGGGCATGAACCGGGACGTGCGGGGGCATGATCCCATGGCCCCCTGCCGGCGACAACCACGTGCCGGCGGCGCGAAGGCGGCGACACGGGAAGATTTCTGCCTTCCCCCGCGTCCTCTGCGTCCTCCGCGGTGAAAACGGGTTCGCGTACATCATATCCTTCGCTCCCGTCCGGCCCAGTAGGGATCGCGGATGCGGCGCTTGACCACCTTGCCGTTGTCGTCCCGCGGCAGGCTGGCCACGATCTCGATGCGGCGCGGCACCTTGTAGTCGGCGATGCGGCCGCGCAGGGCCTCGCGCAGGCCGTCGGCGGTCGGCGTCTCGCCGGCCGCGGGCAGCACGTGGGCGCAGAGGGCTTCCCCGTATTCCTCGTCGGGGATGCCGACGACGGCGCAGTCGGCGACCCCGGGCAGGGTGATGAGCACGTGCTCGATCTCCGCCGGGTAGATGTTCACGCCGCCGGAGATCACCATGTCCGAGGCCCGGTCGCAGAGGAAGAGGAAGCCGTCCCCGTCCAGGTAGCCCATGTCGCCGACGCCGACGAATCCGTCCTGCTCCATGGCCCGGCGGGCGGCGTCGTTGCGGTGGTAGGTGAAGTCGGGATAGGCGGGCTGGCGCACGAAGATGCGGCCCACGGTGCCGGTCGGGCAGATGCGGCCGGCATCGTCGAGGATGCGGATTTCGGCGCCGACGGCGGGCAGGCCGGCGCTGCCGGCCTTGCGCGCCGCATCCTCGGGTTTCATGACCGTCACCAGTCCGGTCTCGCTGGAGGCGTAGGTCTCGTAGATCACCGGACCCAGCCATTCGATCATGGCCCGCTTCACTTCCGGCGCGCAGGGCGAGCCCGTGGAGGCGACGAAGCGCAGGGACGACAGGTCGTAGCGATTGCGCACCGCCTCGGGCAGGCGCAGCAGGCGCACGTACATCACCGGCACCAGGTAGGCGGTGGTGATGCGGTGCCTTTCGATCAGGGCCAGGGTGGCCTCGGCATCGAAGCGCGGCTCCAGCACCATGAGGTCGGCCCGCAGCAGGGACTGCTGGGCGAAGAGGCTGGGGGCGCTGTGGTAGAGGGGCGCGGAGACGAGGGTGCGTTCGCCGGAGCCGATGCCGAAGGCCTCGCGGACCAGTCGCGTCGCCAGGGCCTGCTGCGCGGCGAGCCGTTCCGGCGGCACGGGCAGGCGGCGCACGCCCTTCGGCCGGCCGGTGGTGCCGGAGGTGTAGGCCATGTGGCCGCGCGGCGTGCGCGGCGGACCGTCATAGGGGGCCTGGCCAGCGAGCCAGGCTTCGTACTCGATGCCGCCATCGACGTCCCGGTCCCCGACGCCGCATTGGGCGCAGACATGGGCGTGGGGACGCACGCGGATCACCGTCGTGCCGGACGGGATCGCCGACGCGACGCCCGGCAGCAGGTCGTCGTGCACGATCAGGACGCGGGCCCCGGAGTCGGCCAGGATGAAGCCCGCCTCCTCGGCCTTGAAGTGCCAGTTGATCTGGCAGTAGAAGCAGCCGGCAATGCGGCAGGCCTGGATCAGGTCCACGTAGGCCGGATCGTTGCGCAGCATCACCGCCACCACGTCGCCGTCCTCCACGCCGAGGGCGGCCAGGCCGCCGGCCAGGCGGGCGGCGCGCGCCTCGATCTCCCCGCCGGAGCGGTGCAGGTCGCCGAAACGAAGGTCGGCCGTCATCCCGGCATCAGTTCGCGGACAGGGCGGCGAAGCGCTGCAGGTGGGTGTCCGTATCGCCGAAGCTCAGTTCGATGGCGGTGAGGCGCTTGAACCAGTGGCTGACGTTCAACTCGTCCGTCATCCCCATGCCGCCGTGGAGCTGGACCGCCTGCTGGCCCACGAAACGGCAGGCCTGGCCGACGGTCACCTTGGCCGCGGAGAGCGCCCGCCGGCGTTCCCGCTCGTCCGGGTCGGCGCAGCGCAGGGCGGCCAGCATGGCCATGGAGCGGGCCTGCTCCAGGTGCAGAAGCATGTCGGCCATCCGGTGCTGGAGGGCCTGGAAGCGGCCGATGGGCTGGCCGAACTGCTGGCGCGTCTTCAGGTATTCGGCGGTCGCGGCGAGGATGGACTCGAGGGTGCCGACGGCCTCGGCGCAGAGGGCGGCCAGCCCGGCGTCCAGCGCCATCTCGATGGCGGGCAGCGCGCAGGCGTCGCCGCCGAGGCGGGCGGTGGCGGGCACGTAGGCCCCGGCCAGCCTTGCTTCCGCGGCCCGCTGGCCGTCCAGGGTGGGGTAGGGGACGAGGGCCAGTCCGGGCGTGTCGCGGGGCACGGCGTAGAGGCCCACGGGCCCGGCCTCGCCGCCGGAGCGGGCGGAGACGAGCAGCACGTCGGCGGCCGCGGCATGGAAGACCACGCCCTTGCGGCCCCGCAGCACCCAGCCGTCGCCGTAGCGGTGGGCCGTGGCGGAGACCTGGCCCGCCTCCCAGCGGGACTCGGGTTCGAAGTGGGCGAGCACGGCGATCTCCTCGCCGGCGGCCAGGGCCGGCAACAGCTCGCCGGACGGGGCCACCCCGCGCAGCAGGGCGGTGGCGATGACGGCACTGGACAGGTAGGGCTCCAGCAGCAGGCCGGCGCCGAAGGCCTGCATGACGAGCATGGTTTCGACGGGCCCGTAACCCAGGCCGCCCCGGTCCTCGGGGACGTTGAGGGCCAGCACGCCCAGGTCGGCGAGTTGCTGCCAGGTCTCCCGGCTCCAGCCCTCCGGGCCGTTGCGGATGGTGCGGCGGTGCTCGAAGTCGTAGTCCTTGGCGACGAAACGGCGGACGGTGTCCTCCAGTTGCCGCTGCTCCTCGGTGAGCATGAAGTCCATGGTCGTATCCCTACAGTCCCAGGATCATCTGGGAGATGATGTTCTTCTGGATCTCGTTGGAGCCGCCGAAGATCGACAGCTTGCGCAGGTTCAGGTACCAGGCGCCCAGCGGCGCCGCATAGTCGGGGCCCACGGCCTCGCCCTGCCAGCCGGCCGCCATGGCCTCCCGGCGGAAGGGCAGGGCATAGGGCCCGACGGCCTGGAGCAGCAACTCGGAGATGGCCTGCTGGATTTCCGTGCCCTTGATCTTCAGGATGGACGCTTCCGGCCCCGGGGCGCGCCTTTCCCTCTCTGCCGACAGCACACGGAGGTTGGTGATCTCCAGGGCCATCAGGTCGATCTCGGCCTGGGCCACCTTCGCCGCGAACAGGGGGTCCTCCAGCAGGGGCCGGCCGTTCTTGCGTTCCGCCGTCGCGATGCGCTTCAGGCGGGCCAGTTCGCGCTTGGCGATGCCGATGCCGGCGATGTTGGTGCGCTCGTGCCCGAGCAGGAACTTGGCATAGGTCCAGCCCTGGTTCTCCTGGCCGACCAGGTTCTCCACGGGCACCTTCACGTCCTCGAACCAGACCTCGTTCACCTCGTGGGCGCCGTCCAGGGTGACGATGGGCCGCACCGTGACCCCCGGCGACTTCATGTCGATGAGCAGGAAGGAGATGCCCCGCTGGGGCTTGGCTTCCGTGTCGGTGCGGACCAGGCAGAAGATCCAGTCGGCATGCTGGCCGAGGGTGTTCCAGGTCTTCTGGCCGTTGACGACGTAGTGGTCGCCGCGGTTCTCGGCCCGGCATTTCAGCGAGGCCAGGTCGGAGCCGGCCCCGGGTTCGGAATAGCCCTGGCACCACCATTCCTCGCCGGAGCGGATCTTCGGCAGGTAGCGCTCCTGCTGGGCCCGGTTGCCGAAGGCCATGATCACCGGGGCCACCATCTTGAGGCCGAAGGGGATCAGGCGCGGCGCGCCGCCGGCGGCGCATTCCTCCTCGAACACGTACTGCTCGACCGGGCTCCAGCCCGGGCCGCCGAATTCCCGGGGCCAGGAGGCGGCGCTCCAGCCCCGCTCGTGGAGGGTGCGCAGCCAGAGCAGGTGGTCCGCCTTCTCCAGGTGCAGGCCGTTCATCACCTTGTGGCGGATGTGGGCCGGCAGTTTCTCGCGCACGAAGGCGCGCACCTCCTCGCGGAAGGCCTGTTCTTCGGGGGTGAGGTCGAGGTTCATGGGGTCGGGTCCGTGGAAACGGGGCTCGGTCGGCGGGGCTACTCGCCGGCAGGGGAGGCGAGGCGGCCGATGGTGCCCTGGGCGGTGGCGCAGAGTTTCTCCTGGCCGTTCTCGATGGCGAAGATGTCGCACCGGCACACGGATTGGCTCTTGCCGGTGTAGACGGAGTCGGCGCGGGCCACCAGGCGTTCGCCGAGGGCCGGCCGCAGGTAATTGATCTTGAACTCGGAGGTGACGATGCCGTGGCCGCCGAGGGCCGAGCCGCCGGCATAGGTGAGGGCATTGTCGGCCAGGTAGCTCAGCACGCCGCCGTGGGCGAAGCCGTATTGCTGCTTCAACTCGGGCTTCAGGTCCACGGCCAGGACGGCATGGCCGGGCGAGAACTCCAGCAGTTCGGCACCGAGCAGCACGCTGAAGGGTTGTTCCGCCAGAACCTTCCGGCCGGCGGCAAGCAGGGCATCCATGGGGCTCCTTCTGTCGGAGGACACGGTTCTGCAATGCAGAACCGTGTTTTGTACAGCGATCCGCGAATCATTTCCGAATTCGGCAGGCGAGTCAAGAACGGCGGTGGTCGCCTGCAGCATCCCGAAAAAAATTCTGATCTGCGAAATCGTATTTTGAAATGTTGACGCATCGACCTTCCCTGTGCAAACTCTGGCCGCTGTGCAGAATGCCGAACCGCCCGGCGGATCACCCGACCGGGCGGTCCGTTTTTTTCACGATGGCGAATCCCGCCGGCCTGTTTGGCGGGCGGCCAGGAATGCGGGAACGATAACGAATGGAGGAAGGGAACATGGACGCACTGCACCGCCTGCGCCGGACCGCGACGGCCCTGCCGGCCGCTTTCCTGCTTGCCGCGGGAACCT
Source organism: Pseudomonadota bacterium (assembly GCA_052035955.1). GTDB lineage: Bacteria > Pseudomonadota > Gammaproteobacteria > Burkholderiales > Rhodocyclaceae > JAEUNJ01. Next base: position 5,889 of record JBPOHD010000089.1, read on the forward strand.
GGGCCACCGCGGCCGCGGAGCCCAAGGAAGCCACCGCCGCCACCGGGGCCGCCAACGCCGCCCTGCTCGGAAAGCTGCCCTTCGCCGACCGCCAGGACTACGAGGATGCCGTGCGCGGCTTCGTCGGCACCCTGCCCGATGCCGAAGTTCCCGGTCCCGCCGGACAGGCCTGGAGCATGCGCGAGTACGCCTTCCTGAAACAGGCCCAGGCACCGGCGACCATCAACCCCAGCCTCTGGCGCCAGGCCCAGCTCAACCTCGAACACGGCCTCTACAAGGTCACCGACGGCATCTACCAGGTGCGCGGCTTCGACCTCTCGAACATGACGATCGTCGAGGGCGACACGGGGCTCATCGTCATCGACCCGCTGACCTCGAAGGAGACGGCCCAGGCGTCCCTGGAACTGTACTACCGGCACCGGCCGCGCCGGCCCGTGGTGGCGGTCATCTACAGCCACAGCCACGCGGACCATTTCGGCGGCGTCAAGGGCGTGACCACGGATGCCGAAGTGGAATCCGGCAAGGTGCGCATCCTGGCCCCGGCCGGCTTCATGGAGCACGCGGTCTCCGAGAACATCATCGCCGGCAACGCCATGGGGCGCCGGGCCCAGTACCAGTTCGGGTCGCTGCTGCCCAGGGGCGAGCGCAGCCAGGTGGATGCCGGCCTCGGCAAGAACCTGCCCCGGGGCACCATCACCCTGATCCCGCCCACCGACGTGATCGGCAAGGCCCGGGACCGGCGGGTGATCGACGGCGTGGAAATCCTCTTCCACCTGGCGCCCGGCACCGAGGCCCCGGCCGAGATGCATATGTATTTCCCGCGCTTCAAGGCCCTCAACATGGCGGAGAACGCCACCCACAACCTGCACAACCTGCTGCCCTTCCGGGGCGCCGAGGTACGCGATCCCAAGGCCTGGTCCCAGTACCTGGCCGAGGCCGTGGACGCCTTCGGCGGCGAGGCGGAGGTGCTGCTTGCCCAGCATCACTGGCCCACTTTCGGCAACGCCAGGCTGCGCGGGTTCCTGGCCAGGCAACGCGACCTCTACAAATACCTGCACGACCAGACCCTGCGCCTGATCAACCACGGCCTCACGGCGACCGAGATCGCCGAGGTGCTGGAACTGCCTCCCAGCCTGGCCGCCGAGTGGTCGGCCCGGGGCTACTACGGCACGGTGAGCCACAATGCCAAGGCCATCTACCAGAAGTACCTGGGCTGGTACGACGCCAATCCGGCCAACCTGAATCCGTTGCCGCCCGTCGAATCCGGCCGCAAGTACGTCGAATACATGGGCGGGGCGGCGGCGCTGATGGCCCGGGCACGGCAGGACTTCGAACGCGGGGAATACCGCTGGGTCGCCCAGGCGATGAACCACCTGGTGTTCGCCGAGCCCGACAACCGCCCGGCCCGGGAACTGGCGGCCGATGCGCTGGAGCAACTGGGCTACCAGGCCGAGGCCGCCACCTGGCGCAACTCCTACCTCTTCGCGGCCTGGGAACTGCGCAACGGCACGGCCAGGGCCAGCGCCCAGTCGCCGGTGAATCCGGACACCCTCAAGGCCCTGGACCTGGACATGTTCTTCGATTTCCTCGGGGTGCGCCTCAACGGACCGAAGGCGGAGGGGAGGCGCATCTTGCTGAACTGGAATTTCACGGACGTGAATCGCCGGTACGTGCTGAACCTGGAGAACTCGGCCCTGACGTGGGTGCGGGGCAGGCAGTCGCCAAACGCCGACGCGACGCTCACCCTGACCCGCAAGGCCCTGGACCAGGTGACGCTGCGCCGGGCCACCTTCAACGCCCTGATCGAGGGCGGACAGATCCAGGTGGAGGGCAATCCGGGCAGGTTCTTCGAACTGCTGATGCTGATGGACAGCTTCGAGCCCCAGTTCGAGATCGTCGAACCCAAGCGCCGCAAATGAGGCGGGCGGGGAAGCGCGCTTGACTCCGGCAGCGGAAGCCGCCCGGCCCGCCGGGGGGGCCACGGGCCGTTCGGCGGAGGTGGCGGCCATGTTCGCGCGCCACGGCCCGTCCTACCGGACCTGGGCGGTGGTGACGGTCATGCTCGGTACCGTCTCCGCGGTCATGGAGGCGACCATCGTCAATGTGGCCCTGCCGGAGATCATCCGCGCCTTCGGCCTCGGCCATGACCGCGTGCAACTGCTGTCCACGGGTTTCCTGGCGGCCACGACGGCCTCCATGCTCCTCTCCCACTGGGCCCTGCGCCGCTTCGGCCTGCGCCGGGCTTACGCGGGAGCCGTTGCCCTGCTGATGGCCTGCTCGGTGGCGGCGGCCTTCGCGCCCAGCTTCCCGCTGCTGGCGGCCTGCCGCATCGGCCAGGGCGTCATCGCCGGCATGGTGCAACCCCTCGCCATGGTCGCCATCACGGACGTCTTTCCGCGCGAGGCCAGGGGACGCGCCATGTCGGCCTACGGCCTGGGCATCGTCCTCTCGCCGGCCATCGGCCCGGCCGCCGGCGGCCTGCTGGTCGACCATTTCGGCTGGCGCGGGGTCTTCCTGGTCACCCTGCCTTTCTGCCTCGCGGCGCTGGCGCTGGCGCCACGCTACCTGGTGGCCGGAGGCGAGGATGGCGAGCCGGCGGATCGGGCGGACGCCGGCCTGGACCTGCCGGGCATGGCGCTCCTCGTCGTTGCCCTGGTGATGACCCTGGGCGGGCTGACCGCCCTGTACGACGAAACGACGGCGGCGCTGGTCGCCCTGGTGGCCGGGCTGTTCTTCGCGGTCGCCTTCGTGGCCTGGCAGCGCATCGCGCCGCGGCCCCTGCTCGACCTGCGGCTGCTGCGCCACGGCGGCTTCGGCGCCGGCCTGGCGGTCGCCACCGCCTATGGCATGGGCATCTACGGTTCCACCTACCTGGCGCCCCTGTTCGCCCGCAGCGCCGCCGGCTACACGGGTCTGGAGGCGGGCCTGATGCTGGTGCCGGGCGGGGTGATGCTGGCCGTCGTGCTCGTGGTCGCCGGGCGGCTGGCCGACCGCCTGCCGACCCACCGGGTGGCCATGGCCGGCCTGGCCTGCTTCGCCGCCTCGGCGTTGCTGATGGGCCTGGTGCCGCCCCACATCGGTTTCTGGTGGCTGGCCGCCATCGTGACCCTGGGGCGCATCGGGCTGGGCTTCATCATCCCGGGCCTCAACGCCGGCGCGCTGCGCCTGCTGCCCCAGGGGGCGGAGGCAGGCGGCTCGGCCGCCATCAACTTCTTCCGGCAACTCGGCGGCGCCCTCGGCGTGACCCTGCTGGCCCTGTTCGTGGAGGGCCGCCAGCGCGCCTTCGAGGTCGCCCATCCCGGCGACGCCGCCGGCCGGGCGACGGCGGGCATCGCCGAGGGCTTCCTGCTCATCGCCCTCGTCTACGGCCTGGCCGTGATCCCTGCGCGCCGCATGGCGCCCCGGACGGCGTGAGCCGACAATGACAAAGACATCGTCACCACAGGGGAAGCGGAGGACGCAGAGGGAAACCAGAGGCCTCGTATTGCCTTTCTCCGCGAACCTCCGTGGCCTCCGCGTCCTCTGTGGTGAATGCCTTTGACCTGATGGAGCAACCCATGTCCCTGCCCCCCATACTCGCCGACAACCTGGCCCTGCCGGTGATCGGTTCGCCCATGTTCATCGTCTCCCAGCCCGACCTGGTGCTGGCCCAGTGCAAGGCCGGCATCGTCGGGTCCTTCCCGGCCCTGAATGCGCGGCCCAAGGAACTGCTCGACGAGTGGCTGGGCCGGATCACGGCGGAGCTGGCGGCGGAACGGGCCGCCCATCCGGGGAAGAAGGTGGCGCCCTTCGCCGTGAACCAGATCGTGCACGGTTCCAACGACCGGCTGGGCCACGACCTGGAACTCTGCGTCAAGCACGAGGTGCCGATGATCATCACCAGCCTGCGCCCGCCCGGCGAGGTGGTGAGGGCCGTGAAACCCTACGGGGGCATCGTCTTCCACGACGTCATCAACGTCCGCCACGCCGAGAAGGCCCTGGAGGAGGGCGCCGACGGGCTGATCCTGGTCTGCACCGGGGCCGGTGGCCACGCCGGAACCCTGTCTCCCTTCGCCCTGGTGGCCGAGGTGAGGCGCTTCTGGAACGGGCCGCTGGTGCTGGCCGGTGCCATCACCCGCGGGGAGCAGGTCCTGGCCGCCCAGGCCATGGGGGCCGACCTGGCCTACATGGGGACCCGGTTCGTGGCCACCCGCGAGGCGGTGGCGGCGGATGCCTACAAGCAGGCCATCGTCGATTGCAATGCCGACGACATCGTCTACACGCCCTACTTCACCGGCGTGCACGGCAACTACCTGAAGCCCAGCATCGCCGCCCAGGGCCTCGATCCCGACAACCTGCCCCATGCCGACAAGACCTCCATGAACTTCGGCTCCTCGAAGGTCAAGGCCTGGAAGGACATCTGGGGCGCCGGGCAAGGCGTCGGCTCCATCGACGACGCGCCCCCGGCGGCGGAAGTCGTCGCCCGCCTGAAGGCCGAGTATGCGGCCGCCAGGGCGCGCCTTTGCGGTGCCGGATGAAATGAGCGCCCATTCCCCCGCGACCACTGGTCGCCCAATGACGGTGGAATCAATCGGCGCTCCCCGCATCAAGGAGGACCGCCATTTCGTGACGGCCCTCGCCAGGGGACTGGATGTCCTGGCCTGCTTCCGCTCGGCGGACCGCATGCTGGGCAACCAGGAGATCGCCCGGCGCTGCCGCCTGCCCAAATCCACGGTCTCGCGCCTCACCTATACCCTGACCAAGCTGGGCTACCTGCACTACATGGAGGACACGGGGAAGTACCGCCTGGGGACGGCCACCCTGGGCCTGGGCAGCGTGATGCTGTCGCGGCTGGACGTGCGCCAGGTCGCCCGGCCCCTGATGCAGGAACTGGCGGGCTTTTCCAGGGCCATGGTCTCCCTGGGCACCCGCGACAAGCTCTCCATGATCTACGTCGAGAACTGCCGCAGCGAGGCTGCGCTGACGCTGGCCCTCGACGTGGGCTCGCGGATTCCCCTGGCCACGACGGCCATGGGCCGCGCCTACCTGGCCGTCGTGCCCGACATCGAGCGCGTAGACCTCCTGGAGCGCATCCGGGAGTCCGACCCGAAGGGATGGCCGAAGGTGCGCAAGGGCATCGAGCAGTCCCTGGCCCAGTATCGGGAGACCGGCTGCTGCACTTCCTTCGGCGACTGGCAGGAGGACGTCAATGCGATCGCTGCGGCCTTCCGTCCCGGCGGCGGCCTGCCGCCGATGGCGATCAACTGCGGCGGCCCGGCCTTCAACCTGGCGCCGGATTTCCTGGTGGGCGAAGTCCGGCCGCGATTGCTCGAACTCGTGCGGCGGGTGGAGTACCTGCTGGGCGCCGGGGACTGACGGCCGGCAAGCGTGACCGATTCCGCGATTGCGTCCGGGCAATAGTCCGAACGGACTATTGTCCTTAGAAATCCGATGGCTTCTAATTGCGACCGTGGCAAGGGGTAGTCGCTGATCGAGCGGCAACCATTGAACAACCCGCCAGGCTGTAGTTTTTTGCGGGGCGCGGAAGCCCCCTCAATCCGATCCGGAGACCGAACATGAAACTGACATTGAAGAAGACCGTCGCGGCTGTTGCGTTTGCCGCCGGCGCGATGGCCCTGGCCGGTACCGCCCAGGCCGGCGCGATCATCAGCAACGGCACCCTGATGCTGGGTGTGAACAGCGAGGGTCACCTGAACACGCCCTACGATTCCGATCCCAAGGGCATCGGCTTCATGGGCCTGCGCTTCATCCCGACCGGCGGCGCCTCCACCGAGCCCGGCTGCCAGTGCGAGGGCTGGGGAGTCGGCATCCGCTCCCTGGGAGCTTCCGGCTGGGCGAGCCTGGACTCGGGCGGCATCGCCAACCTGACCGTCGTCAGCTTCACTTCCGATGCCACCAGCGCCCGCTCGATCGTGGACGTGAATGGCGTCACCGGGGCGCCGCTGCTGCGCGTCGTCCATGACTACCATCCGCTGGCCTCCACGCCCTACCTCTACGAAGTCAGCGTCGCCATCATCAACACCAGCGGCAGCGACCTGGCCGCCGGCGACCTGGTGTATCGCCGTGTGATGGACTGGGACATCTCCCCGACCGAGTTCAGCGAGTACGTCACCATCCAGGGCGTGCCCGCGGTGATGGGCCTGGCCGGCGGCAACAACGTGTACCGCACCGACAACAACGGCTTCAACTCCGCGAATCCGTTCAGCTTCGACGCTTACGGCATGACGAACGTCAATTTCGTGGACAACGGCCCCAAGGACCACGGCGCCCTGTTCGACTTCGAGTTCGGCGCCCTGGCCGCCGGCGCGACCCGCACCTTCAACACCTACTACGGTGCGGCGCCCGACGAGGCCACCGCCGACCTGGCCCGCTTCATGGTCAACGGCGACGTCAGCGACGAGGACATTGCGCTCTATTCCTACGGCCAGCCCAGCGTCGCCGGCGGCCCGGACCTCGGCCAGCCCAACACCTTCATCTGGGGCTTCGGCACCAAGGGTACCGGCGTCCTGACCCCGGTCGTGCCCGAGCCGGAGACCTACGCGATGATGCTGGCCGGCCTCGGCCTGATGGGCGCCGTCGCCCGCCGCCGCAAGCAGCGCCAGGCCTGATCGGCGCAGCCGCAAGCAGCACCGGACCCCGCCCTTCGTGGCGGGGTTTTTCATTTCTGCGAAGGGGGGCATAATCGGCGCCCCTTGATCGAGAACGGAGTCTTCCATGCCCGCCCGCCCCTGCAACTGGCCCGCCCTGCTGACCATCGCCGCCTTCGCCGTGATTGGCGCGCGGGCGGGTGCGGCCGAGCCGCCCGCTCCGGGGAGCAAGGCAGCCCAGGTTTCCGGTCCCGGCGCCGACCAGGTCCAGGCCGGCTATCAGGCCCTGGTCGAACGGAACGCGGCCAAGGCGTCGGCGCAGTTCCAGGAAGCCCTGCGGCGGGATGGTCGCTCCGTGCCGGCACTGCTCGGGATGGCCGAAACGGCCCGCCTGCGGGAGAAGCCCAAGGAAGCGGAAGAGTGGCTCAGGAAGGCCCTGAAGGCCGCGCCTGGCAGGGCCGAGGTCCAACTGGCCTGGGGACGCTACCTCTATGCGACGCGGCAGTTCGCCGCTTCGGAAACGGCACTGAAGAAGGCCCGCGGCATCGATCCGGACTCCTTGCCCGTGCATCTGGACCTGGGCGAGGTCTATATGGGCGGTCTGGGCAAGCCCCGGGAGGCGGAAGCCGCCTTCCGCGATGCCCTGCGGGTGAAGCCGGACCACGCAGGCGCCCACAACGGCCTTGCCACTGCCCTGGCGGCCCAGGGGCAGACGGAGGCCGCCGCCAGGGAGTTCGAGGAGTCGGCGCGCCTTGCCCCGGGCAATCCGTTGCCGCTGCACGGGCTCGGGCGGCTCTACCAGGCGACGGGCCAGGCGGAAAAGGCCGTGGAGGCCTTTGACCGGACCCTGAAGGCGAGCCCGGATTTCACGCCCGCGCTACTCGACCGCGGCGACATCCGCCTGGCCCGGAAGCAGATGGACGCTGCGCTGGCCGACTATGCGGAAGCGGCCCGGCGCACGCCGAACTACGTCCTGGCCCACTTCAAGCTTGGGATGGCCCTCGAAATGCAGGGCAAGCCGGCGGAGGCGATGGCCGCCTACCGGAAGGCCGTCGAAATCAATCCGCGCTTCGCCCCCGCGTACAACAACATGGCCTGGCAGTCCGCCGTCCGCAAGGAAAGGCTCGACGATGCCCTGGCCTGGGCCAGGAAAGCAGTGGCCATCGATCCGAATTCGGGAACCTTCCGCGACACCCTGGGCCAGGTCCATCGCGTCCGCGGCGAGATGGACGCGGCCATTGCCGAGTTCCGCAAGGCCGCCGAATCGAAGCCGCCCCTCGCCTCCGCGAGCTATCGCCTGGGACTGGCGCTGGCCCAGCAGGGCAAGCGCAAGGAGGCCGCCGCCGCCTTCCGGGAAGCCCTGCGGATCGACAAGGACTTCCCCGAGGCCGCCGAAGCCCGTAGCGAACTGGCGAAGCTGGGCGGCTGAACCGTCTTTCCGGGCGCATCGGCTCCGGCTGCCCATTCCCGTCGCGGCCCGCCGGTCAGCCCCGGCGCAGGCGGCGCGGCCGACCGCAGCCGATGCCGATGTTGCGCGGGGACCGGGTCCTGCAGGCGGCGTTCAGGGCGGTCCCGACCTCCTGTCACTTCCGGTTGCGGCCGAACTGGTCGTGGCTCGAAACCCAGTCGCCATGGAGAACTGCCGAGGCCAGGGAGGTTTCCCCGGCCAGGACCACGGCGGCGCAGATCTCGGCGAACTTGTTCGCGCCACCCTCGCCGTAGCAGCCGAGGATTTCCAGGCATTCCCGCTGGGTCGCCAGGCCGGTGCCGCCGCCGTAGCTGGCGACGATCAGCGAGGGCAGGGTGATCGACCAGTAGTAGTCGCCGTTGTCGAGCAGTTGCGAATAGGTGATGCCGGCATGGGATTCGGCGACGTTGGCGGCGTCCTGGCCGCAGGCGATGAACAGGGCGGCGAGGCCGTTGGCGGCATGGCTGCCGTTGTTGGCGGAGCCGGCGAGGAAGGCCCCGGCCTGGGCCACCTGCCGGCCGGCGAAGAGCTCGCGGGTGTCGACGCCCATCAGGCGCTTGATCACGTCGCGGCGGATCACCGCTTCGGCCACGACCCGCTTGCCGCGCGTCTCCAGCATGTTGATCTGGGAGTGCTTCTTGTCCGTATCCATGTTTCCCGACAGGATGAACTTCGCGCCGCCCGGATAATGGTCTGCGATCCAGCGGCAGGCGACGAAGGTGGCCTTGCCGGTCATGTTCTGGCCGGCCGCATCGCCGGTCGTGTAGTTGAAGCGCAGGTGGCGCATGGGGCCGATGGCGTGCTGGTAGATGTTGATCAGCTTGCCCGAACGCGTCGTCGACTCGGCGGCCGCCTTGATCTCCGCGAAATGCTCGTCTACCCAGTGCCCCAGGTGGCGGGCCTGCCGCGCGTCGTCCATCAGGAAGACCGGGGAGCGCTGCATGTATTGCTCGACCACCGTCGCCTTGACGCCGCCGCATTCGGTGAGCAGGCGCATGCCGCGGTTGTAGCTGGCGACCAGGGTCCCCTCGGTGGTGGCCATGGGGACATAGAACTCGCCCCGCGCATGCTCGCCGTCGATGAGCAGCGGGCCGGCCAGGCCGATGGGCACCTGCGCGACGCCGATGAAGTTCTCGATGTTGCCGGGCAGCAGGCCGGGATCGAAGGAGTGCTTGTCGATATGGACCGGGTGCACGCCGGTATGTGCGGCCAGGAAGGCGCGCCGGCGCTCGGCCGCGGCCCCGGTGTAGTCGTTGTCGTGGTCGCGGGGAATCTTGTGTTCGTCGGCATCGGGACGCGGGTCCATGGGGTCTCCTCCTGTGGGTGGCCGTCGTGACCGGTTCCACCGATGCGGATCGGGTGGGTGGGGCGGACCGGGCGACAGGGCCGGAGTTTGCCATGGACATCGCGCGGCGCCTCCTGTACTGCACCGCAGTCCGTCCGGCGGCCGGGGACCGGCGGCGCGGCGGTGCCCGATCAACATCCCCGCCGCCGACCTCGCGGCGGCCGTGGCCGGCTGCGGGAATTCGTCGGGCCGGCGCCGGGACAAGTTCGCCGACTTCGGCCTGACGCCCGTGCCGGCGAGCCGGGTGGCGGCGCCCCCGATCGCCGAGTGCCATGCGAACCTGGAGTGCCGCGTGGCCTACCGGCGGCTGGCGAACCGCTACGACTTCTTCGTGCTGGAGGTGGCGAAGGCCTGGATCGATCCCGCCTGCCGGGATCCGCGCACCCTGCACCACGGGGGACGCGGCGCCTTCATGGTGGCCGGCGAGACGATCCGCCTGCCGTCGAAGGCGAAATGAGGCGGGGGGGGAAGGGGGGGGGGCTGCCGTCAGCGGTCGAGCCAGGTCGCGAGGGTGCGGTACAGGGCGTCGGGTTCTATCGGCTTGGCGACGAAATCCTTCATGCCGGCCTCCAGGCAACGTTTCCGATCCTCGGCAAAGGCGTTGGCGGTCAGGGCGACGATCGGGAGTTCGGCCCGCCCGGGCAGGCTGCGAATGAGGCGGGCCGCCTCCAAACCGTCCATCCTGGGCATCTGCATGTCCATCAGCACGATGTCGAAATCCGCCTGGCGGGCCATCTCGACGGCGTGGACACCGTCCGCCGCGGTGGTGACCACGAGGCCCGCGTGCTCGAGGAAGGCGACGGCGATCTCCCGGTTCACCGGGTCGTCCTCGGCGAGCAGCACGCGGCGGCCTGCGCACGCCGACCTCACCCGGTCCACGGCCCGGTCGCCGGCCCGGGGTTGCGTTACCCGCACGCCGATGTCAACCTGCAGGCGGACGGTGAACCAGAACGTGCTGCCTTCCCCCGGCAGGCTGGTCGCGCCCGCGTCGCCGCCCATGATCCGGGCGAGCCGGCGGGTGATCGCAAGCCCCAGGCCGGTACCGCCGTAGCTGCGCGTCGTCGAGCTGTCCGCCTGCTCGAAGGCAGAGAAGAGCCGCGGCAGGGCTTCCGCGTCGATGCCTATGCCCGTGTCCTGGACCTCGAAGCGTACCGTGATGGCGCCGGGCTCCACGCTTTCCGCCGCGACGCGGATCGTCACCCGCCCGGCCGGGGTGAACTTGGCCGCGTTGGTCGCGTAGTTGAGCAGGCACTGCCGCAGGCGGGTCGGGTCTCCCACCATCCCCGCCGGCAGGGCGGACATCTCCAAGGCGAGCCCGACGCCCTTCTCGCGCAGCCGTTCCTGCACCATGGAGGCCACGTCGGAGACGATCTGTTCGATCCGGACGGGTTCGCGGGCCAGCTCGAACCGGCCGGCCTCGATCTTGGACAGGTCCAGGATGGCGTTGATGATCTCCAGCAGGTGGTTGCCGGCCGATTCCAGCTTGTCCAGCTGCTTGGACTGCTGCGGGCTAAGGCCGGAACGGCGGATCAGGTGTGCCATTCCGGTGATGGCGTTCAGCGGCGTGCGGATCTCGTGGGACATGTTGGCGAGGAAGGCGCCCTTGGCACGGCTGGCCTCCTCGGCCTTGTCCCGGGCCGCAGCAAGCTCTTCGGTGCGCTGGTGGACCAGTTCCTCCAGGCGGTCGCGCTGGCGGGCGAGTTCGTTTTCCGCCGCCTTGCGTTCGGTGATGTCCTGGTTGAGGCCGACGATGCCGATGATCCGGTCGCCGACCCGGATGGGGGCGACGATGTTGTTGAAGATGCGCGCCTCGCCCCTGACCTCGTATTCCACCTCGGCATTGATCACCTCGCCGCGGTAGACACGGGCATTGTTGGCCTTCCAGAGCGCCAGGTCCTCGGGAGAGATGTCCTGGTCCTCGGGACGCTTGCCGAGCAGGCTGCCCCAGTGGGCCACCACCGCCGCATTCTCCATGATGCAGCGGCCCTCCAGGTCGCGGGCCCAGATCTCGAAGGGCGTGTTGTCCACCATGGCGCGCAACAGCGACTCGCTTTCCCGCAGGGCCTGGCCGGCGCGCCAGCGCTCGGTGACGTCCCGCGACAGGACGATGAACCGGGGTGTCTCGCCTTCCCCCGCGGCCTTGCGGGCGACCGAGAGTTCGAAACGCAGGGAGCCTCCGGGCACGTCGAGGGTGATCTGCCGGCCCATGGACGCGCCGTCGGCCTGCGCTTCCCGGAGGGCATCGAGGCAGGTCCGGGCAGCCTCGGCCGGCAGGACGTCCGCCAACATCCGGCCGGCCAGGTCCTCGGGGGGCGCCGCCAGCAGGTCCCGCCGCGGCGAATGGCATTTCAGGTAACGGCCCTCCAGGTCCATCTCGAACATCAGGTCCGGCAGGGCGTCGAGGGTCGCCTGGTAGCTGTTCTTCAGGGACAGGACTTCCTGTTCCTGGCGCTTGCGTTCCGTGATGTCCGTGGAGATGCCCGACAGTCCCACCACGCGCCCGGCGGCATCGTGCAAGGGCTGCTTCACCGTCCAGTAGTAGCGTACCTCGCCGGTGCGGCCGACGACGTTGCGTTCCTCCCGGGCGATCGTGCGGCCGGTGGCGAGCACCTCCCGGTCGTTGTCCCGCAACTCGGCGGACTTGTCGAGGGAAAAGAATTCCTCGTCGGTGCGGCCCAGCACCTGTTCGAGGGGGCGCCCGAACAGGCTGCACACCAGGTCGTTGGCGTAGGTGTAGCGCCCTTCCAGATCCTTCGTGTAAACGTAGGTCTCGAGGCGGTCCAGGATGGCCCGCAGCCGCCTGTTCTCCTCGGCAATGGAGGCCTCGTCCTGCCTGTCGTTCGGTGTCGCCATCGATGGGTCTCGTCTCCGGTCTGGGGCCGGTTTGCGGATGGGGGCGCCTTCCAGGGTCTTCCATGACGCGAGGCATGCCCCGATGGCGGGCAATTATGGCAGCTTTCCCTCTCATCTTCGCGGCGGCCGCCGGTGCCGGATGGGCGAGAATCCGGAAGGTGCCGGTACGGACAGGACGAAGTCACGGTCTTCCCTCCCCGTCCCGGCAGGGGAGATGAAATCATGGACTTCCAGCAGATCGAATACGCGGTGGCGGACCGCATCGCCACCATCACCCTGAATCGCCCCGAGCGCATGAACGCCTTCACGGAGCGCATGCGCGACGAACTGATCGCCGCCTTCGACCGGGCCGACGCGGACGACGAGGTGCGCGTCGTGATCGTCACGGGCCATGGGCGCGCCTTCTGCGCCGGGGCCGACCTGGCGGCCGGCGGCGATACCTTCCGGTCCGACACCGAGGAGGTCTGGCGCGACGGCGGCGGCCAGGTCTCGCTGCGCATCTTCGAATCGAGGAAGCCGGTGATCGGGGCCATCAACGGCCCCGCCGTAGGCGTCGGGGTGACCATGACGCTGCCGATGGATATTCGCCTGGCATCGGAGTCGGCGCGCTTCGGCTTCGTCTTCGCACGCCGGGGGATCACCCCCGAGGCCTGCTCGTCCTGGTTCCTGCCGCGGCTCGTCGGGATTTCGCAGGCCCTCGACTGGGTCCTTTCCGGTCGTGTCTTCCCGGCCGTCGAGGCGCTTGCCGGCGGGCTGGTGAAGGAGGTCCTGCCGGCCGACGAACTGCTGCCGCGGGCCCGTGCCATCGCCAGGGAGATCGCCGACAACACCTCGGCCGTCTCGGTCGCCCTGGCCCGCCAGCTCCTGTGGCGCATGCTCGGCGCCGACCATCCGATGGAGGCCCACAAGGTCGACTCGCGGGCGATTTCGTTCATGGGACGGGCGGCCGATGCGGCCGAAGGGGTTTCCGCCTTCCTCGAGAAGCGGCCCGCCCGCTTCGTGATGCGGCCTTCCCGGGACATGCCGTCGTTCTACCCGTGGTGGACGGTGCGACCCTTCGAATGAGCGGCATACCCCGATGGAATGTCTTCCCGATCTAACCAAAGTGATAAAATAGGCAATTAGTTGCCAATCTCGATTGTCAAGGGAGCCACCATGGAGCATCTGACCGTCCGCCAGCGCCTGACCATCCTCGTCGTCCTGGCCCTGGGAGCCATCGCCGTCGTCGGCGGGGTGGGCTGGTACGGCATTCACGCCGCGGCAGCGGCGATCGAGGAAATCGGCGGCAACCGGCTGCCCTCGGTGGAAGGCCTGGGAATGGTCGCCGAGGGCCGGGTGGCGATCCGGGCCAACAATCTGACGACGGCGATCTGGGAGAACGACTACGCCGCCCAGGAGAAGTTCGCGGGTGTCCTCGCCAAGCGCAAGGAGTTCTTTGCCCGGGTCGAGAAGGGCTGGAAGATCTACGAACCCCTGCCCCAGACGGCCGAGGAGGAGGTCATCTGGAAGGAGTTCCTGCAGGCCTGGAAGGAATGGACCGCCGGGGAACGGATGATCGCGGAGACGGTCGAGGCCCTGGCCAAGAACAAGGGCGAGCCAGGCCAGAAGGCCTTGTTCGCGGAGTTCTACAAGCGCTTCGAGGCGCTGGGCCCGAAGGCGGCGGCGGTGGATGTCCCCCTGCGCAAGCTGATCGAGTTGAACGTCCGCCTCGCCGACGAGTCGGTCGCCGGTGGGCGGGCGGAGTCCGGTCGGTCGCAGGCCGCGATGGTCGTCGCCGGCGTGTTCGCCTTTGGCCTTCTGCTCGTCCTGGGGACCCTGGTGGCCCGCAGCATCACGGCCACCCTCGGCGGCGAACCGGCGGCGGCCGCCGCCGCGGCAGGCCGCATCGCGGCCGGCGACCTGACCGGCGAAGTGGCGCCCGCGGCACCGGACGCCAGCCTGCTCGGCGCCATGCGGAAGATGCAGGGCGGGTTGCGCGACATGGTGGCCCTGATCCAGTCGCAGTCGGACCAGGTGGAGTCCGCCAGCGCCGCCCTCTACGACACCAGCAGGCAGATCAGCGAGGCCGCCAATCACCAGTCCGAAGCCACCGCGTCCATGGCCGCCGCCATGGAGGAGTTGACCGTCAGCATCGGCCACGTGTCCGACAACGCCGAGGAAGTCAGCCAGCTCTCGCGAGCCTCCGGCAATGCGGCGCGCGACGGGGTCGAGGTGATCCGCCGCCTGGACGGGGAAATGGCGCGCATTTCCTCCCTGGCCACGGATTCGGCCGCCAATGTCAGGCAACTGGACGAGATGTCCAACCAGATCTCCTCGGTGGTCCAGATCATCCACGAGATCGCCGACCAGACCAACCTGCTGGCGCTCAACGCGGCGATCGAGGCTGCGCGGGCGGGCGAGCAGGGCCGTGGCTTTGCCGTCGTGGCCGACGAAGTGCGCAAGCTCGCCGAGCGGACCTCGTCGTCCACGGTCGAGATCCGCGGCATGATCGCCAAGGTGGGCGAGCACACCCAGCAGTCCGTGCGCCTGATGGGCGAGCAGGTGGAGCAGGTGCGGGCGGGCAGCGAACTGGCTGCCCAGGCCCTGGCGGTCATGACCTCCATCGCCGACGAATCCTCCCGCGGCGTCCAGGCCTTCGACGAGATCGCCAACTCGGTGCGCGAGCAATCCGGCGCCAGCACCCAGCTGGCCCAGAACATCGAGAGCGTCGCCAACATGACGGAAGAGACCAGCGCCGCGGTCTCCGAGTCGGCGGCGGGCGCCCAGCAACTGCAGGGCCTGGCCGGCCAGATGCGGGAGACCGTGCGCCGGTTCAGGCTCTAGCCCGGCAGCGGATCGCCGCCGCAACCGCCGACCGCTCCCGTACCGCCGAAAGTCCCGCTACCCCAGGCCGGCCTTCGCCGCAGCCTGGGCCCGGTTCTGCACCCCCAGTTTCGCGAAGATGCTCTTGACATGGGTCTTGACGGTTTCCGGGGCGATGCCGAGGTTGCGCGCGATCTCCTTGTTGGACTGGCCCTGGGCGACGAGCTTGAGGATGTTCGATTCCCGCGGGCTGAGCGTCTCCACCACCGGAACGCCGGAGCGGACGGCCCGCGAGGGTTCCCGCGCGGCACCGGCCAGACGGTCCAGGAAGGCCAGCAAGTCGCCCCGTGCCGGTTCGCGGGCCCAGGTTTCCGCGGCCAGGAACACCAGATCGTCCACGGGCACGGCCTGGTCCAGGATCGACCGCAGGGCACCCAGCGGCGCCGCCTTTCGGCAGACGGTCGCAAACAGCTCCATGGCCTCGGACGGCCGGCCGGCGGCAGCCCGCCCGATGGCCAGGGCGGTACCGAAGCGGAATTCGTCCAGTCGGCGGCCATGGGCAAGCGCGAGGGCGTATTGGGTTTCGAGTTCCGCCGCAGCCTCGCCTGCCTCGCCCTGGGCCAGGTGGCGCCAACCCCGGGCCAGGGCGGCATAACGGGCGATGTCCAGTTGTTCGAGGGCCGGTCGGTTGCCCGCCGCGGCCAGCGCCTCGATGCGCTGCAGGCAGGCCGTCGCTTCGGCTCCACGCCCGTCCAGCAGGCAGAAGCGCAGGCGCTCCAGATTGATCTTGGCGACCACCCGGGACCATCCGCGACCGAGCGCGATCTCCTCGCCCTCGGCCAGGAGGCCGCGGGCCTGGGCCGACCGGCCCGCCATGCGGGCGATCAGGGCGGCCACGCGAAAACAGGCGGACAGGCCGTCGATGGGCGCCACCCGCCGATTGACCTCCAGGTGGGCGGCGTTGACGCGCCCGGCATCGGAGATCCTGTCCTGCTCATAGCGCACGAGGGCCAGCGTGGGGGCCGGCAGGGCAGTCAGCACGGCACTGCGGCTGCCCGTCGCCGCACCGGTTTCCATGGCTTCGACCAGGAGGTCGGCTGCTTCCTCCAGGTGCCCCTGCCTGTATTCCGCCAGGCCGAGTATGGAGAGCCGGTAGGCCAGGGAGAGGCGGTCGCGCACCTTCTGGTCGCCGCGGTCGGTCGGCGGCGGCGGCAGGGCATAGAGCTTCTCCCACCGGTCGGCGTGCAGGTGGGCGCTGGCGATGACGTTTCGGATCGCATTGGGCACCCAGGGCTGGCGTGTCGGAACGGGCTGGCAGAGCTCCGCCAGTTCGGCGCCCGACTCGAAATCCCCGGCCTCCGCCATCAGCACCGAGCGCAGGGCCCGGCATTCCCGGCGCAAGGCCCCGTGGTCCGCCTGGTCCGATTCGACGGTGATCTCCGCCTCGACGCCATCGAGCAGGGCCCAGGCCTTGTCGCTGGCCATGGCCAGCCCGAGGCCCCAGGCGAAGGCGAGCCGCAAGCGGCGCGGCCCCCGGGGCAGGTGGGTGCCCAGGCGGCGTTCCCATGACAGGAGGGTGAGGAGGTCGCCGGCGCCGACGAGGGCCATGGCGCGGACCTCCATCCAATGCAGGGCCTGGCTGGTGTCGCCGGCGGCCAGGGCATGCTGGATGGCTTCCGACCACAGCCCGGCGGCGGCGAACCAGCCGGCCGCCCTTCGATTCAATGCGCGTCCTTCCGCTTCCGGCCGGTCGGCCAGTCGCCGGCGGAGGTAGTCCCGGAACAGGGGGTGGAAGCTGAACCAGCCACGCTCGTCATCCTCCGGCGTCAGGAACAACTGCTGCTGGTCCAGGCGTTCCAGCATGGCCTGTCCGGAAGACTCGCCGGTCAGCGCATCGGCCAGGGCGGCGCAAATCCGGTCGACACCGGACGCCGTCTCCAGGAAGGCCACCGTGGCCGCCGGGAGGTGCGCCAGCAGATCGGCAAAAAGCCCGGTGATGGGGCGCAGGTTCCCCGGCAGGCGCTTCAGGTACTGGCCGGGGTTCTCCTGGTGGCGCAGGGTCGCCAGGGCCGCGCGCAGGGCGGCGATCCATCCGCCGGTAAGCGCATGCAGGCGGGGTGCCTCGCCGTCCGGGACGGCGACCAGGTCGCCGCGCTGGAGGAGCCGGGTGGTCTCGTCCATGTCGAACCGAAGCTCGCCGGCATCCACCTCGAATATGGCGTCGCGCACCCGCAGCAGAGCCATGTCGAGGGCCGGCTCCGAGCGGCCGAGGATCACCAGGTGGAGATTGCCCGGGGCGTGGCGCAGCACCTGCGCCATCGCGGCGGCGGTGGCGGGATCGGTGATCTCGTGGAAGTCGTCGATGAAGAGGAAGACCCGGCCCGGCTGCCGGGCGACCCCGGCGACCAGGCCGGCGATGCGCTCCCCGACGGGGGCGAGCACCGGGAGCTCGTGTCCTTCGCCGTGGCCCTGTGCATCGGCGACCCGGGCGAGGGCGGCCTCCAGGTAGCCGAGGAAGCGCTGGGGTTCGTCATCGTCCGGATCCAGGGTCAGCCAGGCCACCCGGGCCTGTTCGCCGGAGAGGGTCTCGGCCCAGGAAAGGGCAGCCGTCGTCTTCCCGTAGCCCGGCGGCGCCACGACCGTCGTCAGGACCCGCGAACGCAGGGCCTCCAGCATGAGGTCCAGCCGTGGCCGCGGAATGACGCCGCGGGCCCGGCGTGGCGGTCGGATCTTGGTGACGATCAGGGAGCGGTGGTTCGAATGCATGGTCCCTCTCCCCCAATCGGGGGATTCATTCCTTCCTCCCTCTGCGGGCAACATGCCACCCTGATTACGGGCCTGGTCCGCGGTCTGGCTGCCGAAGCGGGCGGCACAGGCCGCGCGGCGCGCCGGAAATGGTCCCGCAGGCTTCAAACAATCAGGTTGATTTATAACATACCGAAATAAACCATGTGGAAGCTGATGGTATCGGCGACCACCGCGCCGGGGGGACCGTGATTCGTTCCCCGACGCGAATCAGGGGCAGGTAGCTCAGGGAGCCCGGGCAGTCGCCCGAGACGGCGCCGAGCGGGCGCAAGACCCGCCGGCGCGACATGGAGGAGAACGGCATGCACAGAATGGCTTGGGGGATCAGGCAGGAGCGGGTTTCCGTTTCCTCGGCCAGCGATCCCGTGGCAAAGAACGTGGCCCGGGAGACGGGGATCTCCTATTCGCCGGCCACTTCCATCGGGGCCAACGGCATCGAGCTCGTCTACGACATCTTCGGCGATGCCCATGCGCCGCCGATGCTGCTGATCGCGGGCCTCGCCTCCCCGATGATCGCGTGGGACGAGCGCTTCTGCGTCAAACTGGCCCAGCGCGGTTACCGGGTCATCCGGTTCGACAATCGGGACACGGGCCTCTCGTCCTACTGTCCGCGGTTCGGTGTTCCGGACATCCGGGAACTCCATGCCGCGAAGGAGCGGGGAATTCCCGTGGCGACGCCCTACACCCTCGGCGACATGGCCGAGGATGCGATCGGCCTGCTCAACGGACTGGGAATAGAGTCGGCCCACGTGGTGGGCACCTGTACCGGCGGTGCCATCGCCCAGGAGATGGCCATCCACTGGCCGAGACGCCTGCGGACCCTGACCTCGATCATGTCGAGTACCGGAGATCCCGGCCTGCCCGGGCCGACGCCGCAAGCCGAAGCGGTCTTCCGGGAACCCATGCCGATGGACCGCGACGGATTCTGCCGTGCCTACGTCGAACGCTGGAAGGTCTTGCGCGGTCCGGGATTCCCCAAGGACGAGGCGGCGGACACGGAACGCGCCCAACGGGTCTTCGCCCGCGGCTGCAATCCGCCCGGGGTATCGCGCCAGTTGGCTGCCGTGATCGCCTCGCCGGGTCGCGGCCAGGCCCTGGCGAACGTCCGGCTGCCGACCCTGGTGATCCATGGCGACAACGATCCCCTGGTGCCCGTCGAGGGCGGACGGGCGACGGCCGCCGCCATTCCCGGCTCCAGCCTGCGGATTCTGGAAGGGATGGGGCACGCCCTGCCCATGGCGATGTGGCCCGCCATCGTCGAGGCCATCGCCAGCCACGCCAGGTAGGGCGGCGCGACGGCGGCGCGACGGCCGTCAGGCCTTGGGTGCCCTGACCACGGCCTTCGTCAGGCGGGCCATGGCTTCAATCTCGCCGAACAGATAGGGCAGGTGTGCCCAGTCGGGCTTCAGCACGCTGTCGATCAGGGGCGACAGGGCGTGCAGCGGTTGCCTGCCCTGGCCGATCGCCTGGCAGATGGATTCGGCGAAATGGGTCAGGACCACGACGGGGTCCTCGCTCATGCCTTCGGGACCGTGGTGGTCGCGCAGCGCAAGGAGTATCGGGGCCGGCAGGCTCCACTGCCGGCCCAGGGCTGCGCCGACGGCCGCATGGTCCATGCCGAACGCCTGACGCTCGGCTTCGGTTTCCGACAGGTCGGGGCGACCCTTCCACTCCTGCGTTACTTGCGAGAAGGCGTCCGGGAAATTATGGGCCAGCCAAAGCTGCCCGACGTCGTGCACGAGTCCGCAGATATAGGCCTGCTCGGCCGGCAGGCCCAGATGCTCGGCGAGCACCTGGGCGCAGGTGCCGACGTCGATGCAATGGTTCCAGTACTCGGCGAAGCGGGGCGCCGGCAGCAGGCCGCTGAAGGCGCCGCGCAGGGACACGGAGACCACCACCTTGCGCACCCGGGCAAGGCCGATCATGGAGATGGCGTTGTAGATCTCGCGCACCGGCCGGCCGGACGGGTTCACCTGTGGCGAGTTCGCCAGTCCCACGAGCATGGCCGCAATCACGGGATCGTGCCGCGCATGGTCGGCGAGCAGATGGAGGTTGGCGTCTTCGTCGTGGGAGAGGTCAAGGACCTTGAGGGCGATCTCCGGCAGTGCCGGGATGTTGCGGCTCAAATCCGCGATCCGGGCGGCGTCCAGCAGCGGAGAGATTCGCAAGCTCATATCCGCTCCGTCCTCAACTGAAGCACAGGCGGTACTCCATGACCGCAGCCCGCAGACTCGCCGCCGTCGGATCCCGGCGGTCCAGGCGTGCGAACACGGCGTCTATCCGCATGTCCTCGGCCACGAGGGCGGCGCCGATCTGCTCCAGGGTCCTGCTCTCGGGGGCCTCGACGGCGAAGCAGTTCACATGGTGGGAGCGGATCTGGGAGATGACCTCGGACGTCAGTACGACGCCGGCAGGCAGGTGGAAGGGGTGGTGCTCGCGGACCCTCATGATGGGCAAAGCCAACGTCATGTCCGGTTCGGCCTCGAGGATGGTGATGAAGCGAACGCGCTTCATCTGGAACGGGGCATCGGGTACGTTCTGAGGGTCCATGGTCGCCCTTGCGCATTCTGATGTCGCCGGTCCGGGCCGGCGAAGCCTCAATGGTACCCGCCATCGGTGGCGGAGGAAACGCAGGAGCCATCGGGCCCGCTGCTAGAATCGGAGGGCGATGTCCGATCCTTCTTCCGGTTCCCCTGTCGCGGTGCCCCGCGCCGTTCGCGGCTGTGTCGGGCGCCGGTTTTCCCTGCCGATGCTGGCCCGTTCGGTCTTCTGTGGCCTGGCCTGCCTCGTCTTCGCCGCCTTCCCGGCCGGACCGGCACGGGCGGGCGAGGGGCCCCGGCTGATCCAGTTGCTCAAGGACGGGAGCTACAAGGTCTGGAATTCCGATGGCGGGAGCCGGGTCACCGAAGAGGAACTGATGGCCCTGGAGGCCAGTGCCAGGCCCGGGGGCGGTGAGACGCTGCAAACGGCGGCCGGTCCCGGACGGGCCTACGAGACCGCCGAGGGCATCGTGATCGTGCTGCCGCGCCTTCGGGACGACGGGTCGATGCTCCTCGACCGGGACGCCTGCGGGCACATCAAGGTATGGCATGCCGAGCGGCAAAGCCGGCTTACGGAGGAGCAGATGACCGAGCTTTACCTGACCGCACTGCCGGACGGCGGAAAACGGATACGCTTCGGGAATGCCTATGCGAAGGGCTACCTGACGCGCTTGGGGGTCGTGGTCGTCCTTTGGCCTGCACCGGCGCGCTGAGTCTCCCGGCAGGCACGGCCCGACGATCGGCGGACAGGCAGACCTGCAACAGCCCGCAGCACCCGAACCGGCACAGTCGGCGCCGGGGCCCTTTGGCACCGTCCCGTCGGCATCGGCGGCTCCCCCGTCGGGGTGGGGGATAATCAGCGCACTGGCGCCCACGAATGAGCGGGGGGACAGGGGAAACTCCGCGATTCCGGCCGAACCGGATGGCGAAGACAGGACCATGGGAAAACCGACGATCGCAGCGAAGGCCAGGGCCGCCGGCCGGCGCATCCGCCGGGGTGCCTTCGACGCCATCTTCCATGGCGCGGCGGGTCTCGCGGCGAACCTGCCGCAGGTGCGGGACCGCCTGCGGCAATGCCGGATCACCGAGAACGTCCCCTATGTCCGCCGCGGCGGCGAGGTCCTGGCCCTGGACGTCCTTCAGCCCCTGGCGGCCGGGCCCCACCCGGTGATCCTCTACCTGCACGGCGGAGGCTTCGCGGTCTGCTCGCGGGAGACTCACAGGCCCATCGCCGCCATCTACGCGGCCAGGGGATACCTGGTCTTCAACATCGATTATCGGCTTGCCCCCCGGCATCGTTTTCCGGCGGCCCTGGAGGACGCCTGCGACGCCTGGTCGTGGATCGCGCAAAACATCGAACGCTACGGCGGGGACCGGGAGCGGGTCGTGGTCGCCGGCGAATCGGCCGGGGCCAACCTGGCCCTGTCGCTGCTGCTGTGCGCCTGCACCGAACGGCCTGAGCCCTGGGCCGCCCGTGTGAGGGCGGGATCGTTTCGTGCCGCCGCTGGCCTGCTCTACTGCGGCTTCCTCCAGACCAGCCATCCGGAACGCTACCGGCGGGACGGCGTCCCGGCGCTGGCGGCCCGGATCGCCAGGGATGCCGCGGTCGATTATCTCGGGACCGATGCGACCAGTCCCCGTCCGGAACAGGCCCTGGCCGATCCCCTGTGCCTCGTCGAGGCGATGACCAGCGGGGTGCCGTTGCCGCCCCTCTTCATCGCCGCCGGCGGCGACGATCCCGTCGCGCCCGATTCCTGGCGCCTCGCGGATGCCCTGGTCCGCCTGGGAATGCCCCATCGCGTGGCCCGTTATCCGGGCGAGACCCACGCCTTCCATGTCATGCCCTGGCGCGAGGCGGCGAAGCGTTGCTGGGGCGACAGTTTCCGGTTCCTCGACGAGACCCTGGCACCCCATGTGCGAACCGGCGAACCGAGGCCGGAGGAGAACGCGCTCAGGCCCTGAGCCAGGCGATCGCCTGGTCGCGATCGGAGAACAGCCGAACCATGTAGCCGCGGTTCCGGCAGGCCGTCTCGTAGAACTCGAGCCGGTCGGCGGCGGGCGTCGATTCCCCCAGGAGCACGGCCTCCTTCACCCGTCGGTTGAGTCCCATGGATTCGAACATGTTCAGCAGGGAGAACACGTCGAGGAGGGAATGGCCGCCCTCGAGGGCCGTGCAGTCGGCCAGGAAAAGGAGGGTGTCGCCCTGTTTTCCGAGGGCGACGGAGCCCGTGAAGCCGGCCGTCAGTTCGGCTGGCGAGAGGAGCCCGGAAAACGTCGATTCGACGATGCGCTCGGGTTCGAGGAGTCGCGTCTGCCAGGGCATGGTTCACCTGCGACGGGAGGGGCGGCGGATATTACGTTGAAATGATTCCCGGAACCTGCCCGGGATGGGACGATGTGCACCCTGTGTCACGCTGACTCCCCGCTGCCGGCACGGGCGCCCGGGGCGGCCAGGAAGTCCCGGACCAGCCGATTGACGGTGTCCGGCTGCTCATGGACGATCCAGTGGCCGGCGTCGGGCACCCGTTCCAGGCGCAGCTCCGCCACGACCTGGTCGAGTCCGTCGAGGAGGCAGGGCAGCAGGGCGGCATCCTCCTCGCCCCAGATGACCAGGGTCGGCACCCGCACGACGAAAGGGGCCGGATCGATGGCCAGGCCGGCCGCGCCGCGGTCGTCGCCGCCTTCCGGTCCCGGCGGATAGAGGGGCGACGCCCGGTAGTAATTGAGGGCGCCGGTCAGGGCGCCGGGCCGGGACCAGGCCTCCAGGTAGCGCGCCCGGTCCCCTTCCGGCAATCCCTTCCAGCCCCCGCCGAACCGGTCGAAGAGGGCCTTCAGGCCGGCGTAGCCGTCGGCCGACAGCAGCGCCTCTGCCCCGGCATCCCGCAACATGCGCATGTACTGGCTGGCCGCCTGCTGGGCGGGGTCGCCGGCCAGGGCCTTCGCGAAGGGAACGGCATGGGGCGAGTTGATGATGACCAGTTTCTCGACCACCTCCGGATGCTGGGCGGCCAGGGACCAGGCGACGGCGCCACCCCAGTCGTGGGCGACCACGACGGCCTTCCGGCGGCCGAGGACGCCGATCAGTTGCCGCAGGTCCTCGACCAGGTGTTTGGCGCGATAGTCCCGCACGGACGGCGGCTTGTCCGAGAGGTTGTAGCCGCGCAGGTCGGGGGCCACGGCGCGATGGTCCCGGGAGAATTCCGCCAGTTGGTCCTTCCAGGCGTACCAGAACTCCGGGAAGCCATGGACGAAGAGGATCAAGGGGGCGCCCGCAGGCCCCGCTGCCGCGTAGTGCAGGCGCAGGCCGGACACCTCGGCGTGGTGGTGCTCGAAGGGGTCGGTCATGGGGAGCTATGGATTCCCGGCCGGATGGCGGAGGGGCAGTCCGCTCGGTAGTAGTCCAATGCAATCCAATATGGTTCAGAAGTTACATATATAACAATAAGATACACTGAATCGTTGTCCAAGGCCGTCCTGGACAATCCGGCCAAATCCAGCTATGATTTGATAGTCGTTTTGATAGTCATTTCTTATGGCGGAGCAAATCGCATGGTACGTCGACAACAGCGGCTCTCAGCGCTCCAGGTCGCCAAGCTGAGTAAGCCTGGGCTTTACGGCGACGGTGGCGGCTTGACTCTTCAGATTACCACCACTGGTGCAAAGTCCTGGCTGCTTCGATACATGGTGGCTGGCAAGCCGTTCGGGATGGGCCTGGGACCGACGCATACCGTGAGCCTGGCCGAGGCCCGCCAGAAGGCTCTGGACGCGCGGAAGCTGCTTATCGAGGGCATCAATCCTTTGGTGGCCAAGAGGCAGAACCAGATCGCCGGCGCACTGGCCAGTGCCAAGATGATGACGTTCGACCAGTGCGCCGAGGCGTATATCCTGGCGCACAAGGCAGGCTGGAAGAACGCCAAGCATGCCGATCAATGGACAAACACACTCAACACTTACGCCAGTCCGGTGTTCGGCCATTTGCCCGTGGCCGAGATCGACACCGGCCTGGTCGTGAAATGCCTTTCACCGATATGGGAGAGCAAGACCGAAACAGCCAGTCGCCTGCGCGGTCGTATTGAGTCAGTGCTGGGGTGGGCTACCACCAGCGGCTATCGCACCGGCGAGAATCCTGCGCGCTGGAAAGGCCACCTGGACAATCTGCTGGCGACCATCAGCAAGTCCAGCAGGACGAAGCACCATCCATCGCTACCGTGGCAGCGCATTGGCGCGTTCATGTCGGCCCTGAGAGCGCGTGAGGGTGTATCCGCTCGCGCAGTCGAGTTCGCTATTCTGACAGCCTGCCGGTCAGGCGAGGTGCGCGGCGCAAAATGGACTGAGTTCGATACGGTCGGAAAGGTCTGGACAATACCCGCCGAGCGTATGAAGGCCAAACGTGAACATGAGGTTCCACTGAGCGATGCGGCGTTGGCCCTGCTGGAGTCCATGCCGAAGGTTGGCGAGATTGTGTTCGCTGGTACGAAAAAGCAGCTCTTGTCCGATATGTCGCTGACCGCCGTGATCCGACGCATGAATGGCGACGGCAAGCCCGTCTGGGCGGATGCCAACGGTGAGGGAGTCACGGTTCATGGTTTCCGCAGTAGCTTCCGTATGTGGGCGGCTGAGACTACCAATTACCCGCGTGAGGTTGCCGAACACGCGCTGGCGCACCA
>JBPOHD010000073.1:0-34458 GCA_052035955.1 Pseudomonadota bacterium
TGGGCGGCCGCGGCGCCGAGGGCGAACAGGGCGGCGGCGATCTTGGTCTTCCATTGCTTCATGGGGTGGGTCTCCTCTTCAAGAATTCGTTCGATGGTGGCGTGGATGGCGCCGGGTCAGGGCGTCACCAGCAGGCTGGCATTGCCGCTGCCGGAACTCTGGGTGTAGGGGCCGAACTGGCGGCCGGAGAGCGAACCGCTGCGGGCCTTGAGGGCCGCGGCGGCGCCCAGGAAGGTGGCCAGGGGACGGCCGCCCATCTCGGCGTAGACGCGCTTGCAGTAGGCGGGAAACTCCGCCTGGATGGCCTCCAGGTCGCCGGCCAGCAGGCGCCCGGTGAACTCCTTGTCGGCGGCGATCTGGTCGTCGCTGGGCCACAGGGCGGGGCCGCGCGCCACCTGGTGGGCCAGCGCCGTGCTGGCGACCAGCACGGCGCGGCGGCCGGTGGCCTTCGCCACCTCGTCCACCGTCCGGCCGACGGTATCCGCCTCCTGGAGGCTGGCGGCCAGGACGGAGGGCATCTGCACCGTGGGAATCTCGGCCGCCGGATCCAGGTAGTGCAGGGGCACGTAGCAGCCGTAGTCCCACTTGTAGTGCTCGCAGGTGTTGGCGAGCGTGGGCACGTCCTTCTTCGCCACGGCAGCGACCAGGGCTTCGCCGAACGCAGGGTCGCCGGCGTAATCGTAGGGCAGGCCCGGCACCAGGTCCGGCGCCTCGTCGGCGACGGCGTGGCCGGCGTGGCGGGGATGGCAGTTCACGTACCAGTTGAAGGTGCACATCCAGTGGGCCGAGACGAGGACGATGACATCCGGCTTCATGGCCCGGATGGCGGCCCCCATCTCCCTGATGCCCCCGATCATGCCGCGCTGGAATTCCGGCGCCTTCTCCTCGATGGCGATGCGCGGGATGTGGGGCGAGACGGCGCAGGCGATCAGTCCGGACACGGGGTCGTCCTCACTTGGCCGCTTCGGCGTCGGACTCGCGCTTGGCGATGTTGGCCAGCAGCTCGGCGCCCCGATTGGCGGCGGAGAGGCCGCGGAACAGGAAGCAGAGGCTGATGACCGCCTGCATCTCTTCCCAGGTGGCACCGGCCCGGCGGGCGGCGATGCCGTGCAGCACCGCGGCGTCGTTCATGTCCATCAGCAGCATGCCGAAGAGCATCAGCTGGGCGGTCTTCACGTCGAAGCACTTGGGATACATGGCGTGGGCCCGCATCTGCTCCTGCAGGTCCAGCAGCTTGGGGTCCAGGGCGCCGGTGACGGCCATGCGCGCCTCGATCCGGGGCGGCACGAAGCCGATCAGGTCCCTATAGATGGCGTTGCGCTCGTCCAGGGTGGCGTTCGGGTCGGCATAGGTGCCGATCTTCTTCTCGACGACGTCCTTGTCGATACGGTTGGGCAGCAAGGTCTTCTCCTTCAATGAGTTGCGTGTTCGTTGCGCGGGTGTTGCCGTGACCCCGGTGCTGGCCGGGGCCTGGTGTCACCGGGTTTGCCGGTGCCCTTGCCGGCGATCGATGGAACCGATTTCAATCGATCACACGTCAATTGTTCGACTATAATCCTGAAAATCGATTTTCCTGTCAACATCGTTTTTTGGTATTTTTCGCCATGCCCTCCCAACCCGGTGGCCGCCCATGAGCAATTCGACCCTGTCGTCCCAGCTGGTCCAGGCCCTGCGCGCCGACCTCATGCGCGGCGTCTTCGAACCGGGCCAGCAATTGCGCCTGAACCAGCTCTGCGAGCGCTTCGACGTCAGCCTGAGTCCGCTGCGCGAGGCCCTTTCGCGCCTGGCCGCCGAGGGTTTCGTGATCGCCCAGGACCAGCGCGGCTACCAGGTGGCGCCGGTCTCCCTGGACAACCTGGAGGAGGTGACCCGCCTGCGCGGCATGCTGGAGTGCCTGGCCCTCCGGGAGTCCATCGCCCACGGCGACGACCGCTGGGAAGCCGACCTGGTGGCCGCCTTCCATCGCCTGGAACTGATCGAGCGCCGGCGCGGCGGCGCGCCGGAATACGGCCTCGACGAATGGGAGGCCCGCCACCGGGAGTTCCACCTGGCCCTGATCGCCGCCTGCCGGATGCCCGTGCTGCTGCAGTTCTGCGAGAGCCTGCTCGACTTCAGCGACCGCTACCGCCGCATCTTCCTGAACTCCCGGCCCCTAGACCGGGACATCCAGTGCGAGCACGACGTCATCCTGGAGGCCAGCCTGGCCCGCAACGCCGACAAGGCCGCCGAGGCCCTGGGCCTGCACATCCAGCGCACGGCGACCAACGTGGCCAAGGCGCTCAGAAACAGCGAGGAAACGGCAACCGAAGCCTGAGGCACGGGCATCTCGGCGTGGACGCCGGCCCGGCGTGGCCTATCGGGCTTCCCTGTCCCGAAGCGCCGCTCCCAACCTGAAACCGGCGATCCGGCACCGCCACACCGTCCGCGCATCGTGCCGGGAACTGCCGTTCGCATAGCCGGGACGCCCGGTCCCGGCACCCATACGCTGCCTCCCCCGAACCCTCAGACGGCTTCGGCGACCGCAGGCTCCGCCAGCGTGACCTCGAAACCGACGGCGGTGGCGACCAGGAGTCCGCCCATGCCCGCGGCGCGCCGGCGCGCGGCCTGGACCCGGGGATCGCCAGCCCAGCCCTCCCCCGATCCGGCGACGCCTTCCCCCTCCACCGCCACCCGGACCGAGACGCCGGAGCCGGCCGGCGCGGTGGCGACCATCACCCGCAGGCCCCCGACGCCGACGGCCGCAGCGTTCTCGGCGCAGACCTGCAGCAGGTTCATCAGCACCTCGTTGAAGTGGTCGGGTACCAGGGTCAGGACCGGCAGCGGGCCGGTGGACCGATGTTCGAAGCGCAGGCGCTGGAACTGACGGTCGAAGCTCATGAATTCGCAGACGGCCGCCGCCATCTGTCCCGCATCGACGAGCTCGGGGCGCTCGCTGCGCGCAGTGGCGAAATCGGCGATACGCCGCGTCATGACGGCAATGCGCTGGGCCTCGGAGAGGATCAGCCTCGGCTGGCAGACGGCACAGACGCCTTTCGCCTGCTCCTCTGCCATCACTTCCGCCATGCCGGAGATGACGGCCAGGGGATTGCCCACCTCGTGGGAGACGTTGGCCGCCATGGTGGCCAGGGCCGCCATCTTTTCCCGGTGCCAGAGGTCCTCCCGGAGGGCGGCCTGCTCCTGGGCCAGGGCCTGGGCGTCGATGATGCGCTGGCCGCGGCGGACGAGCATCACCGTAACGCCGTAGAGCAGGACGAGGAGACCGCCGACGACGAGCAGGAGCCGGTCCGAACCCTCCCGGACCTTCTCGCCGTTCTCCCGGGCCGCCTTCTCCACCCGGGACTGGTTGGCGGCGACCAGGGACTCGATGCGCGCGGCGGTGGCCCTGTTCCGCTCCAGGAAGGGAGTGACGTCGGAATAGATCTCGAAGACGCCGACGACCTCCTCGCCGGAGGGCGAGAAGACGGGCAGGTAGCTGGAAATGAGGTCCCGGTTCTCGACGACGCCCTCGAAGGCGCTGAACTTGTCCCGATGGGTCAGTTCGCTGGCCGGCCGGCCGCGGACGGCCGTCCGCCATCCCTCGTTGCCTGCCTTGTCCTCGCCGATCTGCCGGTGCTCGGACGAATAGACGGTGATGCCGCGCAGGTCGAAGACCTTGATCTTGAATACCGTGGTCTTCTGCATCATCGCGTAGGCGCGCCGATCCAGTGCCTCGAAGCCCGGCAAACCCACGATCCGCGCCCCTGCCTCGGCGAAACAGGCCTTGGCCGATGCGGGATCGGCAGCGGCGGCAAGGCGGCAGCGGTCCACGGACACCCCGCGGGCGCGGGCGACGAAGGGAGCGAAGTCGGATTCCCAGAGCACGTTGGCGAAGAGCCGCGCCAGGTTCACGTGGCCGGCCTCGTGGACGGACACGAGGTTCTCGCGGGCGGCGGACTCCTGCTCGTGGGCGAGTTCGCCCTGGACCTGGGCGAAGAAACCGGTCTGGATCCGCTGCACCTCCGCGAAGAACCGCTCCTCCTGCCGTTCGAGAACGTAGAGGGCGAGCCCGGTCGCCGCGAAGGCGACCAGGCTGGCCCAGGTGAAGGATCGCAGCAGCCGGAAGCGGCCGGCCGCCGCCGGTTGCGGGTCGGGCAGTGCGCCCACCCCAGTGATTGCGTTCATTTTCCTGTCCTCCCGGGACCCTGGCGGTCCCCATCCGGGCGGGCGTCGGGTGCTTCGCCCGCCGGCCGGTCGTTTCAACCTGAAATATTCGAATCCCGTTTGCAGGAATCATGCCATGGCCGACGGGCGCGGCGACGACGAGTCGACCGCCGGCGACGGTTTGCCGCACCGGAAGGTGCCGACATCATGGGGCCGGCCCGGCAGCCGGCTCCAGGCGACCGCCCTCCCCGCTCCGGAAGGCCGAAGGCGTCAATCCGGTCGCCTTCTTGAAGAAGCGGCAGAAGTAGGCCGGGTCCTGGAAGCCCAGTTCGTAGGCCAGCAGGGACACGGGGGCTGCGATGTAGGTCAGCCGCCGCCGGGCTTCCAGCAGCAGGCGGTCCTGGATCACGTCGAAGGCGGAACGCCCGGTCAGGCCCTTGCAGATGCGGTTGAGGCGGCTCTCGGTGGTGCGCAGGATCTCCGCATAGCGCGGAACGGGCCAGTGTTCCTTGTAGTGGGCTTCGACCAGTTGCCGGAAGCGGGAAAACACCTCGCCGCGCTGACGGTCCAGACGACGGGCACCGGCACCGGCCTGGGCGAGGCGGGCGATCATCAGCAGTACCGCCCGGGCCAGCCACTCCATCATAGGGCCCCGTCCGGGCCTCGGCCAGCGGAACTCGGCGAGGATCTGCTCCAGCAGGCCGGCGACGCGCTCGGCGTCGCCGGATCTGCCGTCGATGGCGACGAGGCGGGGGGCCAGGACCAGTTCCTCCATCAGCCCGTGGCCGAGGGCCGAGTCCCGGTCGAAGAGCCGGGCCTCGGCGACGGTCAGCACGTAGCCACGGGTGCCGGGCTCGAACTGGAAGGCATGGACCACGGCCGGGGGAATCACCGCCACCCGGGGCCCCGGCCCTTCCTCCACCCGCTCGTCGAGGCGCACCCGCACTCGGCCTTCCAGGACGAAGACGACCTGGAAGAGCCCCTTGTGGGCGTGGGTGTCGATCTCCCACTCGTACCGCTCGCTGCGGCTGCGGATGTCCTCGACGTGGATGAATTCGGCGTCGGCGACCGGCCCTTCCTCGCCGTAGAGGGAAAAAGTCCTTATCGCCGATGGTGCAGCCCGGCGCAATGGTCGGGCCCGGGAAGCCATATCGACGGGAGTTACGGCCATTGATCGAGGATCACCGGAAAATCGAAATTGTCGGAATAGTACAAGCCTTTCCTGCCATCGTCCATTTCGCCGGCGGTCGTTTCCCTTTACGCTTCAACCATCGCGAACCAGGACCCGCATGCCCGCGCGCCCTGCCCCGCGACCCCGAACCCGAGGAGGAGCCCATGTTCAGTTTCGACCCCTATTCGCCGGCCGTCGATGCCGACCCGTTTCCCTACTACAAGACCCTGCGCGACGAACATCCCTGCTTCTGGAGCAAGGAGGCCGGCATGTGGGTCCTTTCCCGCTATGCCGACATCGTGACGGCGCTGAACGACTGGCAGACCTTCTCCTCGGCCAAGGGCAACCTCATGACCGAACTGCCCAACCGGGCCGGCGCCACCCTCGGCACCACCGACCCCCCTCGCCACGACCGCCTGCGCGGCCTGATCCAGCATGCCTTCATGAAGCGCAACCTGGAGAGCCTGGCCGAACCGATCCGCGCCGCCGCCCGGGACGTCGCCGAACCCCTGCGCGGCGAGAAGCAGTT
The DNA here is from genome assembly GCA_052035955.1 of Pseudomonadota bacterium. GTDB lineage: Bacteria > Pseudomonadota > Gammaproteobacteria > Burkholderiales > Rhodocyclaceae > JAEUNJ01. The sequence goes on from JBPOHD010000073.1 coordinate 5,841, forward strand.
CGACTTCGTCGAGGACTTCTCCGCCAAGTTCACCGTCAAGGTGCTTTTCGCCGCCCTCGGCCTGCCCATGGGCGACGAGGCCCAGGTACGCGAGAAGGCCGTGCTGATGGTGCAGTCCGATCCCCACACCCGCACCAAGGGCCCGGAGCACATCGCCGCCTACAACTGGATGCAGGACTACGCCTCCAAGGTGATCGCCGAACGGCGCCGCAATCCCCAGAACGACCTGATCTCCCACTTCAGCGCCGCCGAGATCGACGGCGACAAGCTGGACGAGCGGGAAGTGCTGCTGACCACGACGACCCTGATCATGGCCGGCGTCGAATCCCTCGGCGGCTTCCTGGCCATGTTTGCGCTGAACATGGCCGACCATGCCGACGCCCGCCGCCAGTGCGTGGCCAACCCGGCCCTGCTGACCGACGCCGTCGAGGAGTCCCTGCGCTTCAACACCTCGGCCCAGCGCTTCCGCCGCTGCCTGACCAAGGACCACGCCCTGCACGGCCAGACCATGCGCGAGGGCGATTTCGTCTGCCTGGCCTATGGCTCCGGCAACCGCGACGAGCGCCAGTTCCCCAACCCGGACGTCTACGACATCGCGCGCAAGCCCAAGGGCCACCTGGGTTTCGGCGGCAGCGTGCACGCCTGCCTGGGCACGGCCATCGCCCGCATCTCGGTGAAGGCGGCCTTCGAAGAATTCCACAAGGTGGTGCCGGATTACCGCCGCGTCCAGGACCAGTTGCCCTGGATGCCCTCCTCAACCTTCCGCAGCCCCCTGCGCCTGGACCTGGCGCCGGCCTGAAGACGCTGGGCCGCGTAAAATAAGCCATTCCCCCGCGCGCCGGCCCCGTGCCGGCGCGCATGATCTTCCCCACAGGAGCGCGCAATGCCCAAGGTCACCTACATCGAACCCTCCGGAAACCAGGTCGAGATCGACGTCCCCGTCGGCTGGAGCGTCATGCAGTCGGCCATGAGCAACGGCGTCGAGGGCATCGAGGCCGAGTGCGGCGGATCCTGCGCCTGCGCCACCTGTCACTGCTACGTGGAATCCCACGCCGACGTCGTGCCGGCGGCCGGCGAGACCGAACTCTCCATGCTCGGCAACGTGGTCGCGGAACGCAGGCCCAACAGCCGGCTGTGCTGCCAGATCAAGATGACGCCGGAGCTCGAGGGCCTCGTCGTCCGCTTCCCGGACGCCCAGAGCTGAGCGCCGCCCGCGCCCCACGGGCGCTGCGTCCCAATCCCCACGGGCGCTGCGCCTGAATCCAAGCATCTCCCCCGCCACGGCGGGGATCGGCGGAAGGAGATTTCCGTGAGCAAGCCCATTGTCATCATCGGCGCCGGCCAGGCCGGCCTGCAGACCGCGGAAGCCCTGCGCACCGAAGGCTGGGAAGGCGGCATCCTGCTGCTCGGCGAGGAGCCCCACGCCCCCTACCACCGGCCGCCGCTGTCCAAGGCCTACATGCTGGGGGAATACAGCGAGGCCCAGCTCACCATCCGCGGGCCCGAAGCCCTGGCGAAGAAGGCCATCGAGTTGCGCAGCGACACGCGGGTGGCGGCCATCGACCGGGCCGCCGGCGAGGTGGTGCTGGCCGACGGCGGGCGCATCGCCTACGACGGGCTGGCGCTGGCCAGCGGATCCCGGGCCCGCCCGCTGCCCTTCGAGGGCGGGAGCTTGCCCGGGGTCTTCGCACTGCGGACGCTGGACGATTGCCGGGCCATCTCGGCGGCCCTCGAGAAGGCCGAGCGGGTGGCGGTGATCGGCGGCGGTTTCATCGGCCTCGAATTCGCCGCCGTGGCCCGCAGGAAGGGCAAGGACGTGGTGGTCTTCGAGGCCGCGGACCGGCTGATGGCGCGGGTGGTCGCTCCGCCGATTTCAGACTTCTACGCCGACCTGCACCGCCGCAACGGCGTCGAGCTCCACCTGGGCGCCCAGGTCGCCGGCATCGCCGGCCGCAACGGCCGGGCCTTCGCGGTCAGGAGCGGCACCGGCGTCGATTTCGTCGCCGACCTGATCATCGCCGGCATCGGCATCATCCCGAACGCCGAACTGGCGCAGCAGGCAGGGCTGGACTGCGAAGGGGGCATCGTCGTCGATGCCTGCGGCCGCACCGCCGACCCGCGCATCGTCGCCGCCGGCGACTGCACGGCGACGCGCCTGCCGGACGGTCGCCTGCGCCGGCTGGAATCGGTGCAGAACGCCGTCGAGCAGGGCAAGGCGGCGGCGGCGGCCCTGATGGGCCGCGAGAAGCCCTTCCTCGCCGCGCCCTGGTTCTGGTCCGACCAGTACGACGTGAAGCTGCAGATGGTCGGCCAGTCCGCCGGCCACGACGAGGTCGTCGTCCGCGGCTCGGTGGCCGAGGCGAAATTCACCGCCTTCTACTACCGGGAGGGGCGGCTGATCGGCATGGATTCGGCCAACCGGGCCCAGGACCACATGGCCGGCCGGAAGCTGCTGGAAAAGGGCATCACCCCGACGCCCGGGCAGGCCGCCGACGAGGATTTCGCCCTCAATTCCCTGCTGGCCTGAGCACCGGCGGCCGGGATGGTCCGTCGCCATCCCCTCCACGACCTCGTGGCGCGGACGGCGCTCGCGAAATGGAACGGGGCAGGCACGCCGCGCCGGTAACACCCGGGCCACATCGCCGGACGAGGGGCATTCCCCGGCGCGACGATTCCTGCCCTGTCGCGCGGGTGGATTCGCACCCGCAAGGACCCGGGGCCCTCAGCTGCCCGCGCGCGCCGCCTCCAGGGCCAGCAGCCACCGCTTGCGCTCGATGCCTCCCGCATAGCCGGTCAGCGCCCCGCAACGGCCGACCAGGCGATGGCAGGGCACGATGATGCCGATCGGATTGCGCCCGGTGGCGGCCCCGACGGCCCGCGCCGCGGCCGGGTTGCCGAGGGCTGCCGCCACCTCGCCATAGCTGCTCGTGACGCCGTAGCCGACGCGGGCGATCGCGCGCCAGACCTCCTGCTGGAAGGGCGTGCCCCGGGGCGCCAGGGGCAGGTCGAAGGCGGCCAGACGGCCCGCGAAATAGGCGGCGAGCTGCGCCGCCGCCTCCCGCAGCAGCGCCGCGCCGTCATGGCGGGCCCATCCCTCGGCGATGCCCCTGAAATGGCGCTGGCCCGGGAACCAGGCCCCGACGAGCCCGTCGGCGGCACCGGCAAGCAGCAGGGTTCCGAGGGGCGTCGCCGTCTCGGACCACGAAACGCTTGAGTTCATGAGCTTCCTTTCGAGTCTTTGCGCCGCCGGCCGGCGCCTCCATCCGCTTCGGGTTGCCATGGGGACCCGTCGCCCTCGGCCAGGCGGCGCCACAGGTGCAGGGTCGCGTAGCCGCGCCAGGGGCGCCAGGCTTCGGCCAGCGCATCCGCTTCCCGTGGCCGGCCGACGCCGAGGGCCTTGACCAGGGCGACGTCGCCGCTGGGCCAGGCATCGGGCCAGGCCAGGGCCCGCAGGGCGATGTACTGGGCGGTCCAGGGGCCGATGCCCGGGATGGCCTGCAGGCGGCAAAGGGACGCCGCCACGTCGGCGGCCGGCGCCAGGTCGAGGCGGCCTTCCGCCACCTCCCGGGCCAGGGCAACGATGGCTTCGGAGCGTGCCCGGACGATGCCCAGGGCCGCGATATCGGCCGCTTGCGCGGCGGCCACGGTGGCGGGCGGCGGGAAAAGCGTCTCCACGTCCGGGAAAGGCGTCTCGATCGGCGAACCGAAGCGCGCCGCCAGGCGTCCGGCCAGCGTATGGGCGGCCCTGACGGTGACCTGCTGGCCGAGGATGGCGCGCACGGCCATCTCGAAGCCATCGAAGGCGCCCGGAACCCGCAAACCGGGAGCCCCGGCGGCGAGGTGGCCGAGGACGGCGCCGACGGCCTGGGGATCGCAGGCCAGGTCGCAGAGCCGGCCTACGCGGGCGAGCACGGCCGGAAGCACGGGCAGCAGCCCGGGGGCCACGCGGACGGCGACGGCTTCACGCACCGGCGACCGGGACAATTCCACCCAGCCCGTCTTGCCGGAGACCGCGACGCTGCGCCGGTAGCTGCCGTCGACGACGGACTCGACTCCGGCGATGCAACGGCCGGCGAGGAAACCGAGCAGGCGCTCCCAGTCGCAGGGCGGCCGCCAGGCCAGCTCGAAGCGGAGCCCGTCGGCGGGACCCGGGGCCACGCGGCCGGGGCCGGCGGCGCCCCGGCGCAGGGCCGAGGGCGACAGGCCGTAGCGGTCACGGAACAGTTCGTTGAAGCGGCGAAGGCTGCCGAATCCCGCCGCCAGGGCGACCTCGGTCACCGGCAGCGAGGTGTCGGCGAGCAGCCGTTTGGCATGGAGCAGGCGTCGGGTCTGGGCGTACTCGACCGGCGTGACGCCGAAGTTCTCGGCGAAAAGGCGGCGCAGGTGGCGGTCGGTGACGCCCAGGCGCAACGCCAGGCCCGCCACCCCGCGCGACCCGCTATCGACCTCGCCGGCCTCGATGCGCTGGGCGGCGGCCCAGGCCAGGCGGGAGGGCAGTTCCATCCCGGAGCGCCCCGGCGCCAGTTCCGGACGGCAGCGCAGGCAGGGGCGGAAGCCGGCCACCTCGGCCGCGGCCGCGTTGGGGAAGAAGCGGCAGTTGGCGGCCCTGGGCATGCGCACGCGGCACACCGGACGGCAATAGATGCCCGTGGACGTGACGCCCACGAACAGTCGCCCGTCGAAGCGCGCGTCCCGCGCCAGGAGGGCCGCATAGTGGATGGGATGCTGGTCTGCAGGAAGCTCGGACATGGCGCGATTATGCGCGGCGGGGCGGCCCCGGCTGGCGGTTTTCGGACCCGATCCCCGGGACGCCGGCGCGCCGGCCTGCAGGCCCCGGTCGGGTATTCCCGGGATCATCGCCGCGGTTGTGCGGACCGGACCGTTCGCGGCGCCGCGTGGCCGTCCGCCGGTGTTACCATCCGGCCTATCATGGAATGGACCGAAGCCCTCAGCACCGGCAACGCGCTGCTCGACGAGCACCACAAGGAGATCTTCCGCTGGATCTCCGAGCTGGAGGGCGCCGCCGCCGAAAACCGTACGCTCTTCGGCGTCTATGTGATCACCCGCCTGAACCGTTATGTCCGCGAGCACTTCAATGCGGAGGAAGCGCTGATGCGGGCGGCCGGATTCCCGAAGCTCGAGGAGCACAAGGCGGAACACGAAGCGTTCCGGCATCGGCTCGGCGAAATGCACGTCCAGTCCATTGCCCGGGAGATTCCCAAGGAAACTGTGGATTTCCTCAATGGCTGGCTGCGCAACCACATCGCCAGGACGGACATGGAATACGTGCCCTACCTGGCGAAGATGAAGCGGGACTGAATCCCGGCGGCCGCCCCTTACGCCTGGGCGGCCTGGAAGGGCACCCGCAGGTAGACCTCCAGCTGGCGGTCGAATTCCTCGAAGTGCCGCTGCAGGGTCGCCAGGACGGCGCCGATGCCCTCGATGGCCTCGACGCACTTGCCGTCCCGGGCAAACACCACGCGGATCGCCTTCAGCTGCTCCGACAACTCGAGGTGGGCCTGCCGGTGCGCCTTCCGGTGGCCGTCGGGCACGCCCTCCTCCATCAGCATCGATTCGAACAGGGTGTGCTTGAGCGTCACCTCGACGAAGGTACGCACGAGGTCGGCGATATTGGCATGGCAGGCCTGCTGCCGTTCCGGCAGGCATTGCCAGCAGTTCTCCACCTCCGGACCGCGGACGCAGCAGGCCTCGATCCGCCGCCCCAGGTCGAGCATGTAGTCATGGTCCTGCCGGATTCTTTCGATGGCCTGTTCTCGGAGGGGAGGCACGTTTCGCACACCTTCTGGGGTCGGGATCTGTCTGGCCCGCCGGTGCCGCGTCGGGCCGGGCAGGAGGCATGACGCTATACGCGAAGCCGGCGGTCGTCAAGCCGCTTCGCCCCGCGCAACGGTGACGCGGCGGGTACGGCCGGCAGGCGGGGCCCCGGCGTCCGCGGAATCAGCTTGCCCGGACGGACCCGGCAGCGCCGGCCCTCCGCCGATGCCAGAGCGCCCAGGCCAGCGCAACGATGGCGACGGCCGGGGCATAGAGGACGATGAAGGCCGAGAGCTCGGGGCGGGCCAGCATGGCCTGGGCCATCACGATGGCCAGGGGGACGTTATGGACGCCGACCTCGGTGGCGACGGTCATGCGCAGGGGGCGGTCGAGCCGGGCCAGGGCGGCGACGGCCGAGGTGGCGGCGAACATGGCCAGGCAGAGCAGGAAGGCGGCCGGCACCATGCGGCGCCAGTGGCCGGCCAGGGCACCTGCCGAGGCCGTGAACACGATGGCCAGTACGCAGGCCAGCATCAGGGCGGCCAGGCGCCGCGTCCAGCGGCGGACGATGGGCCCCCGGGTCCCGGCGAGGTGGCGCAGTCCCATGCCGAGGAAGATCGGCAGCACGGCCATCAGAAGGATCTTGCCGATGGTCTGGCCGACCGGCAGGGCGATGGAAACCTCGGCGCCGCCGAACCACTCGAAGCCCAGGTGCACGATCAGCGGCGTCGATAGCAGCGACAGGACGCCGTTGATGGCGGTCAGCGAGACGGACACGTCGGGCCGCCCCCGGCCGAGGAAGACGAAGCCGTTGGCCACCGGACCGCCCGGCGCCGCGACGACCAGGACCATGGCCAGCGCGATGGCCGGCTCGGCGGCGTAGAGGGCGGCCAGCCCGAAGCCGGCCGCCGGGGCCGCCAGGAACTGCCCGAAGAGGCCGACCAGCAGCGGCCGCGGCGCCCGCAGCAGGGCGCGGAACTGGTCGGGCGCCAGGTCCAGGCCGATGCAGGCCATCATCACGAAGACGCAGACCGGTGCGAGGCTTCCCACCAGTTCGCCGGCGTTCATTCCTGGGTTCTCCTCCGTCGGTTATGCTTGTCCGGCGCGGGCACCCGGCCCGCTGCGAGTGGGATATTAACCGCCGCCGACGTGAAGACCATCCGTTCCCTGGAAAGGGGGCTCGCCGTGCTGCGGGCCCTCGAAGGCCACGCCGGCCTCACCCTGGCCGAGCTGCATGCAATGACCGGCATGGCCAAGCCCACCCTGCTGCGCATGCTGCTGACGCTGGAACAATCCGGGATGGCATGGAAGGCCATCGGCGACGGCCGCTACCGGCGGCGCATCGGTCCCGTCGGCAAGGCGCGCCCGGACGAGCGCGTCTATCGCATTGCCGAAGTCGCCGCGCCCCACCTGGAAGCCCTGCAGCGCAAGGTCATCTGGCCCTCCGACCTGCTGGTCTTCCGCAACTATCGCCTCGAACTGGCCGAGACCTCCCGCCGGCAGAGCAACCTCGGCCTCTTCCCCTACCGGATCGGCTTTCGCATCGACATGTTCCTGACGGCTCCCGGTCGGGCCTGGCTGGCCTTCTGCCCGGACCGGGAACGGGAGCGCATCATCGCCCATGCGCGCCGCCATCCGCCCCCGAATCCGCGCAGCCGCGCCGTGTTGCAGGGCGAACTGGAGGGCATCCTGGCCACCACCCGCCGGCTCGGCTACGCCTCCCGCGAACCGTTGTTCGGCGGCACCGACCAGGACATCAGCGACTTCGACGACGGCCTCGATGCGATCGCCGTTCCGGTGATGGACGGCCCCCGCGTCCTCGCCGCCATGAACCTCGTCTGGCCGCGCAAGTACAGGCTGAAGGCGAAGATCGTCCGGGACCACCTGGCTGACCTCAAGGCGGCGGCATCCGCCATCGCCGCCGCCGTCGCGGCGCTGCAGGCCGCAAGCTGAACGGCCCCCGCCCCACCGTTCCACCAGGTGTAACGGTCGTCCGGTTTCATGGTTGAGGCCTCAACGGTCGTGACATGATTCGCTCCGGTCGCGGCCGGCGCGTCCGTCCCAAGCAGCATCCCCTCAAACGACTGGAGGAGACTCCCCATGCGGACCCTGCGCAATGCCCTGCTGGCCGCCTGCCTCGCCGTGCCGGCGCTGGCCGGCGCCGCCGAACCGCGGCCCAACATCCTGCTGATCCTGGCCGACGACCTCGGCTTCACCGACATCGGGGCCTACGGCTCGGAGATCGCGACGCCGAACATCGACCGGCTGGCCGGAGGTGGCGTGCGCATGCGCAACTTCTACGCCTCGCCCTTCTGCTCGCCGACCCGCGCCATGCTCATGAGCGGCTCCGACAACCACCTGGTCGGCTTCGGCGACATGGCCGAGCTGATGACCGCCGAGCAGCGCGGCAAGCCGGGCTACGAGGGCTACCTGAACGAGCGCGTGGTGCCCATCCCGCAGGTCCTGAAGGATGCCGGCTACCGGACCGTCATGGCCGGCAAATGGCACCTGGGCAACGCCGAGAACCAGAGCCCGGCGGCCCGCGGCTTCGACCGCTCCTACGCCATGACCATGGGCGGCGCCAGCCATTTCGGCGACCAGACCGGCATCGTCGCCATGGACGCCAGCAAGCCGCCCAAGGCGATCTACCGGGAGAACGGCAAGTCCATCGAGATTCCCCGCACCGGCTTCTATTCCTCGGTCGCCTTCACCGACAAGGTCATCTCCTACCTGGACGAGACGGAAGCCAGCGGCAAGCCCTTCTTCGCCTACCTGGCCTTCACGGCGCCCCACTGGCCCCTGCACGCCCCCGACGAGGACATCCGCAAGTACGAGGGGCGCTACGACGCCGGCTACGAGCAGTTGCGCAAGGAAAGGGCCGAGCGGCTGGTCAGGCTGGGATTGCTCGACCCGAAGACCCCGGTGTACGAGGGCCACGCCCACTGGCCCAAGTGGGACACCCTGACGCCTGCGCAAAAGCAGGCCGAGTCGAAGCGGATGGCGGTCTACGCAGCCATGGTGGACAACATGGACCGGCAGATCGGACGCCTGCTCAAGCACCTCGAGGACAAGGGCCAGCTGGACAACACGGTCGTCTTCTTCCTCTCCGACAATGGCGCCGACGGCAACTCGGTGTATGACGTGGGCGAGACCCGGACCTGGATCCACCGCGACATGGACAACAGCATCGAGAACACCGGGCGCCCGGGATCCTTCGTCGAGTACGGTCCCGGCTGGGCGCAGGTCGGCATGACGCCGCTCCACCTCTACAAGGCCTTCATGTACGAAGGCGGCATCTCGGTGCCCGCCATCGCCTGGGGCCCGAAAGCCGGCCTCAAGTCCGGCGAGCGCGCCGCCCCGGCCCACGTCAGCGACCTGGCGCCGACGATCTACGAACTGGCCGGCGCCCGCCATCCGGGCACCGAGTACCAGGGCAAGACGGTCCTGCCGGTCCGCGGCAAGTCCCTCGTCTCCTTCCTGCGCGGGGAATCCGCCACGGTGCGCGGCCCGGACGACGTGCTCGCCTGGGAACTGGGCGGCCGCAAGGCCCTGCGCAAGGGCGACTGGAAGATCGTCATGGCCAACGCCCCCTGGGGCACGGGTCGCTGGGAACTCTACAACCTGGCCGAGGACCGGACCGAAAGCCGCGACCTGGCGAAGGCCAACCCGGCGAAGCTGGAGGAGATGCTTGCCGCCTGGAAACAGTACGTGGCGGAGACCGGCGTCCTGGAACTGGACAAGCTCGCCGAACGTCCCGGCTACAGCAATGCCGGCAAGTACTACGACGACCTGGCCAAGGAGGCGGTGATGCCGCCGCGCCAGAAGCAGGCGGCGAAGTAGGGCCCGATCGGCCTCGGGCGCCCGGCGGCGCCCGAGGTCCGCCGAGCGATGCGCATCCTTGTCCTGCTGCTTTCGGTCCTTGCTCTCGAGGCCGTCGCCGTCGCCCCCCGGGCGGCGGCGGACCCGGCCTACATTCCGGACCGGACTTGCATCGCCTGCCACCGGGAAGCCGGCCGCGCCTGGGGCACCTCCCACCATGCGCGCGCCATGCAGCCGGCGAACTCAACCACCGTGCGCGGGGACTTCCGCGATCGGGAACTCGGCGAGGGCAGCGACGCCGTTCGCCTGTTCCGCCGCGGCGGCGGCTTCTTCGCCCGGGCCCGCGGCGCCGAGGGCCGCATCGGCGACCATCGCATCCTCTACACTTTCGGCGTCGAGCCCCTGCAGCAGTACCTGGTGGCCGCGCCCGGCGGCCGCCTGCAGGCCCTGACCGCGGCCTGGGATACGGGCCGCCGTCGCTGGTTCAGCCTCGACGGCGAGGGCGCACCGCCCGGTGACGCAATGCACTGGAGCGGCCGCTACCGCAACTGGAACCTGATGTGCGCCGAATGCCACTCGAGCGGCGTGCGCAAGAACTACGACCCGAGCCAGGACGCCTACCGGACGACCTGGACGGCCATCAACGTGGGTTGCCAGGCCTGCCACGGCCCCGGGCGGGAGCACGCGGAGAGCGCGCGCCACGGCCGGCCGCGGCCGACGCCCGTGGCCCTCGGCGCCGACCCGGCGCGGGAGGTCGGCCTCTGCGCGCGCTGCCACTCCGTGCGCAACCGGCTCACCGGACGCGATGAACCGGGGGAGCCGCTGCTCGACCGGTTCCGCCCGGAAACCCTGCGGCCCGGCCTCTTCCATGCCGACGGCCAGCAGGACGGGGAGGTCTTCGAAGTGGCCTCCTTCCGCCAGTCGCGCATGCACGAGGCCGGCGTGCGCTGCAGCGACTGCCACGAGCCCCACGGCGCGAAGCCGAGGCGCCCGGGCGATGCCACCTGCACGGCTTGCCATTCGCCGACGGGGGATCCGCGCTTTCCCGCCGCCGCCGGCCGCGACTACGAAAGTCCGCGGCACCATTTCCACCTCCAGGGAAAGCCGGGGAGCCGCTGCGTCGACTGCCACATGCCCAGCCGCGACTACATGGTTGTCCACGCCCGCCGCGACCATGCCATCCGGATGCCCCGCCCCGACCTGAGCGAACGCACCGGCGCGCCGGACGCCTGTGCCTCCTGCCACCCGCAGCGGGGCGCCGCCTGGGCCGCGGAGATCCTGGAGCGGCGGCGGCCGGCGGGCCAGGCCGTGACGCCGCCGCCGGGCAGGGGCCGCCACTACGGCGAGACCTTCGCCGCCGCCCGGCGCGGCGACCCCGGCGCGCTGCCGGACCTTTCCCGCCTGGCGGCCGACCGGGGCCAGCCGGCCATCGTCCGGGCGACCGCAGCAGACCTGCTCGCCGCCTCGGGGACGCCGATCCCGCCCGCCGCGTTTGCCGACCCCGACCCCGAGGTGCGGGCCGCCGCAGCCGGTGCGAATCCCGACCCGTCCCGGCTGGCCCCCCTGCTGGCCCTCCTCGACGATCCGCTGCGGGCGGTGCGCATCGCCGCCGCCCGCAGCCTCGCTGCCACCGGGGGATCGGTGCCGGTCGAGCGCCGGGTCGCCTACCGGCGGGCCCTCGCCGAGTACGAGGCGGCCCAGTCGGCGATGGCCGATGCGCCGGCCGCGCGCCTGAACCTTGGCCTGCTCCACGAGGACCAGGGTCGCCCCGCCGCCGCGGAAATCGAATACCGGGCGGCCCTCGCCATGGACCGCCGCTTCGATGCCGCCCGCCTGGCCCTGGCGCAAGCAGTGGCCGCACGCGGCGACACAACCGGCGCGGCGGGCCTCCTCCGGGAGGGCATCGCCCTGTCGCCCGGATCGGCGGAACTGCGGCGCGCCCTGGCCGGCCTGATCGGTCGACGGGACCAAGGCCCCCGCTGAGCGAACCCGTCAGAAGCCTTCCCGGTGCCGATCCAGGCGGGTCGCATGCCGGCGTTGCTCCCTCCTCATGTGGAACAACCACATCGCGTCGGTCGCGCCTTGGCCTGCCACCCGCCAGGGCCCAGCGCACCCGTCGCCTGAATGAGAACAGACCCTAGGACCCCGACCGGGTGAAGGAACTCATCCCACCGTGGACTCGTACAGTTCGATCGCCTTGTCGGCCTGCCGGAGCAGGGTCTCGCTCGCCGCCGACACGGCCGCCACGCGCCGCTTGCCGTCCAGGGCCGGGGGCGCCAGCAATACCGAATCCAGCAGCCGCCAGCAACGGCCCACCTGCTCCATCTGACCCCGGATGCTCGATGCCTCGGCGGCCGCCGTGAGGTCGGCCAGGACGGCCTGGAACTCTTCGCGGGCCGCCTCCATCTCCCGCTGGCAGTGTTCGGTCCGGACCTCCCACTCGTTGAACAGATAGAGCTTCGCCACGCGCTGGGAAAGCATGCGCTGGCGCCCGGCCAGGTTGACCAGGCGGGCCCGGGGCGTGGCGGCCGCCCTTTCCAGGGCCAGGGTGGCTTCCTGGGCGGCCGCTAGCACCCGCTCGTTGAGGTCGAACAGCCGGTCGGCCGCATCCCGGTTCGGCGCGCAGGCGAGCAGGGCCTTGTAGGGCATCCAGGCCCTGGCCAGCTCGGCGCGGGCGGCAGACAGTTCCTCGCCCGCCTCCAGACGGTCTAGGACGGTCAGTTGGCTTTCGAACAACTCCGCCGATTGCCGGAGCATGGCCCGCGACCGACCCGGCTGGACCCCCTGGCCGAGGAGCAGCCAGGACTTGGCCAGACGCTGCGAAAGCATGCGCTGGCGGCCGGACACGTTGACGGCGCGCAAGGGGGACAGGTCCGGCATGGCCTCCTTGCCGGCATCGTCCCCGCAGGAACGCACTGGATGCGACGCGGAATCCTGGCGACCGGGATGGCGCGTGCCGCGGGATTGGGTGAGGAATTCTTCGACGGCGGCATTGCGCAGGAGGATGAAACGGCCGTCCATGGCAATGAGGCCCTTGTCGGAGAGCTCGCGCAGCGAGCGGGACAGGGTCTCCGGCGCGATGCCGAGCCGGGACGCGATCAGGTGCTTGCTGCTGGGCAGGTCCACCATCGTCTGTCCGTCGGCCGAGGGAACCTTGCCGGCATGGTCGAGGAGGTAGTCGAGGACTCTCTCGCAGCCGGTACGAAAATGGTTCGCGGCCATGTCCCGTTCCAGATGCGCCTGACGCGCCGCCAGGACGCCGACGATGTTGCGCGCGAAGCGAGGCTCCACGTCGAAAAGCCCATCGACCGCCGCGCCGTCGAGGCACACCAGGTAACTGGTCTCGACGGCGATGGAAAACGCCCCGTAGGGCCGCCCGGACAGGAGTTCGGCCTCGCCGAAGCACTGGCCGGGAAAGACCAGGTCGAGGACCTTTTCGTTTCCGCCCCGTGAGACCGTGGCCCGTTTCACGTGGCCGGTCAGCAACAGGAAGAGTTCCCTGGGCGGCTCGCCCGCCCGGTAGATCGTCTCACCCTTGCCGACCTTGACGAGGCGAGAGGCCCCGGCGAGTTCGGCCAGGCGTGCCCCCGGCAGATTGGCGAAAAGCGGAAAGCCGGCCAGGGCCACCCGAACATCCAGTCGGTGTTTCTGGATCATCGCATCCTCCACTGCGACGCCGCCCCCTTCGGGGCGGCGGCACCGTCGTGCCGCTTGAGATCGCGACGGCCGCCTGCGGCTGGCGGCAGCGCTTCGAAAAATCAGTCCGCCCCGCCGCGGTCGGGGAAGGCGGAACGGTCCGGTACGGCGAAGGCGCCGTCCAGGCGGATGAGTTCCTCGCGGTGCAGGCGGGCCAGCGTGCCGACCATGCGGTCGCCCTTGGCCGTCAGGTGAACCTCGACCTCCCGACCGTCCTTGCGGCCGGTCCGACGCTCGACCAGGCCCAGGCGCTCGCACCGGGACACGAGGGCGACCACGCCGTGGTGCCTCGCCTGCAGGCGCTCGGCCAACTCGCCGACGGTCGCCCATTCCCGGTCCGGGAAACCCTTCACGTGGAGCATCAACAGGTACTGCAGGTTGGTGACGCCCATGCGTCGGGTGAGATCCTCGCTCCAGCGCTGGAAGCGACGCAATTGATAACGGAAGCTCGAGAGGGTTTCGAATTCCGCCTTGCCGAAGGGCAGGTCGATGGCGGGCGGGGTTTCCCGGCTGCGTTGACTCGGACGTGGCATGGGGAAAATAATATCATGCCGTGATGTATTACGGCGCGAACGGAGGACACGACATGGATGCGACCATCGAAATGCCGCCCCTGGACGGCGAGGGTTACCTGGTGGAACCGGCGGACTGGAACGAGGACGTGGGGCGGGAGTTGGCGCGACGGCTGCAGGTCGAAATGGGGGAGGACCACTGGGACGTGATCCGCTTCATGCGCGATGCCTACGAGGAACGGCAGGTGGCCCCGGACGCCCGCCATGCGATCCGGCACCTGGACCGTCGCTATCCGGGCGAGGGCCGCAAGCGCCTGTTCGAACTCTTCCCCTACGGATATGTCGGCCAGGCCTGCCGGATCGCCGGCATGAAACGGCCCCGCGCCTGGAGTACGGGCTGAGCGCCGGGGCGTTCATTTCCCATCCCGGACAGCCCTGCCCGGGATGGCCCCCCGCCGGCACGACCCGCCGGCAAAACTGCAATTCTGAAAAAATCCAGGCGTCCCGATTTCATTTCGCCGCCCCGGATGGATACCCATCCCGCAAGAGAAGGTATTCCATTGGCCTGAATCGTGCCGCAGCGCACACAAGGGAAGAACAGCGGTGTATTTTTCTGTCAAATTCCACCCAATTAATCCGAAGCTCTGGTATTCTACTCGGGCATATGTCTTTAGACATAGCTCTTACCGAATGTCAGAAAACTAGATTGAAAGGGCTGAAAATGAGCAAGAAAGCTAAGTTCGACCTGAAGGACATCGCCTCCTACCGCCGCGGCCTCGGCATGAACCAGCTCCAGTTCTGGAGCCGTTTCGGCATCACCCAGAGCGGCGGTTCCCGCTACGAGAGCGGCCGCTCCATCCCCCTGCCCGCCCGCGCGCTGCTGGTCCTGGTCTCCTCCGGCAAGCTGTCCGAGCAGGACCTCGCCGCCGCCATGAAGGCCGCCAAGAAGTAATGACTCCCGGGTCCGGGTGGCTTGCCGCCATCCGGACCCGCCCCCCGCGGAACCGACTCCGGCCATCCGCATGGGACCCGCGGCGCGGCGCCCGAACCGAGGCCCCACCGCAATCGCAAGCCTCGTGGACGTATCGCGCGCGGAAATTTCCGCCCTCCCCAGGCTTCGCATCCCGCACATTTCCTTCGACCCGACCGCTGCCCCGGCGCGTACGCGCGGCTGGAACAAGCGGCATCCGCATATCGCCCTGCGCTGCGTCCGGTAGCGAACAGGCGCCCGACCTCCTCGACCACGATTCCCCACGGCCACCGCGGGCGGGGTGTCCTTCCCGGCAAACCTCAGGCGGCAGGAGTCAGGTCTTCGGATTTCACATGGGACGGCATCCACTTGAGGACCGTGGCGAAGAGGTTCGCCGGATCGACCGGCTTGGCGACGAAGTCCTCCATGCCCGCAGCCAGGCAACGCCTGCGGTCCTCGGCGAACGCGTTGGCAGTCAGGGCGACGATCGGCACGCCCGTACCGTTGTCCAGCATGCGGATCCGCCGCGTCGCCTCCAGGCCGTCCATGCGCGGCATCTGCATGTCCATCAGGATCAGGTCGTAGGTCGCACGGCCGACGCGCTCCACGGCCTCGACACCGTCCGCGGCCATGTCGATCGCCAACCCGGCCTCCTCGAGCAGGCCCGCGGTGACTTCCCGGTTGATCTCCTCGTCCTCGACGAGCAGGATACGACGCCCCCGGAACTCCCTCGCCAGGGTGGCCTCGGCCGCATCGGGATCCCTGGCGGCGTCGCGGGTCGCCGCGATTTCCGAGCGCCGCAGGCGGGCAGTGAACCAGAATATGCTGCCTGAGCCCGGCGTGCTCTCTACCCCCGCCGCCCCGCCCATGGCCTGGGCGAGCCTGCGGGTGATGGCCAGACCAAGTCCGCTGCCGCCGTACTTGCGCGTGATCGAATTGTCGGCCTGCTCGAAAGCCGTGAACAGGCGTTCCGCGACATCGCCGGCAATTCCCATGCCCGTGTCCTGGACCGCAAAGCGCACCGTGACGGCCTCCGCGTCCTCATGCTGGACAGCGGCCCGCAAGGTCACCGTCCCGGCCTCGGTGAACTTCACCGCATTGATCGCGTAATTGAGGATCGCCTGCCGCAACCGGGTCGCGTCTCCCAGCAGCCATTCGGGCAGCGGATTGCCCTCGACCACCACCCGCAGTCCCTTGGCCGCGGCCCGCTCGTGGATGATGGACGACACATTGACCATCAGGGCCGGGATGTGGACCGGTTCCGCCTCCAGTTCCAGTTTCCCCGCCTCGATCTTCGACAATTCCAGGATGGCATTGATGGTATCGAGCAGGTGGCGGCCGGCCGTGTCGATCTTGTCGAGGCGCGCCGCCTGCTCCCCGGTGACGCCGGAGCGCTGGACCAGGTGGGTCATTCCGATGATCGCATTGAGCGGCGTCCGGATCTCGTGGGACATGTTGGCGAGGAAGGCGCTCTTCGCGACGTTGGCCGCTTCCGCTTCTTCCTTCGCCCTCGAGAGTTCCCGGGTGCGCGCGGCGACGACTTCTTCCAGATGGCGTCCGTATTCCTGCAAACGGGCCTCGGCTGCCTTGCGTGCCGTGATGTCACGGGTCACGCCGAGCAGGTACTCGACCTTCCCGCCGGCATCCCGCAGCGGCGCCGCATAGGTCTCCAGCCATCGATGGCCCCCGAGCCTGCCCATGACGGCGAATTCCAGGGATCCGCTCCCGCCCGCGAACACCCGTCCCATCAGGTCCGCGAAGGCCCGTCTGTCCTCCGGAACGACGAACTCCATCAGGCCGCGGGCATTGACCTCGGCGACGCTCGCCGCCTCGAGCATTGCGAGTCCCGCGGCATTCATCTGCCGCACCCGGCCGTCCGGCCCGACGATCTTGACGCATTCGGGCTCGTTCTCGAGGATGGCGGAAAGGAAGGCGTTCTGTTCATGCAAGGTCCGTTCGGCCTGCCTGCGCTCCGTGATGTCCTGGAAGGCGACCACGGCCCCCGTGATCCGCGCGCCCTGCACCACCGGCGTCGCCCGGAACTCGACCGGGAAGCCGGTGCCGTCCTTGCGCCAGTACATGTCCTGCTCCTCGTGGCGCACCCGGCCGTCCTCCAGGATCCTGTGGATCGGGCATTCGGCGACCGGATACGGGCTCCCGTCGGCCCGCGTGTGGTGCGTCAAGGCGTGGATGGATCGTCCCAGCAGTTCGTCGGCCGCATACCCAAGCATGGAGACCGCCGCCGGGTTGACGAAAGTGGTCCTTCCCTCGCGGTCGATCCCGAAGATGCCCTCACCCACCGAATTGAGCAGCAGGTCGTTGCGTCTTCCCAGGCTGCGGACCTCCACGAGGGCGATTTCGGCATCGTCCAGGGAGTGCCGAAGGCGCAAGCGGGCCTCGATGTGAAAAACCCGCAGCATGTGGCCAACCGATGCTGCCACCAGGACCGCGCATGCCGCCCGGAACAACTGGACGGGCACATGGAAGACAGCCTGGAAGGTTTCGTAGTTCAGCCAGGCCGCCGGCGCCCAATCCGCCTTGGGAACGACCAGGCCGCCCAAGAACCCATAGGCGATCAGGGCGAACCCGCCCAGGTGACAGGAACGCCGGATGGCCGAATAGTCGCTGTCCGGCAGTGCCGGCCGGATATGACTCCGGCAATAGCGGAAGAAACCGGCGCCGGCGAGCACCGAACCCGTCGTGCCGACCAGATATCTTGACCAGATGCCGAGGGCAAGCAGCGGGTCCCTGGCAAGCAGGGTGGCTACGAAGACGCCGCCGACCAGGGCGACGTGCATTCGGGCATCGAGCACCCACCACCACGCAGGATTGCCGGAGTCCTTCGGCAGCGAAGCGCGGACCAGGCGCCGCCCGAACTCGTAAAGGAGCAGGTAGGAGGCGAGGAGGACGAAGGGGTGGGCAGTTGCCAGGAACGCATTGCCGCCACGGACGACCTTCCAGAGGTCCATCCACTCCAGGAAGCCGTGCACCAGGCCGAAGGCGGCCAGCCAGCCGATGAATCGTGCCAGTTCGAACTGGCTTTCCTCCCTGGGCCACACGACGACGACCAAGGCCAGGGCGAGGAACGACAGGCCGTAAATGAGGAAGACGATGTCCATCGGGTTGGCAATCCGCGATTCGTCCGGCCGGAGACCCATTCGAAACCACCGCATCCGGAACCACGGACAGGCCGGCCACGCCTCCGCTTCCGGGCCATTGCGGTTATTACTAAAGAAATACTAGCAGATCGCCATGCGGGGCGCATGGAATAAACGGCTCATCGGACGACCGGCGGGCCGTCCGGCAGCCCTACCCGCCCACGGGCGCACCGCCGTCCCGCTCCTTCACCGCCGCCTTGAACCCCACCTGCTCGCAGCGCTCCTTGAAGCGGATTCCTTCCGGGGTGTGCCGGGTGATGCCGTCGAGGAGCGTCGCCATGGTCTGCGTGGTCTGCAGGCCCATGTTGTCGTAGGCCTGGTTGATGACCATCTTCTGGATCATCAGGTGGTTCCTCGGGATGCCGGCCATGCGCGAGGCCAGGGCCTCCACGGTCGCCTCCAGGTCGGCGGCGGGCACGCTGCGGGCCACCAGGCCCATGGCAGCGGCGGTCCTGCCGTCGATGAGGTCGCCCGTGAGGAGCATCAGCTTGGCCCGCTCGGCCCCCAGCCGGTACACCCACATGGCGGTCTGGGGGCACCCCCAGACCCGCACCGGCGGATAGCCGATCTTCGCATCGTCGGCCATGACCGTGATGTCGGAGCAGAGGGCCATGTCGGTGCCGCCGCCGATCGCGGCACCCTGCACCCGGGCGATGACCGGCTTGTGGCTGCGCCACAGGCTCATGAAGCAGGCCGTGTCTTCGGACATCCGGCGGTAGTCGACCGTGGGGTCCCAGGGCATGTCCTGGCTCAGGGGACCGGGGCGCGGCGACTCGGCGTAGATCTGCAGGTCGTAGCCGGCACAGAAGGTCCGACCGGCGCCGCCGAGGACGATCACATGCAGCGAATCGTCTCGGTTCGCCGCCTCCACCGCCGCGCGCAGTTCCCGCGGCATCTCGTCGTCGATGGCATTGAGCCGGTCCGGGCGGTTCAGGGTGATGCGGGCAATCCGGCCGTCGCGCTCGTAGGTCAGGGTGGTGAACTCCATGTCAGTCTCCTTGGCTGGGGTGGCGGGGGCGTGGTCGGACGAAACCATAAACCATCGGCGCCCGGAAACATCGATCCGCGGCCGGCGGAATGCGCATCCGGGGGGGCGTTGACATTCGTCAAGACGGGTGGGGGCGACCCGCGCCTTAATTCGCCATCGAGATTCCCGGAACCCGAATCCAGTGGATGTCGTCTTCCTCGTCTATGGGCTGGCCTTCCTCGCCATGGGCCTGGCCATCGTCATCCGCTTCGAGCAGGACAGCCGCCTGGACCTGGGGCGCATGCTGTGGCTGCTGGCGGCCTTCGGCTTCAGCCATGGCATTCTGGAGTGGACGGACCTCTGGCGGGTGGTGCGGGGCGACCCGTCCTGGCTGGCCGTCCTGCGTCCGCTCCTGCTGCTGGTCTCCTACCTCTTCCTGTTCGAGTTCGGCCGCCGGCTGATGCGGGCGACGGTCGGGCCGCACCGGTCGGGGACGGTGCGCTTTCTCCTCGGTCCATGGATCTACGGCGGCCTTCTGTCGGGCGTCGCCCTCGGAACGGCATTGGCCGACGCGCCGGCCCTCGCCCTCAATGTCTGGTCGCGCTACCTGGTCGGCTTTCCCGGTTCCCTGCTGGCCGGCATCGGATTCTTCCGTTATTACGGGGCCCGGCTGGTGGCCGAGATGCCCGCCACGCAACACCGGCGCTTGCGACGGGCCAGCCAACTGGCCGGCGGCGCCTTCGTCGCCTACGGGGTCCTCGGAGGGCTGATCGTGCCTCAGACCGGATGGTTTCCCGCGTCCGTGCTCAGCCAGGAAGGATTCCTGGCCGCCTTCCACATACCGGTCCAGCTGTGGCGGGCCGCCTGCGCGGTGGTGGCCGCGCTCGCGGTCATGAGCCTGCTGCGGGTCTTCCACCTGGAAGCCATCCAGCGCCTCGACCGGGCGCGGCGCTCGGCAGAGGCCGCCAGTGCCGCCAAGTCGGTCTTCCTGGCCACCATGAGCCACGAATTGCGCACGCCGATGAACGGCGTCCTCGGCATGGCCCAGTTGCTGCGCGACACGCCGCTCGCCGAGGACCAGCGGGAGTTCGTCGCCATCATCAATACCTCGGGGAATCCCTCCTGGCCGTCATCAACGACATCCTCGACTATTCGAAGATCGAGGCCGGCAAGGTGGCCCTGGAGTCCGTCCACCTGGACCTGGCGGAGCTCCTCGGCCAGGTCGAGGATGTCCTGACGCCCAAGCTGCGGGAAAAAGGCCTCGCATTCCGCAGTGTCGTCGGTACCGACCTGCCCCAGGGCGTGCGCGGCGATCCGACGCGGCTGCGCCAGGTGCTCCTGAACCTGGCTGGGAACGCCATCAAGTTCACGCCCCACGGCGAGGTGGCCATCGAGGCAAGGGTGGAGGGCACGGCGCCGAATGCAGTGACCGTCCGCTTCTCGGTCATCGACACGGGGATAGGCATTCCTCCGGAGAAGATCGCGCGGCTTTTCGATGCCTTCACCCAGGCGGACAGTTCGACCACCCGGGAATTCGGCGGCACCGGGCTCGGCCTTTCCATATCCAAGGGACTCGTCGAACAGATGGGCGGCCGCATCGGCGTCGATAGCGTTCCCGGCCGGGGCTCGACCTTCTGGTTCACCGCAGTCCTCGGCCGGACCGGCGACTGAATCCGCCCGCCGCGCCGACCGCCCGGCCGGGACGGGCAGGAGGGCGTCAGACCGAGCTCACCACCGCCAGCATCCGGGCCACCCGGTCGCCGAGCCCGTGGAAGGTATGGGGCAAGGAGGACAGCAGGTAGGCGCTGTCGCCCTGCTCCAGGCGATGGCGGCGGCCATCGTAGAAGAGTTCGACGGCCCCCTCGACCACGTACACGAACTCCTGGCCGTCATGGGTGATGGGCACCCCGGGCGGCACCTGCGGGTCGAAGCTCAGCAGGAAGGGTTCCATGACGTGGCCCGCCGTTCCCGGGCGGGTCAGGGAACCGTAGGCATAGCTCTGCTCCGTGTCGCCCTGCTCCCCGGCCAGGGATTCCCCGGCGCGGCAGATGGTCAGGGTCTCCGAGACCGTGCCGCCGCCGTGCAGCAGCCCCTCCATCTTCGAGCCGAGGACCCGCGACAACTGGATCACCGTACCGATGGGCGGCACCGCCGTGCCCTCCTCGTAGGCCTTGAGGCGGTCGGCGGCGATGCCGGTCATCCTGCAGACCTGCTCCAGGCTCATGTCCTGGGCCTCGCGCAGCTTCTTGATCCTTTCCCCCACGTATCGGCGCATGGCCTTCCTCCCTAGTTCTGGTTCCGGCGGGCCGGCACGATGCGGCCGCTCAAGGCCCGCAGGTTCTGCCAGTTCCGGTCGATGGCCGGACGCAGCTCGGCGGCGCTGATCCCCGACTTCTGGAAGCGCCGCTGCAGGGACAGGTACATGTCCAGGGCCTCGTCGGAGAAGTCGGGCTCGACGTTGATCACGTAGCGCTTGCCGTCGAAGATCTCGAACACCGGGTACAGCCCGGATCGCACCGCCAGCCGCACCAGTTCCATGCCCAGGGCGGGCTCCGACTTCCATCCCGTCGGACAGGGCGAGAGCACGTGGATGAAGCGGAAGCCCTTGAGATCCAGGGCCCAGCGCAGCTTGCGCACGGTGTCGTCGGCGTGGGCCAGGGATATGGAGGCCGCATAGGGGATGCGGTGCGCCGCCATCACCGCGAGGATGTCCTTCTTCTGCTCCGGCTTGCCGCCCGGCAGGTTGCTGGTGACGGCGCCGGCCGGCGTCGCCGACGACCGTTGCCCCCCGGTGTTGCCGTAAATCTCGTTGTCGTAGCAGACGTAGAGGATGTCCTCGTTGCGCTCGGCCGCCGCCGACAGGCTGGCGAAGCCGATGTCGTAGGTGCCGCCGTCGCCGGCCAGGCAGATGACGCGCAGGTCCTCGCCGTTCAGGGCCGCCACGGCGGCGGCGCCGGTGGCGGCTGCCCCCGCCGAGGCGAAGGTGGTCATCAGCGTCGGCACGCCGAAGGTGCTCTGGGGGAAGGCCCCGCCGGCCACCGCGCCGCAGCAGGCGGGGATGACCAGTTGCACGCGCCGCTCCGCCACGGCGTGGCGCATCATCTGCAGCAGGCTGGACATGCCGCAGCCGCCGCAGTTGGTGTTGCCGGGCCGGAACAGGGGCGCGTGGCGGTCGAGGGCCGTTTGCGCCATGCCGCAGAGTGCCGGTTCGTTCATCACACCACCTCCGTCATCACGGGCGCGCCGGCCACCTGGCGTGCCTCCAGGTCGTCCACCCAGGCCGCGATGTGCTCTGGCCGGATATCGCCGCCGCCCAGTCCGGCCATGTAGTTCTGCACCACCGCGCCGTGGTCCGCCAGGGCCCGCAGCTCGCCCCAGAGCACGCCGCCGAAGCCGAGGCTGACGTCCCGGTCGAGGATGGCGATGTGCCGCTTGCCGGCGAAGCAGGCACGGATGGCCTCTTCCGGCAGGGGCCGGAAAAGGCGCACGCGCAGGGCGCCGACGCGCCGGCCCTGCTCGCGCAGCAGGTCCACGACGCGTTCGGCCGTCGATCCCATGGTGCCCATGGAAACGATCAGGGTCTCGGCATCCTCCGCCCGGTAGGGCTTCACCGCGTCGGCGGGACGGCGCCCGAAGATCGCCTCGAACTCGTCCTGTATTCCGGCATACACCGCGGGGACGCCGAGCATCGCCGCATGGTGCTGCTTTCGATGCACCTCGGTCTGGTGCGGCACCTCGATCTGGCCCAGGGTGTGGGGCACGTCGGCCAGGCGGTGGGGCACGACGCTCAGGGGAAGGAAGACGTCCACCTGCGCCTGCTCCGGCACCTCGGTCTCGGCCACGGTATGGGACAGGATGAAGCCCTCCATGCAGACCATGGCCGGCATCATGACCCGGGCATCCTCGGCGAGGCGGAAGGCGCACAGCACGGTGTCGAAGACTTCCTGGTTGTCGGCGCAATAGAACTGGATCAGGCCGTGATCGCGCAGCGTCAATGCATCGCCGTGGTCGGCCCAGATGTTCCAGGGCGGACCCAGGGTGCGGTTGGCGACCGCCATCACCACGGGCAGGCGGAGGCAGGCGGCGGCAACGCAGTTCTCGACCATGTAGGCCAGGCCGTTCGACGAGGTGGCCGTGAAGCTTCGCGCGCCCGACGCGGCGGCGCCGATGCAGACCGCCATCGCGCTGTGCTCGCTCTCCACGCGCACGACGCGCCCCTTCTCGATCTCCTGCAGGCAAAGGTATTCCATGCACTCGGTGGACGGCGTGATCGGATAGACGCCGCTGCAGAATCCGCGGCCCGCGCGGTTGGCCCGGGCCGCCATGGTGGCGGCAAGGGCGGCGCCATGGTTGGCGCTCAGCAGGACGGTGTTCATGGGGCCCCCTTCCCCCCAACCGCCTTCCCCGGCAGGGGGGTGACGGAGGTTCGCGGGCTTCGCCCGCTCAAGACAGGGGAACTCGCGAGCTTCATGACCGTGCTCCCGGCAGGTGCTTCTCGTGCATCTCCATGGCGCTGCGCGGACACTCGGCGACGCACATGCCGCAGCCCTTGCAGTAGTTCTCGTCGATGGCATAGGCCTCGTCGCTGCGGGTGATGACGCCATCGGGACAATAGACGAGGCAGGTGTCGCAGCGGGTGCAGTGGCCGCAGGAGAAGCAGCGGTCCGCCTCCTCCGGCCCGGCCAGCCCCAGGTTCACCTCCTCGAAATTGCCTATGCAGGCGGCAAGCGGCCGCTGGCGGTCTTCGTGGGAGGGCGCGACGCCGAAGTGGGAAAAACGGATCTGGCCGGGTGCCACCGGATCGAGGGCCGGTGCACAAGGTGGATCACCGGCGCGTCCCTCGGACGGGACCGCTCCTATCCCCTCGGCCACCTCTTCCAGCGCCGCCAGCGCGAGCAGGGCCACGCGCCGGCCATTGCCAATGGCATGGGTGACCGTGCCGTCCGCCGTGCCGCAATCACCGGCGAACCAGACGGGGAGTTCCTGATTCCCTTCCCGGGCGCGGTCCCCGCGCTTCACCCAGCCCTCGGGCAGCAGGTCCAGTCCGGTTCCCTGCCCCAGGGCCAGCAGGACCCGGTCGCAGGGCACGGCGGTGCTGCGGTCCGTGACCACGGGACGACGGCGCCCGCTGGCGTCCGGCGGACCTGCTTCCACTTCCGCCACCACCACGCCGGACACGCGTCCCTCGCCGGCAAAGGCGACGGGCTGCCGGTAGAGCATCAGCCGCACGCCCTCCAGTTCGGCGGCGGAGATCTCCTCGGCGATGGCGGGCATGTCCTCGCGGCCGCGGCGATAGACCAGCCGCACGGACTCGGCACCGCAACGCAGGGCACTGCGCACGCAGTCGATGGCAGTGTTGCCGCCGCCCACCACGACGACCTTGCCCGCCACGCTCACGCCGCCCCGCTTCACCCGATCGAGGAAATCGAGCCCCTGCTCGATGCCTTCCAGGCCGTCTCCCGGTGCGGCCAGGGCCGTGGACGCCCCGAAGCCGGTGCAGACGACGACCGCGTCGTGCCCGGCGCGCAGCTTCGCCAGGCCGGCCCTGTCCAGGCGCGTGCCGCAACGGACCTCGACGCCCAGCTTCGTGACCCGGTCCAGGTCCCGCTGCAAGGGCCCGTCCGGCAGGCGGAAGGCGGGTATGCCGTTGCGCAGGACGCCGCCCAGGGCGGGCCCCGCCTCGAAGATCGTCACCGCGTGGCCGCGCAGGGCGAGCTGGTAAGCGGCGGAGAGGCCCGCCGGGCCGCCGCCCACCACGGCGAAGCGCCGGCGGACGGCCGGCGTCCCGTGGGCGAGTTCCAGGGACGCGTGGTCGCCGATCCAGCGCTCGAGGCCGCGGATGTTCACGGTCCCGTCGAAGGCGGCCCGGTTGCAGTGGGTCATGCAGGGGGCCGGGCAGACGCGGCCGCAGACCGAGGGCAAGGGCTGGGTGCGCAAGAGGATTCCGGCCGCCTCCTCGACGCCCCCGTGCTTCAGGGCCTGGATGAAGGCCACCACGTCGTTGCCGGCCGGGCAGGCCAGGTTGCAGGGGGCCGCCTGCTCGCGGTAGCGCGGCGCCATGTTGCTCCAGGTGCCGGTCTTCAGGACGGCCGGGATGTCGGCGCTGTGCTGGCCCATGGGCATCACGGCCGGCGGCACCGGCAGGCCGGCCGATTCCGCCACGTCCGGGGCCACCGCCGGTTCGCGGAACTTCAGCGCGGCAAAGGCATGCTCGGCCGCCGCCAGGTCGCTTTCCAGGCCCAGCAGCGCGTAGGCCCGGTCGAGGGCGGCGAGGGAGATGCCCAGGAGGCGGGCATAGGCACCGAGGATGGTGGTGTTGATGATGACCACCGAGGCGCTGCCGATGCCGTGCTCGCGGGCGATGCTGGTCGCATCGACGACGCCGAAGCGGTATTCCGCGTAGCGGCCTTCGTAGCGTTCCAGCGGCTCGTGGGTGTTGAGGAGCAGCAGGTCCCCCGGCTTTGCGCCGGAAAGGATGGGCGGCCCGATCAGGCCCTCGTCCAGGACGATCAGGTGGTCGGGGCGGTAGACCTTGTTCCGGTTGGTGATGACCCGCCGGTCCACCCGCGTGTAGGCCTGTATCGGGGCGCCGGCCCGTTCGCTGCCATAGTCGCCGAAGGTCTGCACGTGCAGGCCCATCTGGGTATAGAGCGCCGCGATCAGCTTGGCGCAGGTGACGCCGCCCTGGCCGCCTCGGCCATGCACGCGCACTTCCAGGGGCAGGGGCAGGCCCGCCGGCAGCGGAATCGCTTCCGCGGGGACCGCAGACTGGGTTCGAGAGTCCATTGAATCCTCCGTTCCCTCCGGATCGGAGGGCCGCGAAAGCGGGATCTCGTGAATCCCGCCGGATCGTCATCCAGTCGCTCGCCGGGTCCTCCGGGGATCGCCAACTTCCTCGACGGGAGGCTCGATCGGCAGTGCCGGGCAACCTCGCGCGGACGGCTTTGTCGTTCGATTATAGGCCAGCCCCCCGGCCCCGGAAAGCCGACGATGGACCGTCCGGTTCAACGGCCGACGGCCCGCTTCTCGAGGTCGCACAGGGTCCTGCGGGCAGCCTCGAAATCGAACCGCCCGACCTGTGCCGACAGTTCGTCGAACGGCGCGCCGAACGCCGCGCGCAAGAGGACGTCGTGGGTCCGCAGCAATGCCGACGCCTCGAAGTCATCCTCGCCCAGGCGCACCGAGAGTTCAGCCAGGACCGCCCGCAAGGCCTGCGGATCGACCTGGGTGACTTCCTTTTCCTGCGCTGCCGTCCGCTGCCGGAGGACGACGGCAAGGGCGTCCATTTCACGATCGACGCTCTGCATCCTGGTGTCGCAATCCTCGCCGAGGGCGCCGGACGCCTCCCATTCCCTCAAGGCTTGCTCCAGGCTCCGGGCAGCCGCCGCCAATGCGTCGGCACCCAGGGTGGCGGCGGCCCCCTTGAGCGAGTGCGCCGTGCGAATCGCCGTGACGACATCGCCGGCCGCGATCGTCTGCCGGAGGCCGACCATGTCGTCGGCGTGGGACTCGATGAGCCGGCCAAGCAATTCGACGTATCTGGCGGCCCTGCCACGGACCACTGCGATGCCTCTTGCGGTATCGACGCCCGGGATGGCGGCGAGCCGGCCGAGGACGGCCTCCACGTCCGCATCGGCCGCAGCGGCCGGCGGCACAGTCGTCGCGGCGTCCCGCGGCGCGGTCTCCGAGGAACGGCCGGGCGACGACGCCAGGCATTCCAGGAGCGTCGAATACAGCTCGCCGGCTATGGCCGGCCTGGCGATGACGCCGCTCAGACCGGCCATCGCAGCGGCGTTGCGATCCGCCTCGCAGGGATCGGCGACCATGGCCACGATGGGGATCGCCCCCCGGCCCGGCAATGCGCGTGCCGCCCGGACGAGATCGAGACGGCCGATGTCGGTCATCGGGATTCCCGTCAGGATCAGGTCGTATTGCTTGCGCCCCGCCATCTCGATCGCTTCGGCGCCGTCATCGGTCAGGTCCGCGCACAGCCCGGCCTCTTCCAGCAGCGTCCGCGCCAACTCCCGGTGGGCGGGATCGTCTTCCACGAGCAGTATCCCGCTTCCGGCGCGCTCCCGCCGCAACCGTGCCTGGGCGGAAATTGCATCGGCCGGTCCGGCGACGCCCCCCCCTGCCTCCCTGCCCAATCGCACGGTGAACCAGAAGGTGCTCCCCTTTGCCAATTCGCTGTCGACGCCGATCTCGCCGCCCATCAACTGCACCAGTCGCTTGCTGATGGCCAAGCCGAGGCCCGTGCCGCCGTAGGGCCTCGTCATCGAGCCGTCGACCTGCTGGAAGGCGGCGAACAGGTGACCCCGGCTTTCCGGCGGAATGCCTATTCCGCTGTCCCTCACCTCGAAACGCAGCAGGACGTCGTCACGGCCTTCGGAAAGCGGGCGCACGGCCACCGTCACGGCGCCTTCGGACGTGAACTTGATCGCATTGCCGGTCAGGTTGAGGAGCACCTGGCCCAGGCGCAGGGCATCCCCCCGCAACGCCAGGCGCGACAGGTCCGGGCCGATCTCGAACAACAGCGTCAGCCCCTTCTCGGCCGCCCTGTTCCGGGTAAGGACGGCCAGATGTTCGAGGACGTCAGCCAAACGGAAGGCCGCCGTTTCAAGGGTCAGGCGATCCGACTCGATCTTCGAGATGTCGAGGACGTCGTTGATGATGGCGAGCAGACTCCGGGCCGCCTCGCCCACCCTGTTCAATTGCGCCGTCTGCTTTTCGTCGGTCGCGCGCCGCGACGCCAGACTGGTCATCCCCATGATGATGTTCATGGGCGTGCGCAACTCATGGCTCATGTTGGCGAGAAAAGTGCTCTTCGCCCTGTTGGCCGCCTCGGCCTGGTCCCTCGCCAGGGCCAGTTCCCGGGTGCGTTCCTCGACCCGGGATTCCAGCGAAGCCTGGAAGTCCTGAAGCCTGACCACCATCATGTTGAAGGCCTCCGCGAAGCGGCCGATTTCGTCCGGCCGTCCCCAGGCGACCTTGGCCGGAGCACTGGGATTGTCTGCGAGGATGCGCGAGGCAGTGCTCAAGGCCTCCATCTGGCGGGCGAACACCGCACTGGCGCGGCGGCTCAGCATCACGGCACCCGCCACCGCGGCGGCACCGATCAGCAGGTAGGCGACGAGGACCACGATCAACTGCTGCAGGAGCGGGCCCCATACCTCTCCGTAGACCACGACGAGGCCGAGATCCATCGCCTGGGGATTGGCCCGCGCCATGGGTCGCTCGAAGCGGCTCCAGGCATTCCGGGCATCGCAGTTCATGGTCAGCAGCACGCCGTCGGCGGCCGCCACGGTGATGCAGTCCCGGTCGTCGAGGATCCCGGCGGGCGGGGCGAACAGATCCTTTGCCTCCACCAGGGCGGCGCGCGTCAAGGTAGTTGTCGCCTCGTTCAAGCAGCTATCGATTGTGTATCCGCCTGCGTGACTCGGGCCGTGACGACTGAATCCCGCTCGGGGTTCAGAGCCACTGCACCGACTGGCGACCAATTGCGGGTGTTGCCGCTCCAGCGAGCAGGGTTGAGTGCGCGGGCGTTGCTGTACAACGCATGGCGCGCCGCCAGGATCGCATGGTCGTCCCCGGCGTGGCGCTGAGCCGGAGTGACGTAGCGGATGCCGCTGTGGCGATGTTCGACGTTGTACCAGTGCACGAACCCCGCCGCCCAGGTGCGGGCCGCGTCGAGGTCGGCGAAGCCTTTGGGCGGGAATTCCGG
>JBPOHD010000119.1:0-1970 GCA_052035955.1 Pseudomonadota bacterium
CGTCCATGGTCGCCTTGTCGGATTCCAGCGTGACGAGGGCGTCCTCGGCCTTGACGGCGTCGCCGGGCCGGACGTGGATTTCGATGACGGGGACATCCTTGAAGTCGCCGATGTCGGGAACCTTGACTTCCAGGCTCATGGCTTTTCTCCTTGCAGGGGCTGCGTGTGGAGGACGACCGGCGGGCCCGAGGCCGTATCGAACTCGATGCCCGCGGCGACGCCGATCTCGGCGATGCGGGCGGCGGAATGGTCGCCGTCGAAGGCCGCGTGCATGGCCCCGAGGGCGAAGTTGCGGCCTGAGCCGATGGCCCAGAAGCGGTCGAACTCGAAGACCTCGCGCATCGTATACACGCCGTAGATGCCCGTGCAGTTGGCGATCAGGGCCACCATCTGGGAGGACTCGTAGGGGTCGTCCTCGTCCTCCTTGGGATTCAGGTAGGCGTGCTCCTTCAGGATGGGGTGAAGGCGGCGGAAGGTCTCGTACACCTCCGTCCGGGAGCCGAGCTTGACATCCTCCAGGCGGGCCAGGGCGCTCATGATGACGAGGTGGTGGGCCGAACTGCCGCAGATGCCGACCCGGGAGCCCTGGACATCGAGGATCTTCTGGTGTTCGCCCTTGTACTGGCGTCCCAGCCGGGTGTCGCCGAAGGTGGTCAGGGAGTCGGCGGCGATGGCCACCTCGCCGCCCTTCTTGACGACGGCGATGGTGGTCACAGCAGTACCCGACGGAAATCCGCCAGCAATTGGGCCAGCAGCACGTTGAAGCGTGTCGCCAGGGCCCCGTCGATCACGCGATGGTCGGCCGACAGGGACAGGGGCAGCATCAGGCGCGGCACGAAGGACTTGCCGTCCCAGACCGGTTTCATGGCCGACTTGTTCACGCCGAGGATCGCCACCTCCGGGGCGTTCACGATGGGCGAGAACCAGGTCCCGCCGATGCCGCCGAGGCTGGAAATGGTGAAGGTGGCGCCCTGCATCTCGGCGGGGCCGAGCTTGCCGTCCCGCGCCTTCTTCGCCAGTTCCGACGTTTCCCGGGCGATGTCCATGACGCCCTTCCTGTCCGCATCGCGCAGGACCGGCACCACGAGGCCGTTGGGCGTGTCGGCGGCGAAGCCGATGTGCCAGTAGCGCTTGCAGACCAGGTTGTCCCCGTCCAGCGAACTGTTCACCTCCGGGTATTGCTGCAGTGCCTTCACGCAGGCCTTGATCAGGAAGGCGAGCATGGTCAGCTTGGCGCCCGACTTCTCGTTCTCCTTGTTGACCTGGACCCGGAAGGCTTCCAGGTCGGTGATGTCGGCATCCTCGTGGTAGGTGACGGCCGGGATCATCACCCAGTTGCGGGCGAGGTTCGGTCCGGAGATCTTCTTGATCCGCGGCAGGGGTTTCACCTCCACCGGGCCGAACCTGGCGAAATCCACCGTCGGCCAGGCCAGGACATTGAAACCGATCCCCGAGGCCGCAGCGGTCGGGGCAGCCGGGGCCGCGCCAGTGATCGCTGCCTTGACGAAAGCCTGGACGTCGCCCTGGGTGACCCTCCCTTTCGGGCCGGTGCCCTGGACCTTCGCCACGTCGACGCCCAGTTCCCGGGCGAAGCGGCGGACGGACGGGCTGGCATGGGCCTTGTGGCCTCCCAGTTCGGAAAGCACCTCCGCCGGGGACGGGATGTGCACCACCGGCGGTGCAGTGGTCGGTTCGGCTTCGGTGGGACGGAAGTCGCCGGCGGCCGGCGGCGGCGGGGCGGCAGGCGCCCAGTCGGGCGGGACGACCGCGGGCGCGGCCGAAGGTGCTGGAACTGCGGCAGACGGCGTGGGGGCGGATGCGGCAGCCGTGACGCCTGCCGGCGCGCCGGCCGCGGCCTCGAGGACCAGCACCAGGCTGCCTTCGGAGACCTTGTCGCCGAGGGCGACCCGGATTTCCTTCACCACGCCGGCGGCCGGGGAGGGCACGTCCATGGTCGCCTTGTCGGATTC
>JBPOHD010000061.1:0-2529 GCA_052035955.1 Pseudomonadota bacterium
GTTCCTGGTCGGCGCCGCCTTCTCCCTGGCCGCCTCGGGATTCTTCCCGGCCCTGGTCTGCGGCGTCTTCTGGAAGCGGGCCAACCAGCTCGGCGCCATCATCGGCATGCTGGCGGGCCTGGGGATCTGCATGTACTACATGTACCTGACCTACCCCTTCTTCGGTGTCAATGGCGCGAAGTGGTGGGACATCAACCCGATCGCAGCAGGGATATTCGGCATTCCCGCCGGATTCATCGGGGTGATCGTCGGCAGCCTGATCTCGCCGGCGCCGAGCAAGGAAATCCAGGAACTGGTGGACCATGTCCGCTATCCCAACCTGGAAGGCGACATCGACACGAGCGCCGCCTGATAGACAACAACGGAGGAGGAGACCTCTTTGAAACCCGCCGCAAGGCGGGTTTTTTTTCGCCTGGCGCCGGCGGTCGGGCCGTGGCCCCGGGTGCGCGGGATGGCCTGGCTCTCGCCGGCTCATCGGCAGGCCGGGGCGGCGAGGGCCGTTGCCGATCCGGCTTCGTCTTGCCGGGCAGCGTCGGAACGCCGAATCGGTCAGAACGGCAGTTGCGGAATCAGCGCCGCCAGGTCTTCCCGTCCGCTGTCGCGAACGAGTTGGCGCGCCCGCTTTGGATCGAAGGCGACGAGCTTCTCGACGGTTTCCCGGGTGGCATCCCGCATGCCGGCATGGTGACGGGCCATGCCGAGCTGATAGTAGGCTTCCCCGTTCATGGGTTGTAGGCGGGCAGCCTCGGCAAAGGCCTCCACCGCCTGGGCATGCTCGCCGAGCCCGGCCAGGGCCAGGCCGAGGCCGTACCAGGCACGGTCCAGATTGGGCTGCAGGCGGACCGCGTCGCGAAAGGACTCGATGGCCTCCCGGCGACGACCGGCCTGTTCCCGGGCATAGCCAAGGTTGAAATGGGTTGCGGCGTCCTTCGGATCGATCCGCAGGGCTTGCAGAAACCACTCCTCGGCTGCGTCGTAGCGCTTTCGCTCGGTCGCGATGAAGGCCAGGTGGCGGGCCGACTGGATGTCCTGCGGATCCTCGCGGAAGGCCGCCACGTAGGATTGGTAGGCCTTCTCGGTATTGCCGGCAAAATGGAACAGCCAGCCTCGGGCATAATGTCGCCAGCGCTCGAAATTCATCGTCCTGTCGGGTCGCATCGGGAGATTCGAAGATACCATGACGCACCCGGAACTGCTGATCCTGAGCATTTTGCGTGCCCTCGTCGAGGTCGCCCTGCTCACGCTGCTGGGCCAGGGCATCCTTGCCCTGCTGGCCGGCGCCCGGCGCAACAGCAATCCCATCTATGCGCTGTTCCTCGTGGTCACCAGGCCCGTCATGCGCGCGGTTCGCCTCGTGACGCCGAAGGCGGTCCTGGACCGCCACCTCCCCTTCGTGGCCTTTTTCCTCCTCTTCTGGCTATGGATTGCCCTCGCCTGGCTGAAAAGGGAGTCCTGTCGGGCCCAGGGACTCGTCTGCTGAGCGGATTTGTAAGCCGGCCGTCAGGCAGCGGTAAGAAGGGCGTCAGTGTGCGCCCGTAACATCCGGCCCCGTGTCAGTATCGGAACATCTGCCCGCGGGGTAGGCGTATCTGCGCTGAGAATGCTATGTTCGCGGCTTCCCCCCGCCGACATGAGCCAAAAACAACCGGTCCTTCGGGAGCGGGTCGGGGGAGGAGAAAGTCCCTAAACAACGGAGGAAACGGAGACACGCCATGGCAGCAGACCTCTATGCAAAGATTCGGGCCAACCCGAAATTCGTCGAATTCGCCAGGATGCGCAGCGTTTATTCGATCATCATGTCGATCCTCGGCGCCCTGGCCTATTACGGCTTCATCCTGCTGGTCGCCTACGACAAGGAGTTCCTGGCCAAGAAGGTCGGCACGGGCTCGGTCATGAGCGTCGGCATCCCCATCGGGGTCGGCGTCATCGTCTTCACCATCATCCTGACCTGGATCTATGTCCGTCGCGCCAACAGCGAGTTCGACGACATCAGCGCCGAAATCATCAAGGAGGCCAACAAGTGAAGGTCCGCATCCAGCACATCCTTGGCGGCCTGGCCGCGATCCTGGCCACGGGCGCCGTCCTGGCCGCCGGTGCCGACCTGGGTCAGGCCCAGAAGCAGGCGACCAACTGGACCGCCATTGTCATGTTCGCGATCTTCGTCGCCGGCACGCTCTGGATCACCAAGTGGGCGGCCTCCAAGACCAAGACCGCAGCCGACTTCTACACTGCCGGCGGCGGCATCACCGGCTTCCAGAACGGCCTGGCCATCGCCGGCGACTACATGTCGGCGGCTTCCTTCCTGGGGATTTCCGGCCTGGTGTTCGCAAACGGCTTCGACGGCCTGATCTTCTCGATCGGCTGGCTGGTCGGCTGGCCGGTGATTACCTTCCTGATGGCCGAGCGCCTGCGCAACCTGGGCAAGTTCACCTTCGCCGATGTGGCGGCTTATCGCTTTGCCCAGACCCCGATGCGTGTCTTTGCCGCGATCTCGACCCTGATCGTCGTCGCCTTCTACATGATCGCGCA
>JBPOHD010000065.1:0-8411 GCA_052035955.1 Pseudomonadota bacterium
AGCACCGTCAGGGTGGTGGCGTTGGTGAGCACCGCCGAACCGCGCAGGACGACGCTGTCCGTCCCTTCGTTCAAGTTCTCGGCAATCACGTCTTCCAGCGCCACGGTCATCGCGGCGCCGCTGCCCATGGTCTTCAGGTCGGCACGGTAGAGGTCGTTGCCCTTGCCGCCCTTCAGGACGTCCGCTCCGCCCGCGCCGTCCAGCACGTTGGCGCCATCGTTGCCCAGCACCAGGTTGGCTAACCCGTTGCCGCTGCCGTCGATGTCCCCGGTCCCCGTCAGGGTCAGGTTCTCCAGGTTGTCCCCAAGCACGAAGTCGACGCCGGATTTCACCAGGTCGATCTCCGTCGCCACGACCGATCCCTCCGTCACCACGTCGCCGTCGGCGTCCACGATGTAGAGGTCGTTGCCGGTGCCGCCCACCAGGGTGTCGGCGCCGGCACCGCCGTCGAGGGTGTCGTTGCCGGCGCCACCCTCGAGCAGGTTGGCGCCGCCGTTGCCGGTCAGCAGGTTGGCCAGCCCGTTGCCGGTGCCGCCGATGTCGGCCTCGCCCACCAGCGTCAGGTTTTCCAGGTTCGCCTTGTCGGCCAGCGAGTAGGTGATCGCGGATTTCACCGTGTCCGTGCCGTCGCCCGCCCCTTCGGTCACCACGTCCCCGGCGTCATCCACCCGGTAGGTGTCGTTCCCCGCCCCGCCCACCAGGGTGTCCGCGCCGGCCCCGCCGTCCAGGTCGTTGGCCACGGCATTGCCGGTCAGCAGGTTGCCCAGGGCATTGCCGGTCAGGTTGGAGGCCACCGCCGTGGTCAGCAGCGCGTTCTCCACTTCCGCCGCCAGGACGTAGGTGCCGCCCGCGACGCCTATCCCGACCTTGACCAGGTCGGTCCCGCCGCCGGACTCCTCGACCACCAGGTCGCCCGCCGCATCGACCAGGTAGCTGTCGTTGCCGGCCCCGCCCGCCAGGGTATCGTTGCCGGCGCCGCCATCGAGGACGTTGTCGGCGGCGTTGCCGGTCAGCTGGTTGGCGGCGGCGTTGCCGGTGAGGTTGAGCTTCGTGCTCCCCGTCCCGCCGGCGTCCAGGTGCTCCAGGTTGGCGGCGAGGATCAGCGTGGTGGGATTGACCAGCGCGGCACCACCGCGCAGCACCAGCCTGTCCGTCCCTTCGTTCAGGTTCTCGGTGACGCCGTCTTCCAGCGCCACGGTCATCGCGGCGCCGCTGCCCACGGTCTTCAGGTCGACACGGTAGAGGTCGTTGCCCTTGCCGCCCTTCAGGACGTCCGCTCCGCCCGCGCCGTCCAGCACGTTGGCGCCGTCGTTGCCCAGCACCAGGTTGGCCAGTCCGTTGCCGCGGCCGTCGATGTCCCCGGTCCCCGTCAGGGTCAGGTTCTCCAGGTTGTCCCCAAGCACGAAATCGACGGCGGACTTCACCAGGTCGATCCCTCCGCCCAGCGCGAGGTCCTCCGTCACCACGTCCCCGGCATCGTCGACCACGTAGGTGTCGTTGCCGCTTCCGCCGACCAGGGTGTCGGCGCCGCCCCGGCCGTCCAGCACGTTGGCTCCGCCGTTGCCCGTAAGGTGATTGGCGCCGCCATTGCCGGTGGCATTGAGGGCCGCGGTGCCGGTCAGCGTCACATCCTCGATGCCGGCGTAGGCGGGCAATCCCAGGTCGATCGTCACGCTTGCCTTCGCAAGGTCGCCCGTATCCCCGTTGCCTTCCTCGTCCACCATGTCGCCGGCATTGTCCAGGACATAGGTGTCCTTGCCCGCCCCGCCCAACAGCCGGTCGGCGCCGAGGCCGCCGTCCAGGGTGTCGGCGCCCAGGCCGCCCGCCAGGGTGTCGGCCCCGTCCTTGCCGTCCAGATGGTCGTCGCCGCCCAGGCCGAACATCCTTTCGGCCACGGCCGTGCCCAGGAGGTCGTCGTCCCCCTCCGCGCCGTTGATGGCCGGGCCCTGGGTGGTGAAGTCGTAGGCGGAGGTCCCGGCATAGGCATTGCCGGCCAGGTCCTTCACGGCGCCGGCGGGAAACACCACCAGGTAACGGGTATTGACCAGCAGGTTCGCCGTCGGATTGAGACTCAGGACGTTGCCGGTGATCGTCACCCGCTCGACATCCGATGCCTGGAAGCTCTCGACGACCACGCCGGCGGCGGTCTTCAGCACGATGGTGCCGCTGCCCCGCCGGATCGCTTCGCTGAAGGTGAGCACGATGTTGCCATCCACCGTCGCCGAGGCAGCGCCGTCCGCGGGCGCGAAGGCCGTCACCACCGGCGCGGTCTTCTCCACCACCAGGTTGCCGGTCGAACGGGTCACCAGGCTCACGTTGCCGGCCGGGTCGGTTTCCCGCATCCGCACGACGCCTTCGGCATAGGAACCCACCGGCAGGACGAAGAAGTTCGCACTGCCCTTGGTCCACGAGGCTCCGCCGTTGATGCTGTATTCCCAGGTGGCGCCGGACTCCAGGGCCACGTAGATCGTCCCGCTGTTGCTGTAGCTGTCCCCGGCCACCGTCTGGGCCAGGGAATCGATGGTGACGTCCGAGACGGGGACGTTCCCGTTCACCCCGACCGTGTGGGTCGGCACCGAGACGATGGCGTCGATCACCGACATGCCGGAAAGAACCTTCCCGAAGACCGCGTAGCCCGGGACCGAATCGTTAACGTAGTCCAGGGAGGTGTTGTTCACCACGTTGACGTAGAACTGGGAGGTCGCCGAGTTGAAGGAACTGGTCCTCGCCATGGCCACGGTGCCGCGCAGGTTCGACAGGCCGTTGTGGGACTCCAGGGGAATCTGCGCGTAGGTCGGCGCCTTGTAGACCATGCCCGAGTTGAACCCGCCCCCCTGGGCCATGAAGCCGGGAATGACCCGGTGGAAGAGGGTGTCGTCATAGAAGCCGTCGCGGGCATAGGCCAGCATGTTGGCGACGGTGAGCGGCGCGCTGTTCGGGTCCAGTTCCATGACCACCTGGCCCAGGCTGGTCTGCAGGGTGACCTGGGGCTTGACGGCCGTGTAGAAGCTCGCGTAGGCCATCATCCAGGGGGCATAGGGCAGCCGGGTGTCGATGGCCTGGGCGCCGGCGGCGGCCGCGGCGTTGGTGTTGCCGGCCGCCCCCTCGACGGCACCGGCCTTCAGGGTGAGCCCCATGGTCCCGGAAACCACGTTCTGGGTCTGGGTGACGCCCACCGTCCAGGTGCTGCCGGCGCCGGCGACGGAGGCGATGCTGCCGTTGGTGACCGTGAAGTCGCCGGCGGTCAGCCCCGTGACGGGCTGGTTGAACTTGAGGGTGTAGACCAGGCTCGACGTCGCATTGACGGTGCCGGCCACGTTGTCGGTGAAGCTGACGGCGATGGGCGGGACCACCGGGATCGTCGGCGCGCTGGCCGCGGACTCGGCGGTGCCGATGCCGTCCCTGTAGCTGGCCACGGCGCGGACCTTGAGGCCCACCTGGGCGGCGCCCAGGGTGAAGGCGGCGCCCGTGGCGCCGGCGATGTTGGTCCAGGTGGTGCCGTTGGCGGAGCTTTGCCACTGGTAGGCGATGCTGCCCACTCCCTCCACGTCGGCCAGGTCGTTGGCCGCTGTCAGCACCTGCCCCTGCAGGGCCATGCCGGAGACGGTGACGCCGCCCGTGGGCGCGGTATTGGCGAGGGCCTGGCTGGCGCCGCCGGTCACCTGCCCGACGGCCAGGGGCGTCGTGCCCCGCATGCCGACCAGGGTGCCGCCGAAGGCGGTGCCGCTGCCGTTCCCCTTCAGGTACAGGTAGTGGCTGTTGCCGTTGACGAACTGCACGACGGCGTTGGCGAGGGACACGTCGGCCTCGATGGCCGCCACCGTGGCGCCGACGCTGGCGGCGAAGGGAAAGGGGGCCGGCGTCCAGTGCATGCCCTTGAGCCCGGTGAACTCCAGCCGGTCGCCGTCGGCGAAGTCGGTGATGCGGTCCGTCGCCGCCAGGGTCGAATCCCCGGCGCCGGCGTAGATGAAGGTATCGTTGCCCTCGCCGCCGAGCATGGTGTCGGCCCCCATGCCGCCGGCCAGCTTGTCGTTGCCGGCGCCGCCGGAAAGGGTGTCGGAGCCGGCGAAGCCCATGAGCCAGTCGGCGCCGCCGGCGCCGCCCATGGCGTCGTCGCCGGCCAGGGCATAGGCGAGGAAGTTCCTGCCGTTCCCGGCCAGGCTGAAATAGGTCGAGGCGTCCATCGGGCCGGCCAGGGCCAGGAAGAAGTTCAGCCCCCCGGCCGAATACGTGTAGGAATCGAGGGTGCTGTAGCTCGCCAGCGCCCGGCCGACGTAGGCGAAGTTGCCGGTGTAATCGGCCGAACCGGAGGACAGGATGACGTGGATCGAACTGGCGGTGAAGGTCCCGGTGATTGTCTGCCCGACGGAGGTGATGGCCAGGGGGAAGCCCGAATTCATGTTCAGGGCCCCGCTGCTCACGCCCAGCGATGCATCCGGCGTGCGGTTGGGCAGGGGCGGAATCTCGACATGGGAGAGACCGGCGGCGCTCAACGCCCCGCCGGCGCCCTGGCCGCCGGTGTTGCCGTCGCTGAACTGCCAGTCCAGGGTCACCCATCCCGGCGGACCGCTGTTGCTGTTGGAATAGGCCAGCGAGCGCAGGGCCTCGTCCACCCTTGCCTGGGTGGCGTTGCCGTTGAAGCCGAGGGTCAGGATGCCCATGGAATTCTGGGTCACCGTGCCGATCTTGACCCCGGAGAGCAGCAGGTCGCCGCCCTCCGCCAAGGCCCCGAGGTTGCCCGAGGCGGAGAAGACGTCTTCCGCCCAGGTCATGGCCTGGCGCCTGACGGTGATGGAGGCACCGGCGAAATTGTCCAGGGCCGACAGTTCCGGGTCGCTCGCGTGGATGGCCGGGGCCATGACCACGGGGCTGCCGTCCGGGTCGAAAACGACCGTGCCGCCCCATCCCGTCAACTGGGGCGCGTCGTTTGCGGGGACGATCTGCACCGCCGTCGCGGCCGTGGCCGTCTTGGCACCGTCGCCGCCCTGGGCGCCGGTGTTGCCGTCGTCGAAAGTCCAGTCGATCTGGATCGACGCCGGGGCCGCCACGCCTTGCGGGGCGTAGGCGATCGACCGCAACGCTTCGTCGATCCGGGCCTGGGTTGCGCTGGCATTGAATTCCAGCGACAGGATGCCGCCCGAGTTCTTCGCCACCCGGCCGATGGTGACGCCCCCGAGGGTGAGGGACGCGGACTCCGACAGGTAGCCCAACTGGCCGGCGGCGGCAAAGCGGTCATGGATGTCGGCGCCCCCGTGGCGGACCAGGGTCACCGTGGACCCGGCATAGTTGCCGCCGGCCGACAGGTCGGCGTCGAAGACATGGATCCCGGCATCCAGGACGCTGGTGCCGTTGTCGCCCACCGTCGCCGGTTCGGCCCTGGTTCCGCTGAACTGGGGCGCCGTGTTCGGGGTCACGACCTGGACCGTCATGCTGCCCGTGGCCGAGAGGGCACCGCCGGTGCCCTGGTCCCCGCCGTTGCCGTCGTCGAAGATCCAGTCGATCGGCGCCGAATCCGCCGCCGCGATGCCGTCGCCGGCGTAGGCGAGGGAACTCAGCACCTCGTCCACCCGCGCCTGGGTGGCCTGGTCGTTGAACAGCAGCGCCAGGGTGCCGCCCGAATCGGTCGTGACCGTGCCGACCGTCACCCCGCCCAGGGTGAGGGCGCCGCCCTCGGCGAGCGCACCCAGGCTGCCCCGGGCGAAGAACCCGTCCCGGACGTCGGCACCGCCATGGCGGACCAGGGTGACCGAGGCGCCGCCGTAATGCCCGCGCGCGGCCAGTTCCGGGTCCGTCACGTGGACGCTGGTGTCGAGGGGCATCGGATCGGCGCCGGCGGCATAAATGGTGCTGGCCGCGAGGCCGCTCCAGGAGGGCGCGTCGTTGACGGCCGAGAGATGCACCAGCGTCTGCGCCTGGGCCGACCCGGCCCCGCCCGCCCCCTGGGCGCCGGTGTTCCCGTCGTCGAAGGTCCAGTCGATCCGGACCGAGGCCGGAGGAGCGTCACCGGCGTAGGCATAGGCGATGGAACCCAGGGTCGCGTCCACCCGGGCCTGGGTTGCGGCGGCGGAGAACGTCAGCTTCAGTATCCCGACGGCATTGACGTTGACAGTCCCGATGCTCACGCCGTCCAGGACCAGCGGGCCCGGATTCAGGGCGGCCAGGCCCCCCGTGGCGGAGAACCGGTCGTCGCCGCTGGCACCTCCGTGCCGGGCGAGGGTGATGGATGCGCCGGCATAGTTGCCGGATGCGGACAGTTCCGCATCGGAGGCGCCGACGCTGCCGTCCAGGACCACCGGAACGCCGCCTTCGGTGGCGCAGGCATCCGCATCCACGCCCGTCAGGTGCGGGGCCTTGTTCAGGAGGGTCACCGTGACGTGGCTCGTGCCGGACACGGACAGGGCGCTGCCGGTCCCCTGGGCGCCGGCGTTGCCGTCGTCGAATACCCAGGCGATGTCGAGGACGCCCGGCGGGTCTTCCCCAAGGTTCGTGTAGGCGATGGACTGCATGACCTGGTCCAGCCGCGCCTGGGTGGTCCCGGCACCGAAGGCGAGCACGAGGGTGCCGCCGGAATGGGTCGTCACGGTCCCGATCGGAACGCCGCCGAGGGTCAGGGTGCCGCCCTCCGTCAGCGCGCCCAGGGCGCCCGAGGCCGAGAAGCGGTCATCCCCGTTGGCCCCGCCCTGGCGGGCCAGGGTCAGCGTCGCGCCGGCATAGTCGCCGGCGGCGCCGAGTTCGGCGTCGCGGACCCGCGCCGCCGCGTCCAGGACCACGGGCAGTCGGTCCTCTCCCACGTGGGCGGTCACGGCCAGCGGATCGACTTTCACCGTATCGAAGGAGGTGTCCGGGGACCCATCGCTGTTGAAGCGGACGAGGCCGATGTCCCGGGTCAGGCCGGTGAACGCGGTACCCGACAGGACGATCCTTCCGTTGGGCTGCACGGCGATGCCGTAGGCGGTGGAATCGCCGAGGAAGTATCCCGTCCCGAAGGCGGTCTCGACGGTGCCTCCCGTGCCGAAGCCCGCGTCGAGGGTGCCGTCGGCGTTCAACCGCAGGAGGGCGAATTTGGAAAGGCCGGCGTCGGCGGTCGCGCCGCCGACGAGGATCTTGCCATCGGGCTGCAGGGCCACGCAGGTTCCGGCGTCGTAGGGCAGCAGCGACACGACGGCCTTGCCGTCGCCGTCGAAGCCCGTGTCCGGTGTGCCGTCGGCGTTGAAGCGAAGGACGCTGATGTCCCCCGACGAGGCGCCGACCACGACGATCTTCCCGTCCGGCTGGACGGCGACGCCGTGGCCGGAATCCGAGACGGCCACGCTCGCCGTGAGCTTGCCGCCGGTGCCGAAGGTGGTGTCCAGGCTGCCGTCGGTATCGTAGCGGGCGAGGGAGAAGTCCGTCGACGCGTAGCCGGGATCCGCATGGCTCCAGCCGGTGACGAGGATATTCCCGTCCGCCTGCACCGCGACGGCGCGCGCCTGGTCGCCGGCGATGCCGAAATCCGTGACCACCTTGCCGCCGCCGCCGAAGCCAGGAACCAGGGCACCGTCCGCATCGAGCAGGGCCAAACCGTAGTCGTAAAAACCCGCGGCCATCGTCGTGCCGGCCAGCAGGATCTTCCCGTCGCCGAGGATTGCAACCGCCGCGCAATCGTCCCCGCTGGAACCGAAGGACACGGTGGCGATGCCGTCGGTGCCGAACGCAGTGTCGAGGGTCCCGTCCGCCAGGTAACGGGCGACGGCGAACGAGAACGTCCCCGCCGAATACAGCGTCCCGGCGAAGAGGATCTTGCCGTCCGCCTGCAACGCAGCGATCTGTCCCAGTCCATTCGACGAGGAAAAAGGTGTGCCTGCCTTGCCGGCCGTGCCGAACGACGTATCCAGGGTCCCGTCGGCGTTGTAGCGGACCAGGAAATTCCTTCCCGACACCACGAGCTTGCCATCCGGCTGCAGGAGTACCCCCCGGGCGTACTCGTCCGTGAATCCGAAATCGGTCTGGATCTTCCCGTCGCCGTAGGCGAAGAAGGGCGCGGTATTGAGCAAGGTCGGCATGGTGGAAATCGGAAACTGTCAGTGGTCTCGCCAAGGCGATCCGGCGTGGGCCGGACCGACGCCCTTTCGATGCCTGCGAAGCTCACTGCAGCCTTTCCCGGGCGGGGGACGATTCAATCCACGCATTCCGTGAGAATCCGTTGGATTACAGGGCTTGGCGATATGACGCAGCCAGCGGAAAAACAAGGCGTGCATGATACCAATGCCATGACATTAGCGGGGGTATGGCGGCGCGGAGATCTGGTCGGAGTTGGCGACGGAGCGGCGCTTCCGGCGCCCGCGTCGGCACCGGTGGGACCCGGCCCTCGCCGGACCTTCCCGGCCGGCGCGACCGACCGGTTTCCCGTTCGCCTCCCGTGCCCGTGATAT
>JBPOHD010000036.1:0-25068 GCA_052035955.1 Pseudomonadota bacterium
CCAGGCCGCGAAGCGGTCCGCGCCCTCGGCCAGGGCCCGCGCGTCGGCGTCCGTGGAGGGCCGCCCGGCCAGCCAGCCCAGCAGGGCCCGCTCCAGCCGGAAGAGCGGCGTCGTGTAGAAGGCCGCCACGTAGTCGGCATGGGTCACCGTCCGCGGCACCACCACGGCATAGCAGTCGGCGTAGCCGCCTTCTTCGCGATACTTCACCAGCAGCGCATCGGCGGGCAGCGGCCAGGGCGCGACGCGGCAGGGGCCGGCGGCGGGCATCGCGGGCGGCGCGGCCACCGGGCCGCCTAGGAACCCGCCGGGCCGCCGGGCGTGCGCCGCAGCAGCAGCACACCTTCCGCGTCGGCGAAGCCGAAGGATGCGTAGAAGGCCCGCAGTTCGGGCCGGCAGTAGAGCTCCAGGTGGCGCACCCGGGAGAGCACCGGATGGCCGGCGACGTCCTCCAGCAGGCGCCGGCCGATGCCGGTGCCGCGGAAGTCCGGCCGCACGATCACGTCGAAGACCAGGGCCTTGAAGACCCGGTCAGTGAGGACCCGGGCGAAGGCCGCCAGCCGGCCCTCCCCATCGGCATAGGCGAAGACGAAATCGGAATGGCGGAGCATGGCCTCCACCTCGTCCCGTTGGCGGTCCTTGCACCACCATTCGCCCCGGTACAGGGCGACGAGCTGGTCCACGTGGTCGTCGGAGAGGGTGGCGAGGGGCGCGAGATCCATGGGGGTCGGAGGACGTCGATCGGTGCGGCGGCGGCGGGCGGGGATGTCGAATCCGTGGGGGGGGGGGGTCAGGGGAGCCGGCGCGCGACTTCCAGCCGGGGCGGCGGCAGGGGGCCATAGCCGTCGGCGCGGCCGACGATCTCCCGCCAGAGCTCGCCGAGGGGAATGCGGCGTTCGCGGTCGCGGGCGACCCATTCCGTCGGGATGGGCTGGGCCGGCCTGAAACGCACGCCCCAGATCGGCTCGAAGGCGACGGTGTCGAGGGAGTAGCGGGCGTCGGCCACCACGCCGGCATCGCGGGGCGCCCGCGTGACCCAGCCGGCCGAGAAATGGCTGAAGCGCCGGAAGTCGCGCCGCACGCGCGGGTCGGCGCGCTCGGCGGGGCTCAGGTCGCCTTCGCCGACCTGGGTCATCCGGGCGCCGGCCTTCCACGACGCCGCGCCGGAAAAGGGCACGCGCACGCGGTCGGCGTGCAGCGTGCCGCCGCTGCGGTAGAGGGTGCGCCAGACGAGGGGATTGCCGACGGTGGGGAAGATCTCGGCGCGGTCGACGGCGTGGCCGCGTCCCTGGGCGATGCGCCCGAGCGCCGCGGCCGCCTTGTCGCGCTGCAAGGCGGCCGTGCCGACGTAGGCCAGGCACAGGGCCAGGGCCGCGATGGCCGGCCCGCGCGCGCGCCGGCGCACGGCAAAGACGATGCCCGCCAGCAGGAACAGGGTGACCAGCGGCCCGATGGTGGTCATCAGGTTCCAGGACGCGCGGGCCTCGGAAAAAGGCCAGAGCAGGTGCGTGCCGTAGGTGGTGCAGGCGTCGAGCAGGCCGTGGGTGGCGTAGCCGGCGATGCCGGCCGCCAGCACGGCGCGCCACTCGGCGCGGCATTTCCGCAGGGCCAGCCAGGGCAGCGCGGCGAGCGCCCCGCCGCAGGGAATGGCGGCGAGGGAATGGGTGAACTGGCGGTGGTACTCGA
Source organism: Pseudomonadota bacterium (assembly GCA_052035955.1). Lineage (GTDB taxonomy): Bacteria > Pseudomonadota > Gammaproteobacteria > Burkholderiales > Rhodocyclaceae > JAEUNJ01. The sequence continues at coordinate 1,684 of JBPOHD010000036.1, forward strand.
TGTTGAGCAGCGGGTCGGCCTCGCTGCGGATGAAGAAGTCCACGTCCGGCAGCATGCCCGCCGCGGCGCCGATCATCCATCCGGCATGGCCGAGGCGCCGGCCGAGCAGGGCCTTGGCCGCGACGGCGCCGAGCAGGCCGTGGGTCAGCGGGTCCATGCGGTCTTTGGCGAGCGGGGCGGGCGGGAGATGCGGGCCTTGGGGGGCATGGCGTCCAGGGGGTCCAGGGGGTCGGAAATCGGCGATCGGTCCGGCAAGGTTCGGTCCGGCGGCGACACTCAGCGGGAGGGCGGGGCCACATTCTCCGGCGCCGCCAGCATCTCGGCAAGCCTCGGGAACTCAGTGGAGAAGTGCTCGTCCATCATTCGTTCGAAGCGCGCCGAGAACCAGAGCCGCAACAGCGGGTCGAGCAGGCGCCCGGCGAAGCCGCGCCAGCCCGCCCGGATCGTATGGGTGATCGTCGCCCCGCCGGCGTCGTCCACGATCGCCAGCGTCAGCCAGCCGGGCAGCCGCACGACCTTCAGGAACTGCCAGGTGATCCGGCCGGGTGCCAGTTCCGTGACCTCGCACACCAGGCGCAGGTGCCGGTCGCCGACCATCTCGTCCATGCAGATGCGCTGGCCGACGCCCTTCGTGCCGTTCAAGGCATGCATCCTGAAATGGGTGCCGGGCCACCAGGCGCGATAGCGCTCGTCCGTGGCGTTCAGCATGAAGTCGATGACGCTGCGGGCCCGCATCCGCGGGACGTGCATCGAGGACTCGATCGTGATCATGGGCGCCCGGACCGGCCCCGCCCGCCGGAAGTCCGGCGAGTCAGGGGCGACGGCCATTCCCGCGGGATCACGCCCCCTCCTGCGGGCCGGCCGCCAGTTCGCGCCCCAGCCGGTCCAGGTTCTGCTCGTTGGCCGGCTCGACGATAGGCCGCAGGGAGCGGGCCAGCTCCGGATCGTCGAAGCGCTGGGTCCAGACGACCCGGGTGCCGGCCGGGCAAGCCTGCAGCTCGATGGCCAGCTCGAACAGCGGCGCGCAGGTGTGCCGGATGCGCACCAGGGCCTCGGGCCGGATCTCGGCGAACACCGCCTCGTTGGGGTAATCGGTCCCGTCCGGGCCGTGCATGGTGAACACCCAGCGCCCGCCGGGCTCGAACTGGAACACTGCGAAGCTGTTGCGGAATCCGTCCGGGCCCCACCAGCGGGCCAGCCGCGCCGGATCGGCGATGGCCGCGAACACCTTTGCCGGCGGGAAGGGAAGTTCGCGCGAATGGTGGAAGGCGGTCATGGCGGGCTCCTGTCTTGCGATGACGAATGGAACCGGGATTCCGGAAGGCCCGCCGCCATCGCGGGGGCATGTCGCTCGCCGCGAAAAGATATCACTCCGCCGCCTCGCCGGGGCTGCCGAAGAGGATGGCGTGGCCCATGCCCACCAGGCCGGCGTTGCGCAGGGCGGTGCCCAGGGTCTGCAGCATGTCCGGCGCCGGCACTGTCCTTAAATGCTTGTCCGTGTCGCGCCATTTCCCTCTTTCGTCATCGCCCCCGGTTCTCGGTTCTATCGAGGCGACAACTATTGTGACGCAGGGGGCGGCGTCGGCCGCCATCCGGGCGTCATCGGGGTCGAGGATGCCCTTGACCACCAGGGGGCCGTCCCAGAGGCCGCGGAACCACTCCAGGTCGCGCCAGCTCACCGCGGCGTCGAACTGGGCGTCCACCCAGGCGCGGAAGGCCTGCAGGTTGCCGAAGACCACGGGCTCGCCCCCGACCATCACGTCCATCACGCCCATCAGCCAGCCCGCGTGGGAGACCAGGTTCCACACCCGGCGTAGCTTGCAGGCGGTCCGGTTGACGGAGGCGTGTGCGCCACTGGGGCAAGAGATAGCTGGACATTACAAGCTTTGTGTAACTACAATAAGCGCATGATCATCTGGGATGAGAAAAAGCGCAAGAAGAACCTCAAAGCGCACGGAATCGACCTGGCGGAAGTTGATTGCGTATTCGATGCCCCGATGGTCACGGTGGAAGACGAACGCGAGCAATACGGCGAACAGCGGCTGCGAAGTCTCGGTTGGTTTCGCGATCGGGTTGTCTTCCTGGTTTGGGCGGAGCGCGATGACAGCGCCCGGCTAATTTCCTGTCGTTACGGTGACAAACATGAAACGCGCGCGTACTTCGAAGCTCTCGACTTTTAGCAAAGAGCAGATCGCTGCCGCGATCGCGGCAGCGCCGGAGAAGGTGAAAGACTCGGAATGCCCTTACGACCCCAACGACGCGGAAGCAGTGGGCAAATACTGGGCCAAGGGAAAGGTTCGTCTCCCCGGCCAGCGTGGGCCGCAGAAACTCCCGACGAAGGTTGCGGTAACAGTTCGTTACAGCGCTGAGGTGGTGGAGTACTTCAAGTCTACCGGCGAAGGCTGGCAGACGCGAATGAATGAGGCGTTGCAGCAGTACGTCAAGAAGCAACGCGCAGCGTAGGCATGCAGCATCCAAGGGGCCCGACTTGATGCCGAAGGCAATGAGTGGAGTCGACAGGATATCCGTCTGACAAATATCCGGGACTCGACCGCCACGTCCTTGATTTTCACGAGCGCCCAAGACGGCGCAAAACGTGAATTGCCGAACGCCACTTCTTGACTCCCCGGCGGTTCCCAGACGGTATTGGACGGCAGGCGCGCATGGGATGCAAACACCAATTCGCCGCCCGACCGGCCAGGTTTCAGCGCTGCAGCGCGCTCCCGTCCACGGCCGACAGCCGGTCCAGCCCCATCAGCGCCAGCGTGGTCTCGGTCTCCTTCTTCATGAGGCCCAGCACCTGGGCGACGCCGGCCTCGCCGCGGGCGGCGAGGCCCCAGACCCAGGGGCGGCCGATCATGGCGGCTTTCGCGCCCAGGGCGCGGGCCTTGACGATGTCCTGGCCGGAACGGATGCCGCCGTCCATCATCAGGTCCACCCGATGGGCCACGGCCTCGGCCACCCGGGGCAGCACGGCGGCGGCGGAGGGGGCGCCGTCGAGCTGGCGGCCGCCGTGGTTGGAGAGGATGATGGCCTGGGCGCCGGCGTCGGCGGCCATCCGGGCGTCATCGGGGTCGAGGATGCCCTTGACCACCAGGGGGCCGTCCCAGAGGCCGCGGAACCACTCCAGGTCGCGCCAGCTCACCGAGGCGTCGAACTGGGCGTCCACCCAGGCGCGGAAGGCCTGCAGGTCGCGCCCGTCGGGCACGGCGGCCTGCAGGTTGCCGAAGACCACGGGCTTGCCCCTGAGCATCACGTCCATCAGCCAGCCGGTGTGGGAGACCAGGTTCCAGACGCGGCGCAGCTTGCCGCCCAGGCCGAGGCCGCCGCCCGTCATGCCGTTCCTCACGTCCCGGTAGCGGGCGCCGGTGACGGCCAGGTCCACCGTGAGTACCAGGGCGCCGCAGCCGGCGGCCCTGGCCCGCTGCACCAGTTCCTTCACGTAGCCCCGGTCCTTCATGACGTAGAGCTGGAACCAGAAGGGCGCCTTCGTGGCCGCGCGCACCTCCTCGATGGAGCAGATGGAGACGGTGGAGAGACAGAAGGGCAGGCCTGCCGCCTCGGCGGCCCGGGCGGCCTGCACCTCGCCGCGGCGGGCGAAGAGGCCGGCCAGTCCGATGGGGCCCAGTGCCACGGGCAGCGGCAGCGGCTGACCGAGCAGGGTGGCGGAGGTGTCGAGCTTCGAGACGTCGCGCAGCACCCGCTGGCGCAGGCGCAGAGCGTCCAGGTCGGCGGCGTTGGCGGCCAGGGTGGTCTCGGCGCCGCTGCCGCCGTCGATGTAGTCGAAGAAGGCCCGCGGCAGGCGCTTCTCGGCCAGCCGGCGGAAGTCCTCGACGGTGGCCGGTACCAGGTTCATCGTGCCCATGTCGCCTCCCTGACGATTACGGCAAATCGTTTCACCGCAGAGGACGCAGAGGACTCGGAGAAAAACCAGAGCCGGGAAAAGGCGGACCGTGTCTGCTCGAAATATGGACGCCTCTAGCCTTTAACGATTTTCCCTCTGTGTCCTCTGCGTCCTCTGCGGTGAAAATGAATTTCAAAACACCTTCCCCGGATTCAGGATGCCATGGGGATCGAAGGTGCGCTTCAGGGTCTTCATGATGCCTATCTCCGTGCCGCTTCGGGAAAGGTGCAGGTAGGGCTTCTTCTCCAGGCCGATGCCGTGCTCGGCGGAGACGGAGCCGCCGATGCGGGCCAGGGGTTCGTAGACGGCCTGCTCGACCGCGGGGTGGGTCTCCGCCGGGTCGCCGGGGACGATGACGCCGAAGTGCAGGTTGCCGTCGCCCAGGTGGCCGAAGGTCCAGCAGTGGTGCTCGGGCCAGCGCGCCCGCAGGGCGCCGTGCACCTCCTCCACGTAGGCCTCCATGTGCGGGATGGGCAGGGAGACGTCGAACAGGAAGGGCATGCCGAAGCGCACCATCTCCAGCACGCTGTCGCGCAGGGCCCAGAGGCCGGCCCGCTCCCGCTCCGAGTGGGCGATGGCGGCGTCGGCGATCAGTTCCTGCTCCAGGGCCTCCTCCAGCACGGCGTTGAAGCGGGCGCTGTCCCTCTCCGGGTCGGCGCCCTGGGCCTCCACCAGCACGTAGTAGGAATGGGTCTGGGGCAGCGGCGGGGCGCACTTGGCGGGCGGCGTGCTGACCAGCTTGTAGAAGGAATCCCACATGGCCTCGAAGGCGGAGAGGGCGCCGCCCAGGCCCCGGTCCATGTGCTTCAGGAAGGCGGTGAGCTTGGCGAAGCTCTCGATGCCCACCAGGGCGACGTCCTGGCTGCGCGGCTTCTCGCGCAGGCGCAGCACCAGGCGGGTGACGATGCCCAGGGTGCCCTCGGTGCCGATGAAGAGCTGCTTCAGGTCGTAGGCGGCATTGTTCTTCAGCATGCGGTTCATGGAGGACACCACCGTCCCGTCGGCCAGCACGGCCTCCAGGCCCAGCACCATGTCGCGGGTCATGCCGTAGCGGATCACCCGGTTGCCGCCGGCGTTGGTGGAGACGTTGCCGCCCAGGGTGCAGGAGCCGCGGGCGCCCAGGTCGAGGGGGAAGGCCAGGTCGTGCTCGTCGGCGGCCTCCTGCAGGGCCTGCAGCGTCAGGCCGGACTGGACCACGGCGATGCGCTGGATGGGGTCTATCTCCTCGAGGGCGGCCATGCGCTCCATGGACAGGATCAGCTCGGAGGGGGCGGCGTCGCCGGAATGGACGAGGCCGGTGCGCCCGCCCTGGGCCACCACCGGCTGGCGGGCCTCGTGGCACAGGCGCAGCACGGCCGCCACCTGCTCGGTGTTGCGCGGCCGCACCAGCATGTCGGCCTGCAGGTGGTCGTCGCGGAAGAAGCCGGCCGGCCGGCTGCGGACGTCCTCGCCGACCAGGACGCCATCGTGGCCGACCAGGTTGCGCAGGGCTTGGATGAATTCGGTGCTCATGCTGGATCCTTGAACGGTTCGTACCGCGCGAGGTGAGGCGCGATGAAATGGTCGGCGGTCATGCATCCGGCGTCGGTATTGTAGGAGCGGCCCTGGCCGCGATCGCAGTGGACCAACGGGCAAGGCATCGCGGGCAAGCCCGCTCCTACAGGGGGCGCTTGGCAATTGTCCCGGCGGACCGGAGAGCCCTCACCGCTCTCGTAGGAGCGGCCCTGGCCGCGAACAGGGTGGGAAAAAGCCAAGGGCATCGCGGGCAAGCCCGCTCCTGCAGGGGGTGCTTGGCAATCGCCCGGGCGGACCGGCGAGCCCTCACCGCTCTCGTAGGAGCGGCCCTGGCCGCGATCGCGGTGGATCGGGACGCAAGGCATCGCGGGCAAGCCCGCTCCTACAGGGGGTGCTTGGCAATCGCCCCGGCGGACCGACAAGCCCTCACCGCTCTCGTAGGAGCGGCCCTGGCCGCGATTGCGGTGGATCGGGACGCAATGCATCGCGGGCAAGCCCGCTCCTACGAAGGCGGCGGACGATCTTCTTTTCATGCGGCCTGCCGCGCCGGCGGATTCTGCAATGCGTATCGCAATTCCTCCCTCTCCTTCCCGGCGGTCTCGGCGGTGGCGGCCTTCACATGGCCGTAGCCGCGCACCTTGTCGGGCAGGGCGGCGAGCTTCAGGGCGGCCTCCAGGCTGGCGGCGGAAAGGCGGGCGAGGATGGCGTCCACGTCGGCCTCGTAGTCGGCCAGCAGCCGGTTGGCCAGCTTGCGCTCGTCATTGTTGCGGAAGGGGTCGAGCCAGCTTCCGCGCAGGCCGCGGAAGCGGGCCATCAGGCGGAAGGCGCCCATCACCCAGGGGCCGGCCTCGCCCTTGACCGGCCGGCCGGACACCGGGTCGGTGCGGCCGAAGGGCCAGGCCCCCAGGTGGAAGCGCAGCCGGTAGCCGGGCTGGAAGGTGGCGGCCAGCTCCCGCTCGAACTCCGGCGAGGCGAAGAGGCGGGCCACCTCCCATTCGTCCTTGACGGCCAGCAGGCGGAAGAGGCTCTCCGCAACGGCCCGGGGCAGCCGCTCGCCGTAGCCGCCGGCGGCGCAGGCGGCGGCGACCTGCCCCACCCGGGCCCGGTAGCGGCCGGCCAGGGCCTCGTCCTGGTAGTCGGCGAGGATGGCGGCGCGGCGCTCGATGGCCTCGGCCAGGGTGTCCTCCCCGGCTTCCGGCTGCCGGGCGGCGACGGGCAGGGCGGCCCGCGCCCTGGCATCGACGGCGGCCGGGTCGTGGGCGGCCCGGCGGCCCCAGAGGAAGCAGCGCTTGTTGAACTCGGGCTGCACGCCGTTCAGCTCGATGGCCCGCTCGATGGCCGCCGCGGAAAGGGGGATCCAGCCGCGCTGCCAGGCGACGCCCAGCATGAACATGTTGGCGGCGATGGCGTCGCCCAGCAGGGCCGAGGCGATGCGGATACCCTCGACGGAGAAGACCTCGGCGGCGCTGCCGGCGATCTTCTCCCGCAGGGCCGCCGCGTCCACCTTCCAGTCGGGATTGCGGGCGAACTCGGCGGTGGGGATCAGGTCCGTGCAGACTGCGACCCGGGTGCGGCCGGCCCGCATCTTGGAGACGGCCTCGTCGCCGGCGCTGACGATCAGGTCGCAGCCGACCACCGTGTCGGCCTCGCCGGCGGCGATGCGGGTGGCATGGAGGTCGGCCTGGCGCGGGGCGATGCGCACGTGGGAGAGCACGGCGCCGTACTTCTGGGCCAGGCCGGTGACGTCGAGCACCGAGCAGCACAGGCCATCCACGTGGGCCGCCATGCCCAGGACCTGGCCGATGGTGACGACGCCGGTGCCGCCGATGCCGGTGACCAGGATGCTGGCCAGGCCCTGCGGGCGGGCGACGGCCGGTTCCGGCAGTTCCGGGAAGTCGTCGTGGCGCACGTCCGGCGCGGCGGGCTTGTGCAGGCGGGCGCCCTCGACGCTGACGAAGCTCGGGCAGAAGCCCTCGACGCAGGTGAAGTCCTTGTTGCAGGAGGACTGGTTGATCTTCCGCTTGCGGCCCAGGGGGGTTTCCAGGGGCTCGATGGAGAGGCAGTTTGAGACCTTGCCGCAGTCGCCGCAGCCCTCGCAGACGGCGCTGTTGATGAAGGTGCGGCGGTCCGGGTCCGGCCACTTGCCGCGCTTCCGGAGGCGCCGGCGCTCGGTGGCGCAGGGCTGGTCGTAGATGATGACGGAGACATCGGGGTACTGGCGGAACTCCCGCTGCACCAGGTCCATCTCGTGGCGCGGCCGCACGGGCACGCCCGGGGGCAGGGCAGCGGCGGCGAACTTGCCCGGGTCGTCGGTGACGATGGCCAGCTTCCGCACCCCCTCGCCAACCAGCTCGGCGGCCAGGCGCGGCACCGGCAGGTCGCCGTCGATGGGCTGGCCGCCGGTCATGGAGACGAAGCCGTTCACCAGCAGCTTGTAGGTGATCGGCACCCTGGCCGCCACGGCCTGGCGGATGGCCAGGAAGCCGGAGTGGAAGTAGGTGCCGTCGCCCATGTTGGCGAAGACGTGCTTTTCCTTCGTGAACGGTTGCTGGCCCAGCCACATGGCGCCCTCGCCGCCCATGTGGGAGACGGTGGTGGTCTGCTGCGGGTTCTGCAGCATGGCGATGGTGTGGCAGCCGATGCCGGCCAGGGCGCGGGAACCCTCGGGCACCTTGGTGGATCGGTTGTGGGGGCAACCGGAGCAGAAGCTGGCCAGGCGCATGGGCGAGGGCCGGGCCGGGGCGGCGGCGGCGGTGGCGGGGGCGGCCAGGCCGCAGTCGGGCATCAGGTCGCGCAGCAGGGCGGCGACGGCGCGGGCGACCAGCGGCGGCGAGAGCTCGGCGACGCCGGGCAGCAGCGGCGCGCCTCGCTCCGGCGACCACTCGCCGCCGCCGGCGAACTTGCCGGCGATGCGCGGCCGGCTCTCCAGGGGCAGGTCGTAGAGGACGGATTTCAGCTGGTTCTCGAGCAGGGGGCGCTTTTCCTCGACCACCAGGACGGCCTCCAGCCCGCGGGCGAAGTCGGCGGCGAACACCGGGTCCAGGGGCCAGGTCATGCCCACCTTGGCCAGGCGGATGCCCAACTCGGCCGCCCGCGCCTCGTCGATGCCGAGTTCGCCGAGGGCCTGGAGCAGGTCCTGCCAGGCCTTGCCGGCCGCCATCAGGCCGAAGCGCGGGGCCGGCGGGTCGGCGACGATGCGGTTGAGGCCGTTGGCCCGGGCATAGGCCAGGGCGGCGTGCAGCTTGTGGTTGTAGAGCCGGTCCTCCTGGGGCAGGGGCATGTCGAAGCCGCGGATGTTCCAGCCGGCGGGGCCGAGGGCCGGGGCCGGGGCCAGGTCGGGCAGGGTGATGGCGGGGCGGTCCGGCCCCACCTCGACGGTGCCGCCGCCCTCGACGATGTCGGTGACCAGCTTCATGCCCACCCAGCAGCCCGAGTAGCGGCTCATGGCGATGCCGTGCAGGCCGTAGTCGAGGATCTCCTGGGTGTTGGACGGGTAGAGCAAGGGCATGCCGACGGCGATGAAGACCTGGTCGCTGAAGTTGGCGATGGTCGAGGACTTGGCCCCCATGTCGTCGCCGGCCAGGGCCAGCACGCCGCCCCAGCGGCCGGTGCCGGCGGAGTTGGCGTGGCGCAGCACGTCGCCGCTGCGGTCCACGCCCGGGCCCTTGCCGTACCAGATGCCGAAGACGCCGTCGTGGGTGGCGCCGGGGAAGGTGCCCACGTACTGGGCGCCCCAGATGGCGGTGGCGGCCAGGTCCTCGTTCACGGCGGCGCGGAAGCTGATGTGGTGCTCGGCCAGCAGCGGCGCCGCCTTCCACATCTCCATGTCGTAGCGGCCCATGGGCGAGCCCCGGTAGCCGGAGACGTAGCCGCCGGTGTTGCGGCCGGCGGCGGCGTCGCGCAGGCGCTGCTGGATGGGCAGGCGGACCAGGGCCTGGGTGCCGGACAGGTAGATGCGGCCTTCGCGGACCAGGTACTTGTCGTCCAGGGAGACGTCCGGAAGGGCACCCGGCGGGGTCGGGGCGTTCATGTCTGCTCTCCTCGTTCCTGTTCTGTTTTCCGCCCGCGGCCGGGGCGTCTGGAACGGATTATGAGTGGGGGCGGCGGGGCTGTCCATCGGCCGGCGCCCGGTCCTGAGCATGGGCCCGCCGGCCCTTCCGCCGATTCAGGCGCGGCGGTCGCCGTCGAGCAGGATCAGCGGCGAGGCTAGTTCCGGGCGCTTGCCGCGCCGGCCCTCGAACAGGGCCGCGATGCGCGCCATGTCGGCATCCCGGTCGCCGGTGAGCAGGATGCTGCCGAGCATGCCGGCCTCCCGGTGGGCGTAGTCGATGCTGGCCACGGACACCGGCACCCCGGCGCCGAGGGCGATGCGGTAGAAGCCGGACTTCCAGCCCGGCCGCCGGCTGCGCGTGCCTTCGGGGGCGATGGCCAGGTTGAGGCGCTCGTAGCGCGGATAGAGGGCGATCATCTGCTCCACGAAGCCGGCCGGGTTCCTGCGGTCCACGGGGATGCCGCCGAGGGCCCGCATGAAGCCGGCGAAGGGCCAGCGGAAGAGGCTGTCCTTGCCGATCCAGTTCGCCTGCAGGCCGAGGGCGGCGCGGGTCAGGACGCCGAGGGGGAAATCCCAGTTCGAGGTGTGCGGGTAGACCACCAGCACCGACTTGGCGGGGACGAGTTCCCGGCCGATGGCCTTCCAGCCGAAGAGGCGCAGGCAGGCGGCGGCCAGGCGCTGGATCAGGGTGGGGCGGGGCGGGGGGGTGGGCGTCGAATCCATGCGGTCGGTCGGGGTATCGGTGCGGCCGCCATGTTGCCAGAGAGCGGCCGCGAGGGGGGACCGGCCATGGGTTTTCCCGGAGGGGAAGGCCCGGGCTCCCCCGTCCCTGCCCATGGTTAGTCCGATCGGACTATTGCGGCGGTGGGGCTTTCTTCGTATTTTCGTGACCCATTACACACCTTCACATCAGAAAGGCATTTGTCCATGAAGCTTCGCGCGATCACCCTGGCCGTTGGCCTGGCCCTCTCCGCCGGCGCCGGCGCCACCACCCTGAGCGGCAAGGCAAGTGCCGACAACGAGTTCTGGGCCTATCTCAGCACCGACGATTCCGTCCTCGGTGCGCTCATCGGCACCGGAAACAACTGGGGTGTGACCTACCCCTTCACCAGCAGCGCGCTGGCCAACGGCACCGATTACTACCTGCACGTCGTGGCAAGGGACTATGGTCGCCCCGAGGCCTTCCTGGGCCAGTTCACCCTCAGCGATGCCGCCTTCAGCTTCAGCAACGGCACCCAGACCCTGCTGACCGGCGTGACGGCCGACTGGAAGGCTTCCGCAGCGGCTTCCTCCGCCTGGGCCGCGCCGACCGGCACGCCGGTGGATCGTGGCGCGAACGGCGTCAGCCCCTGGGGTTTCCACGGGCCGATCTCCGCTTCCGCCCGCTGGATCTGGTCCTCGACCTACGGCAGCGGCACCACCTATTTTTCCACCAAGATCGTCTCCAACGTGCCGGAGCCCGAGACCTACGCCATGATGCTGGCCGGCCTGGGCCTGCTGGGCGCCGCCGCCCGCCGCAAGCGCGCGGCCTGAGGCAGGGGCAACCGCGGGGAGGGTCGCCGGACGGCGCCTCCCGACGGGGCCGGAGCGGTTCGCCGTTCCGGCCTTTCGTTTTTTCGGCCGGGGATTTCCCGGCCTCGCTTTTCCCGCCGGTCTGGGCGACAATCCGCGCCGCCATGGCCACCCTCACCCTGCACCCGGGCCGCGAGCGCTCACTTCTGCGCCGCCATCCCTGGATCTTCGATACTTCCGTCGCCGGCCTGTCGGGCCGCGCCCGCCCGGGGGATACCGTCACGGTGGCCGACGAGCGCGGCACGCCCCTGGCCCGGGCGGCCTGGAGCCCCGAGTCGCGGATCCGCGCCCGGGTGTGGACCTTCGACCCGGAGGAGACGGTGGACGACGCCTTCTTCAAGCGCCGGGTCGCCGCTGCCGTCGCCCGCCGGCAGGCCATGCCGGGCCTGGCCGACCAGGACGGCCTGCGCCTGATCCACGCCGAATCGGACGGACTGCCCGGGGTGATCGCCGACCGTTACGGCGACACGGTGGTGCTGCAACTGACCAGTGCCGGCGCCGAGCGCTGGCGCTCGGCCATCGTCGGCGCCGTCGCCCGGGCCACGGGCTGCCCGCGTATCTACGAGCGTTCGGATTCGGAGGTGCGCGGCCTGGAGGGCCTGGGCCCGGAAACCGGCTGGCGCCTGGGCGCGCCCGATGGCCGGCCCGTCGTCATCGGCGAGAACGGGGTGCGCCTGCGGGTGGACGTGGAGGGCGGCCACAAGACCGGCTTCTACCTGGATCAGCGCGACAACCGCCTGCTGCTGCGCCGCCTGGCGGCGGGCAAGAGGGTGCTCAACTGCTTCTGCTACACGGGCGGCTTCTCCCTCCAGGCCCTGGCCGGCGGGGCGGAGCGGGTGGTCTCCGTGGACAGCTCCGGCCCGGCCCTGGCCCTGGCCCGGGAGAGCCTTGCCCTGAACCCGGACCTCGACGCGACCCGGGCCGAGTGGCGGGAGGCGGACGTCTTCGAGGAGCTGCGCCGCCTGCGGGAGGCCGGCGAGCGCTTCGACGTCGTGGTCCTCGACCCGCCCAAGTTCGCCCCCTCGGCGGCCCACGCGGACAGGGCCTCCCGGGCCTACAAGGACATCAACATGAACGGCCTGCGCCTGCTGGAACCGGGCGGCCTGCTGATGACCTACTCCTGTTCCGGCGGCATCGGCGTCGAGCTGTTCCAGAAGATCGTCGCCGGGGCGGCCCTGGACGCCGGCAAGCGGACGGGGGCCGGGGCGCGCATCGTGCAGCGCCTGCAGGGCGCCGCCGACCACCCGGTGGACCTGGCCTTCCCGGAGGGCGAGTACCTGAAGGGCCTGCTGGTCGAGGTTGATTGATCCTCCGCCCTGTGTTCTCATGTCCGGCCCATGGCTAGCCTTCGCCTCCGCCAACCGCTGATCGCCTTCCTGCTCGCCCTGCTGCTCCTCGGAGCCCAGCAGGCGGCGGTGGCGCACCTGGTCGGCCACGCGGCGGGCCCGGGGTCCGCCGTCCCGGGACTGGCCGATCCGCCCGGGGGCGAAGGCGACGGCAGCGACCATGGCGCCGGCCTCGCCCAGTTGTGCACCACCTGCCTGGCCTTCGCCGCCCTCGACGGGGCGGCGGCGGCGCCGGTCCATCTGCTGGACCTGGCCGCGGCGCAATCGGCGGCGCCCGGGCATCCCGCGGCCGAGCCGCCCTCCCTTCCCCACCGCCTCGCCCACCGGGCCCGCGCTCCCCCCGCGATTTCCTGAAGCACCGACCACCAGCGGCATTCCCCCGGGGGATGCCCTTCGTCGTCCACTTCGGAGAAATCGATGCATTCCATGCCAATCAAGCTGGCCGCCGTCGCCCTGGCCCTGGGCGCGCCGGCCATCGCGCCGGCGGCCGACGCCGCCGACCTCGCCGCCCTGCGCGAGGAGATCGCCCAGATGAGGAAGTCCTACGAGGGGCGCATCGCCGCCCTGGAACAGCGCCTGGCCCAGGCGGAGAACACGGCGGGCCGCGCCGAGAACGCAGCCCTCCAGGCCGAGGGCGCGGCCCGGGCGGCCAGCCAGCGCCCGGCCGGCGAGTCGGCCATGAATCCGGGCATCTCCCTGATCCTTTCCGGGATGTACACGAACCTGAAGGTGGACCCGGCCGGACAGCCCTGGGGCATCACGGGTTTCGTGCCTTCCATGGGCGAGGTGGCGCCCCCGGCCCGCAGCTTCAGCCTGGGCGAGTCGGAGCTGGTGGTGGCGGCCAACATCGACCATCGCTTCCGCGGCGTCATGACCCTGGCCCTGCCGCCCGAGGCGGGGGAGGCGCCCCAGGTCGAGGAGGGCTACATCCAGACCCTGGGCCTGGGGCATGGCCTGACCCTGAAGGCGGGGCGCTTCCTGTCCGGCCTGGGCTACATGAACGAGCAGCACGCCCATGCCTGGGATTTCTCGGACGCCCCCCTGGCCTACAAGGCATTCTTCGGCAACCAGCTGCGCGGCGACGGCATCCAGCTCAAGTGGGTGGCGCCGACGGAGACCTTCCTGGAATTCGGTGCCGAAGCCGGACGCGGCGGCGCCTTCCCCTCGGCCGACCGGAACAAGAACGGCTTCCAGACCGGCACCCTGTTCGCCCACGTGGGCGGCGACGTCGGCCGTTCCCACGGCTGGCGGGCCGGCCTTTCCTACATGCGCAGCTCCCCGCGGGACCGGGCCTACACGGACGACGGCAACGGGACGACGAACGCCTTCACCGGGCGCAGCCGGACCTGGATCGCCGATGCGGTCTGGAAGTGGGCGCCGGAAGGCAATTCGAGCTATCGCAGCCTGACCCTGCAGGGCGAGTACTTCCAGCGCCGCGAGGACGGGACCCTGGCCTACGATGTGGACGGGACGGCCCTCAACTGCCTGCTGGCCGACTGCCGTGGCGGCTACCGCACCCGCCAGTCGGGCTGGTATGCCCAGGCGGTGTGGAAGTTCCGCCCGACCTGGCGGGTGGGCTTCCGCCACGACCGGCTGAACGCCGGGAGCATGGACAACGGCCTCGTCGCCGATCCCGCCTCGGGCCTGTCCGCGGCCGACTTCCCCATCCTGGCCGGCCACCGGCCGCGCCGGAACACGGTCATGCTGGACTGGTCGCCCTCCGAGTTCTCCCGGGTGCGCCTGCAGTACGCCCGGGACCAGTCCCGCGCCGGCATCGCCGACAACCAGGTGTGGCTCCACTACATCGTCAGCCTGGGCAGCCACGGCGCCCACAAGTTCTGAGGACATCGCCATGAATCGACATTTCGCCTGGCTGGCGCCGCTCCTGGCGCTGGCCGCCGGGCCTGCCCCGGCCGCCCTCAACGTCTTCGCCACCGTCCCCGAGTGGGCAGCCCTCGCCCAGGAGATCGGCGGCGCCCAGGTCAAGGTGTTCGCCGCCACCCACGGCCTCCAGGATCCGCACCGCATCGAGGCCAAGCCCTCGCTGATCGCCCGGGCCCGCGGCGCCGACCTGGTGGTGGCCACGGGGGCCGACCTGGAGGTCGGCTGGCTGCCCGTGGTGTTGCGCGAGTCGGGCAATGCCCGTGTCCAGCCCGGCCAGCCCGGCCATTTCGAGGCCGCCCGCCATGTCCGGCTGCTGGAGATCCCCGCCCGCCTGGACCGGGCGGAGGGGGACGTGCATCCGGGGGGCAATCCCCACATCCAGGCCGATGCCCGCAACATCCTGAAAGTGGGCGAGGCCCTGGCGGCCCGCATGGCCGAGCTGGACCCGGCCGCCGCCACCGCCTACCGGGCAGGCTGGAAGGCCTTCGCGGAACGCTGGAAGGCGGCCCTGGACCGCTGGGAGAAGGAGGCGGCGCCCCTGCGCGGCGTGCCGGTGCTGGTCCAGCACAAGGCCTTTCCCTACCTGGAGGACTGGCTCGGGCTGCGGCAGGTGGATGCCCTCGAACCGAAGCCGGGAGTGGAACCCACCAGCGCGCACCTGGCCGGGGTGCTGGAACGCCTGAAGGCGCAGCCGGCGCGCATGGTGCTGCGGCCGGCCTACCAGCACGAGGGACCCTCCCGCTGGATCGAGGAGAAGGCGCGCATCCCGATGGTGACGCTGCCCTTCACAGTCGGCGGCACGGCGGAGGCCCGCGACCTCTTCTCGCTCCACGACGATACCCTGCGCCGCCTCCTGGCGGCCCTGCGCCAGCCATGACGGGCGCCGTCCTGGTCCGCTGCGAGGCGGTGTCCGCCGGCTACGGGGAACCCGTGGTCGGCCCCCTGTCGCTGGCCGTCGGGGAAGGCGAGGTCCTCGGCCTGGCCGGCCCCAACGGCTGCGGCAAGTCCACCCTGCTGGCCGTCCTGGCGGGGGCCGGGAAGGTCTTCTCCGGCCGGGTGGAGCGGCGGCCGGGACTGGCGGTGAGCCACCAGCGCCAGGATTTCGAGGGCCTGGAGGAGGTGCCGCTGACCGGCCGGGAACTGCTCGCCCTGACCGGGGCTCCGGAGGACGGCCTGCCGGACTGGCTGGCGCCGCGCCTCGACGAGCGCCTGGGCCGCCTGTCCGGCGGCCAGCGCCAGTTCATGCGCCTGTGGGCCTGCCTGATGGCGCCGGCCGACCTGGTCCTGCTCGACGAGCCGACCAACAACCTGGACCGCCAGGGCACGTCCTTCCTCGGCCAACGGCTGCACGCCCTGCTGGCCGGCCGGGCAGCGGTGCTGGTGAGCCACGACGCGGCCTTCCTGCGGGCGGTCTGCGACCGGGTGGTGGAATTGGCGCCATGAACCTCGAACTCCTGGCCGACCCCCTGTTCCGCCTGCCCTTCCTGACCGGGCTGGCGCTGGCCGTGCTGCTGCCCCTGGTCGGCATGTACCTGCGCCTGCGCGACGAGTGGCTGGCCGCCCTGGCCTTCACCCAGGTGGCATCGGCGGGCGCCCTGGCCGCCGAAGCCCTGGCGCTGCCCATGCTCGGCGGCGGCCTGGGCGGTGCGGTGCTGGCGGCCCTGCTCAAGGGCGGGCTGGAGCGGGCGGGGGCCAGCGGCTACGCCCTGGTCATGCTGGCCGGCTGGGGCCTGTCGGTCCTGCTGGCGGCCAACCTGCCCCTGGCCGACCGCCTGACCCACGCCCTGTTCGACGGCCAGCTGTATTTCACGGGGCCGGCCCACCTGGCCGCTGTGGCCGGCACCGGACTGGTCGTCGCCGTGCTGCTGCGGCGGCTTTCCCGGCCCCTGCTGCTGGAGAGGTTCTTCCCCGACTTCTTCCTCGCCCGGGGCCTCTCGGCCCGCCGCTACCACCTGCTCTTCGACCTCCTGGCAGCCCTCGTCCTGGCCCTGGCGACCACCTCGGTCGGCGTCATGGGTGCCTTCGCCCTCGTCTTCGCGCCCCCCCTGGTGGCCTTCCGGATGGGCGGCAGCTGGCGGCGCGGCCTGGGCGTCGCCGTCGGCACCGGGGTCGTCGCCTACGTGGTCGCCTTCGCCCTGGCCCTGGTCCTCGACCAGCCCTTCGGCCCCCTCTGTGCGATAGTCCTCGTCCTGGTCGCCGGCTCCGTCGCCTTGGCCGGCCGACGGTGATATGCTTCTATGCCTTTCGCCAGACAGAATCCCGCCATCCACCGTGGCCTTCTCCCTTTTCGGAAAAAAGGCGCCGCCGCCCAAGCCGGCAGCGCGCAAGCCGGCTCCTCAGGAGCCGGCTCCGAAACGGCCGGCCGCCGCCCCGTCCGCCGGCCCGGCGAAGCTGCAGCCGTCGCGGGCCGAGACTCCCGCGAAGTCCGCGCAGGAGGAGGATCTCGGCAGTCTCGACTTCACGGTCACCGGCGCCCTGAGCGGCATCTCGGCGACGCCGATCGCCGAGGGGGACGATACGCCGCGGGTGGCCCCCGTCATCGAGGAGGCGGCCATGCTCCATGCCAACGGACAGAGCGAGGCCGCCTGTGCCGCCCTCGGGTCGGCCCTGGAGGCTGAACTGGGGTCCGACACGGAACGGGCCTGGGGCATGCTGTTCGACTTGTACCAGTTGCTCGGGAAGCAGGATGCCTACGAGGCCCTCGCCCTGGACTATGCGGCGCGCTTCGAAAAATCGCCGCCGGCCTGGGTGCCGCCCGAGAACGACGCGGTCGATCCCGCCCTGATCACCGGCGGGCGGGCCTACGTCTCCCTGACCGGCACCCTCAATGCGCAGGCCGGGGAGCAGTTGAAGCAGCTCATGAAGATGGCCCAGACCAACCCGGTCGTGCGCCTCGAACTGGGCAAGCTGCGGGACGCCGACGACGGTGGCTGCACCCTCGTCTGCCGCGCCCTCAACGTCCTCAAGCGGAACAAGAAGGAGTTCGTCCTCGGCGGCGCCGAGGAACTGGCGGCCATCCTGGCCAGGAAGATCGTCCCCGGCCAGCGCGAGAACGAGGGCATTTGGCTTCTGCTCCTCGAGCTCTACCAGCAGCTCTTCATGCACGAGGTCTTCGAGGACACGGCGGTGAATTACGCGGTGACCTTCGAGGTGTCGCCGCCGTCCTGGGAAGCCCCCAAGGCGCGCCGCGTGGCGCCGACGGCGGCTGAGCAACCGAAGAACGCCCTGGTCCTGGCCGGCGAGATCGTCGCCGCGGGGCCGGACGCCTTCGCCTCCCTGGCCGGCGGCTGTGCGGAAACCAACGACGTGGTGGTGGACGTGCGCCGCCTGCACCGGATGGATTTCGTCAGCGCCGGTCAACTGCTGAACACCCTCGCCAGCCTCCAGGCCGCCGGCAAGCGCATACGCCTGCGCGGCGCCAACCACCTGGTGGCGGCGCTTTTCGATCTGATGGGCATCGGCCAGGTCGCGGCGATAGAGCTGCGCAAGGCCTGATCCCCTTTCCCGCTTCACCGAAAACCATGGACCAGTACCACGGCACGACCATCCTGTCCGTCCGTCGCGGCAGCGCCGTCGCCCTCGGCGGCGACGGCCAGGTCACGCTCGGCAACATCGTCATCAAGAGCACGGCGCGCAAGGTCCGCCGCCTCTACCAGGACCGGATCCTGGCCGGCTTCGCCGGCGGCACCGCCGACGCGTTCACCCTCTTCGAACGCTTCGAGGCCAAGCTGGAAAAGCACCAGGGCAACCTGCTGCGCTCGGCAGTGGAACTGGCCAAGGACTGGCGCACGGACCGCATGCTGCGCCGGCTGGAGGCCATGCTGGCGGTGGCCGACCGGGAGAACAGCCTCGTCATCACCGGCAACGGCGACGTCCTGGAGCCGGAATTCGGCATCGTGGCCATCGGCAGTGGCGGCGCCTACGCCCAGTCGGCGGCGCGGGCCCTGCTGGAGAACACCGACCTGCCCCCGGCCGAGGTGGTGGCGAAGTCCCTCGCCATCGCCGGTGACCTGTGCATCTACACGAACCAGAACCACGTCATAGAGACGCTGGGCTGACGGGCGCCGACCCGGCCGACCGGCGCAACGGCAGGAGCGCCATCGGCGCGGCCGCAGCCACGAGAACATCGCGGAGTTTCAGCCAATGACCCAGATGACCCCGTCCGAGATCGTTTCGGAACTCGACAAGAACATCGTCGGCCAGGCCCGCGCCAAGCGGGCGGTGGCCATCGCCCTGCGCAACCGCTGGCGGCGGGCCCAGGTGGACGAGCCCCTGCGCAGCGAGATCACGCCCAAGAACATCCTGATGATCGGCCCCACCGGCGTCGGCAAGACGGAGATCGCCCGCCGGCTGGCGCGCCTGGCCCAGGCGCCCTTCATCAAGGTGGAGGCGACGAAGTTCACCGAGGGGGGCTACGTGGGCCGCGACGTGGACACCATCATCCGGGACCTGGCCGAGACGGCGATCAAGGAGGGCCGCGAGCGCGCCATGCAGGTGGTGCGGGACCGGGCGGCCGATGCCGCCGAGGACCGCATCCTCGACGTGCTGCTGCCGCCGGCGCGCAACGTCGGCTTCGGGGAGGCCCAGCCGGTGGCCGATTCCTCGACGCGGCAGAAGTTCCGCAAGCGCCTGCGCGAGGGCGAGCTGGACGACAAGGAAGTGGAGATCGAGGTCGCCGCGGCACCGTCGCAGATGGAGATCCTCGCCCCGCCGGGCATGGAGGACCTGACCAGCCAGATCCAGAGCATGTTCCAGAACCTGGGCGGCGGCCGGCGGCGGACGCGCAAGATGAAGATCGCCGACGCGATGAAGGCCCTCACCGACGAGGAGGCGGCACGGCTGATCAACGACGAGGAAGTGAAGGCCGAGGCCCTGCGCAACGTGGAGCAGAACGGCATCGTCTTCCTCGACGAGGTGGACAAGATCGCCTCCCGCTCCGAGATGCATGGCGCCGACGTCTCGCGCCAGGGCGTGCAACGGGACCTGCTGCCGCTGGTGGAGGGCACGACCGTCTCCACCAAGTACGGCATGATCAAGACGGACCACATCCTCTTCATCGCCAGCGGCGCCTTCCACCTGTCGAAGCCCTCGGACCTGATCCCCGAGCTGCAGGGCCGCTTCCCGATCCGCGTCGAGCTGGACTCCTTGTCGGTGGACGACTTCGAACGCATCCTGACCCAGACCGACGCCTGCCTGACCCGGCAATACGAGGCCCTGCTGGCCACCGAGGAGGTCCGGGTCGAGTTCAAGCCGGAGGGCATCCGCCGCCTGGCCGAGCTGGCCTATCAGGTCAACGAACGGACCGAGAACATCGGCGCCCGGCGACTCTACACCGTCATGGAAAAGCTGCTTGAGGAGGTCTCCTTCACCGCCGGCAAGGCGGGGGCCGAGACGCTGGTCGTGGACGCCGCCTACGTCGATGCCCGCCTCGAGGGCCTGGCCGCCCGGGAAGACCTCGCCCGCTTCGTGCTGTGAACGGCGCTGCGCTGTTCCTGCGCATCGTCGCCATCGTCTTTCCCGTCTTCGCCGTAATCGGTGTCGGCTGGCTCTACGGGCGGCGCTTCAAGCCGGACCTGTCCGTCGCCAACCGGCTCAACATGGACCTGTTCGTGCCGGCCCTGGTGTTCAGCGCCCTCGCCGCGAAGTCCTTCGCCATCGCCGACCACCTGATGCTGGCCCTGGCCGGCACCCTGGTGGTCCTCGGTTCCGGCCTGCTCGGCTGGCCCCTGGCGCGGCTGGCCGGCATCGAGGCGAAGACCCTCGTGCCGCCCATGATGTTCAAGAATTCCGGCAACATGGGCATCCCGCTGATCGTGCTGACCTTCGGCGACCAGGCCCTGCCGGCGGCGGTGGTGCTGTTCCTGGTCGAGAACCTGCTGCATTTCTCGCTCGGCGCCTGGATGCTCGACCACCGGGTGAAACTCCTCGAACTCTGGAAGAACCCGGTGATGGCGGCCGGCCTGGCGGGCCTGCTGGTCAGCCTCGGCGGCATCGCCCTGTGGCCGCCGCTGCTGACGGCGGTGCGCATGCTGGGCGACATCTCGATTCCGCTGCTGCTCTTCTCCCTCGGCGTGCGCCTCGCCCAGTCGGCCTACCACGTCTGGGGCGCCGGCCTGGTGGGGGCCCTGGCGACGCCGGTCGCCGGGCTGGCGATCGCCATGGCCTGCCAGCCGATGCTGGGCAGCGGCGACGAGGCGGCGATCCTGCTGCTGTTCGGCGCCCTGCCGCCGGCCGTGCTCAACTACATGTTCGCCGAGCGCTACCGGCAGGAGCCGGACAAGGTGGCCTCGATCGTCATGACGGGGAATGTCCTCGCCCTGGCCGTGGTGGCGGCCGTTCTGGCCTACATCCTGGGCCGCTGAGTCGGCGTCAGGCCCGCTGCCGGCGGCCCTCGACGAGGGAATAGACGGCCGGGACGACAACCAGGGTGAGCAGGGTCGAGGAGATCATGCCGCCGATCACCGCGATGGACAGGGGCTGGTTGGTCTCGGCGCCGGCGCCCAGGCCCAGGGCAGCCGGCGCCATGGCCAGGATCACCGTTGCCGATGTCATCAGCACCGGCCGCATGCGGATCGGACAGGCGTTGCGCAGGGCGGCGTCCACCGCCATGCCCTGGTCCCGCCGCTGGTTGGTCAGGTCCACCAGCAGGATGGAGTTCTTGGCCACCAGGCCGATCAGCAGCGTCAGGCCGATCATCGAGTAGATGTTCAGGGTGTGACCGAAGAGCCAGAGGGCGGCAATGCCGCCGACCACGGCCAGCGGTTGCGCCAGCATGACGATGGCCGGCTGCAGGAAGGAGTTGAACTGGCTGGCCAGCACCATGTAGAGCAGCACCAGGGCGAGGCCGAAGGCGAATCCCATGTACCTCTGCGTCTTGCCGAACTCCTCGGCCTGGCCGATCATCCTCACCTGGTAGCCGGCCGGCAGCAGTTCCGCCGCCGCCTGGCGGATCTGGACCACGGCATCGCCCAGGGGAATGGTCGGCGTGCCGTAGAAGGTCGCCCCGTACTGCAGGTCGAAGCGGCCGATCACCGCGGGCCCCAGCCTTTCCTCGAAGCGGGCCACCGAATCCAGGCGCACCAGCTTGCCGTCGCGGTTGCGCAGGAAGATGCGCGACAGGTCGGCCGGCTCCGTGAAGGCGCCTTCCCGGGCCTTGACGCGGATGTCGTAGCGCTGGCCGTCCCCGGGTTCGTCGTTGAACTTGGCGATATCGACGCCGCCGGTCAGCATGTTCACCGCCAGGGCGACGTCGGCCGTCGACAGGCTGGCGTTGGCGATCCGCAGCCGGTCGGGGCGGAACACCAGTTGCGGCAGGTCGAGCTGGAGGTCGGTGTCGACGCGCCCGATGCCGGGGAGGGTGGCCAGCTTCTGCTGCAGTTCCCGCGTCAGGCGGCCGACCTCGTCGATGTTCTCGCCGGTCAGCACGAATTGCAGCGGTTCGCCGCGCTGGCCGCCGCCGACGATGGAGAACGGGGCGGCGAAGGCGCGTGCGCCGGGGATGGCGGCGAGGTCGCGGCGCACGTCGGCGATCACCTGCTGCTGGCTGCGCTTGCGTTCCTCGCGCGGCGCCATGCGCACGACCACCGTGCCCTGATTGACCTGTCCGGCGGTGCCCAGGCCGATGAGGGCGAACTCGGTGCGCACTTCGGGGTAGTTGTTGAGCACGGCCTCCACCTCGCGCAGCTTGCCGTCGGTGTAGTCGATGCTGGAACCGAGGGGCGTGCGCAGCGAGACGCGGAAGCGGCCCTCGTCCTCGTCCGGGGTGAAGGTCTTGCCGATGTTGACGAAGAAGAAGCTGCTGGCGGCGACCATCGCCGCCGTCAGCGCGATCACCCACCAGCGATGGGTCAACGCCGCATCCAGCAGGCGGACGTAGAGGCGGTCCATGCCGCCGAGGAAGCCGTCGAGGAGATGGTAGATGCGCCCGTGCTGCTTCTCCACCTTGAGGTGGCGGGAGCAGAGCATGGGCGTGAGCGTCATCGAGACGAAGAGCGAGACCAGGACGCCGAAGGTGACCACCACGGCAAAGGACCGGAAAAACTGGCCGATCACCCCCTGCAGGAAGATCACCGGGGCGAAGATCGAGACCAGCGACAGCGTTGCCGCGATGACCGCGAAGACGACTTCGCGGCTGCCGTTGACCGCCGCCGACACGGGGTCGGGATCGATGTCCTCGCGGTGGCGGAAGATGTTCTCGAGCACGACGATCGCATCGTCTACCACGACGCCTATCAGCAGCAGCAGGGCCAGCATGGTCAGCGAATTCAGCGTGTAGCCGAAGAAGTAGATCACGGCGATGGCGCCCATCAGCGAGACCGGGATGGCCACCGCGACGATCAGGGTCGAGCGCAGCGAGCGCAGGAAGAACCACACGCCCAGCGAGGCGAGGAGCGTGCCCTCGACCAGGTGCTCCTTCAGGGAATCGACGATCTCGAGGATGAAGGTGGCATCGTTGGAGACGACGCTGATCCGCATCCCCGGCGGCAGTTGCGGCTCGATCTCGCTCGCCAGCCTCTGCTTGATCCGTTCGGCGATGGCGACGGTGTTGGCGTTGGCGACCTTGACCACGCCGAGGCCCACCGTGATCTCGCCGTTGAAGCGCGCCAACTGCCGGTTGTCGGTGAGGCCGTCCTCCAGCTCGGCGATCTCGCCAAGCCGCACGGCGACGCCGTTGCGCTGGGCGACGACGAGGCCGGCCAGGGCGTCCAGGCTGTGGAATTCCAGGTCGAGCTTGACCAGGTGCTCGGTCGCCTGGCCGACCACGAAACCGCCCGCCAGCTGCACGTGCTCGCCGGCGAAGGCATTGGCGACGTCCTGGGCCGAGATCGCCAGGGCCGTCATGCGTTCGGGGACCAGGTTCACGCGGATGGTGCGGTCTCGGCGGCCCCCGAGGCGGACCTCGCCGACGCCGTCGATGGTCTCCAGCTTCTTCTTCACCACGTTGATGGCGTACTGGTTGAGCTGCTGCTGGGTACGGTCTCCCTGGAGCGCCATCCAGAACATCGGCGAGGCATTGGTCTCGACCTTGGCGACGATGGGCGGGTCCACGTCCTTGGGCAGGCGGCGCAGAACCTGGTTGACCTTGGACTGGACCTCGTTGAAGGCGACGTCGA
>JBPOHD010000108.1:0-13590 GCA_052035955.1 Pseudomonadota bacterium
GCGCGCGGCTTGGTGAGCCCGTCGGCATCGGTGTCGCCGATGACGGCCGCCTCCAGCACCGCGTCGTGGGCGACCAGGGCCGATTCCACCTCGATGGGCGAGACGTAGATGCCGCTGACCTTGAGCATGTCGTCGCTGCGCCCGGCATAGACGTAGTAGCCGTCGGCGGTCCGCGTGTATTTGTCGCCGCTCCTCACCCAGGGCCCGAGGAAGGTGGCCTGGCTGCGCTCCCGGTTGTTCCAGTAGCAGGCGGCGCTGCTCGGGCCGCGGATCTGCAGCTCGCCGGTCTCGCCGTCGCCGAGGATGCGCCCCGCCTCGTCCACCAGGCGCACCTCGTAGCCCGGCACGGGCTTGCCCGTGGTGCCGTAGCGCAGCTCGCCGGGGCGGTTGCTGAGGAAGGTGTTGAGCATCTCGGTGGAGCCCAGGCCGTCCAGCACGTCGACGCCGAAATGCGCCGCCCAGCGCCGGCCCACCTCAGCCGGCAGCGCCTCCCCCGCCGAGACGCAATGGCGCAGGCGCAGGCCGGCCGGGCCGGGCAGGTCGGCATGGGCCAGCATGGAGGCATAGAGGGTGGGGACGGCGAAGAGGAGGGTCGGGCGGTATTTCGCCAGGCGCGCGAAAACCGCTTCCGGCGTCGCCCGCTCCGCCATCAGGAGGGCCGTCGCGCCGTGGGCCAGGGGAAAGGCCAGGCTGTTGCCGAGGCCGTAGGCGAAGGGCAGCTTGGCCGCCGAAAAGCCCAGGTCCGATTCGCCGACCCCCAGCACCTGCCGGCCGTAGAGTTCGGCCACCTGGACGAGGCTGCCGTGGCGGTGCACGGTGCCCTTGGGCAGGCCGGTGGACCCGGAGGAATAGATCCAGAAGCAGGCTTCGTCGCTGCAGGTGTCGGCGGGCTCCAGGCGGTCGGCGGCGGCGGCCGCCAGGTCCGCCAGGCCCGGTGCGTCGCCGTCGGCCGGCCCGGCGACCACCAGGGCCTTCAGGGTCGGCACCCGCCGGGCGAAGCTGCGGAAGCGCGGCAGCAGGGCCGCCGAGACGACGGCGGCGCGGGCCCGGCTGTCGCGCAGCATGTGCTCCAGGTCCTTGGCGGGCAGCAGGGTGTTCACGGCCACCGGCACGATGCCGGCCTTGATGGCGCCGAGGAAGACGGCGGGGAAGTCGATGCCGTCTTGGAGGCAGAGGAGGACGCGCTCCTCCGGCCGCAGCCCCAGCCCGAGCAGCGCGTTGCCGCAGCGGTTGGCCCGCTCGGCCAACTCGCCGAAGGAGTATTCGCCGGCGTCGTCGATGTAGGCGATCCTGTCCCGCCGGCCGGCAGCGAGGTTGCGCTCGATCAGGTCGTGGGCGGCGTTGTAGTCGCGGGGAATCTCCACCCGCGGCGGCGTGGCGCCGTGGTCGGCGCGGCTGAAGGACGGCATGCCCGGATCTCCTCGGCTTCGGGTGATGGGGGATGCTGCTTCGTGGTCCCCGGCTCTGGCGGCCGGGTGGAACATCGACTGCCCGGCGGCCTCAGCCGCCGGCGATCATCGGAAACACCGTCACCCGGTCGCCATCCCTGAGCAGGGCGTCCCGCTCGCCGGACAGCAGCATCTCGCCGTTCACCGCCACGTTCAGGCTGCGGTCGGCCAGCTTCTCCGCCGCCTCCGGCAGGCGCCGGCAGAGGAACTCGCGCAGCTCGACCACGTTGGCCACCGGCTGGTCCACCACGATCTCCTGCTCCGGCGCCCCGGGCAGGTCGGCGGGCAGTTCCACGCGCAGGGCGAAGCCGGTGATGGCGCGCGCCAGGCGCTCGTGCCAGTCGGCGGCCGGCACGCCTTCACCGTTGAGGCCGGTGAGGGCGTAGAAGCGGGCCTTCAGTTCGTCGAAGCGGACCCGGTCGATCTTCTCCCCCTTGAAGGGACCGAAGCCGTTGGCCTCGTCGAACCAGCGCTCGGGCAGGGTGTCGTCCTTCGCCCGCAGGCCGAGGCGGAAGTTGAGCAGGCGCTCCAGGCCCGTGATGTTGCGGCCGATCTCGTCCATGTCGGCGGCGGCCACCGGGATGCCGGTGAGCAGGCTCACCTGCTCGGCGAAGTCGCCGGGGTCGGGCAGGGTGGGCGAGTTGAACAGCTTGGTGTCGAAGCGACACATGCCCACGGCATCGCCGACGGCGAAGGTGTTCTCGCACTTCCTGACCGCGATCTCCTTGCCGTCGTAGGAATTGGGCTGGGCCGACACGGTGCCGCCGTAGAGGGCGGTCTTGAAGGCCGGGTCGTCGTTGATGCGGGCGTTGATCTCCAGGGTCACCCGGTTGCGCAGGTGGTCCATGCCCCGGGTGGCGACGGCCAGGCCGAGGGCGAAGGCCTTCAGGATGCGCGAATCGTGGGGGTCGGACTGGAACAGGCCCTTCACCGCCATCCGGTAGCGCAGCGCCTCGGGCGGATACTTGCCGCGCGCGACGGCCCGCGCCGAATCGGCGATCACGTCGCCGAAGCCCTCCCGCCGCGCCGTCATGAAGAGCAGCTTCTCCACCGTCTCGTAGCCGCCCCAGGAGAGGTCGAGCCCGCCGGTGTGGCGGGCGTCGATGAGGCCCCGCTGCCAGAGCTCCATGGCCCAGGCGATAGCGCTGCCGGTGCTCGCCGAATCGAGGCCCAGGTCGTTGAGGATGTTGTTCAGGCGCAGCACGTGCTCCGGCTCGCGGATGCCGATGTTGGGGCCGAACTTGCCCACCGTCACGTACTCGGGGCCGTCGCCCTTGTCCCACTTGTCGAACTGCCCGTCGCCGCGGATGCCCCGATAGCGGCGGTCGAGGGCGTGCGCCACGTCGGCCTGGGCCTTGTCGTAGCTGGCGTTGCCCTTCAGGCCCTTGAGGGCCTGGGAGCCCCAGCCGCCCTTGCCCTCGGGCGTCATGTCGTTCAGGTTGCGGCAATGGACCGGGCACTTGTAGCAGCCGGCCATGCCGGGCCGGTAGGGATCGAAGTTGTCGGCGTCCAGGGTTTCCGCCCAGGTGGTCTCCTGGTTGTTCTTGGTGCCCATGGCGCCGAGGACCCGGCTCGGCTTGTAGAGGAAGGGCGTGCCCACCATCTTCAGCGCGTTCTTGATCACCGAGGTGCCGGTGATCTTCTTGCCGATGAACTTGTTCTGGGCCTTGACCTCGGGGGAGAGCTCGGCATCCGGCGGCTTGCCGTGCACGAGGATGGCCTTGAGGCCCAGGGAGCCCATCTTGGCGCCGGCGCCGCCGCGGGCCCAGATGGACTTGATGCCGCCCATGATGCCCGAGCAGAGGACCAGGTTCTCGCCGGCGCTGGTGATGCGGGCCAGGGCCATGTTCTTCGTCTCGGTGCACTGGAAGTCGTGCTCGACCGCCTTCGCCATGTCCAGGTTGTCGAGGCCCACGTAGGGCGTCGCGTCGTGGAACTCCACCGTCTCGTGGGCGATGCGCAGCAGCGTCCAGGGCTCCGCCCGGCCGTGGAAGACCAGGTGGTCGTAGCCGTGGCGCTTCAGGAAGGCGGCGAAGTAGTCGCCGCCGCTGGCGTCCAGGATGGCATCGGAATCGGGCGAAACGCCGGAGAAGTTGCCCCGCGTCGCCGAGGGCATGACACCGGTCAGCGTGCCGGCGCCGAAGATCAGCGGCACCTGCGGGTCCAGCGGATCGAGGCCGTCGCCGAGCAGGTTGTAGAGCAGCCACATGTTGGCGCCGCGGCCGCCGAGGAACTGGCGCAGCACCTCGGCCGGCAGGTAGGCCCGCCGCGTCTGCCGCCGGGCCAGGTCCACGAACAGCGTGGCGCCCTGGGAAGGATATTGCGGAACCTCGTGCAGGCGCGCACGAAGCCCCTCGATGCGGGACTCGATCTCCACCACTCCTCCTTCGCTCCCGGCTCGCGGGCGGACCCGCCTCGGGGCGGGTTCCTTGATGTGTCGGGTCAGGCTAGCAGGGGAGTCTCCGCCGTCCTTTGATATTCGTCAAGTCGGTGGAGATCAAACAATTTCCCACTGAAACGTCGGGGCTTGGCCGCACCCCCGTCCCGACGTCGATGGGTGGCCCGCCTTGCCGGCATGCCTCGGCGCCAGGGCCGGCGCCTTCCGCCGCCTCATGCGATGGCGCCGGCGAAGGTGCCAAGGACCAGGCCGACCAGGAGCAGCAGGACGACGAGCAGGACCACGCTCGCGATCGGGTACGCGGATGCGGGCGCCGGTGGCGGTTCCGCCGTTTCCGTTTCTGCGCCGGCCTTGTCCTTGTCCAAGTTCGCCCTCCTCCTGCGGCTCGTGGAGGCGATTCTGGCGAGCCCTTCCGGCGGCGGCAATCGGACCGAAGGACTAGTACCGAAGTATGAGGGACCCGCCCCGGGCGATGGACTATGATGACGGGGAATCCCCGCGGGAGGTCCGGTGAAGATCCTGGTCGTCGACGATCACGCCCTGGTGCGAGAAGGCTTGCGGCACGTGCTGCAGGACCTGGACGGGGAGCGCGTCGCCATCGTCGAGGCCGCCACTGCGGCGGCGGCCCTGGCGGGCGTTTCCGAGCATCCCGACCTGGATCTGGTGCTGCTCGACCTGCGCCTGCCGGACGGCAACGGACTGGACACCCTGAGGGATCTGGGCCGGGTGGTGCCGGACCTGCCCGTCGTTCTCCTGTCGGGCGATGAATCCCCCGAAGTGATGCATGCGGCATTCGACCGGGGAGCCGCGGGATTCATACCGAAATCCTCCCTGTCCGATGTCCTCCTCTCGGCGCTGCGCCTGATCATGGCCGGCGGCATCTACGTCCCGCCGGCCATGGTCGGCCGCGCCGCCGAACCGGGCCCGGCACCCGGCCGGCCCGCCTTCGATCCGCTGGCCGCCTCCCGCCTGGACATCACCGAGCGGCAGACCGAGGTCCTGCGCCTGGTCCTCCAGGGCCTGTCGAACAAGGAGATCTGCCGGGTCCTCGACCTGGCGGAACCGACCGTGAAGGTCCATGTCAGCGCCCTGCTCCGGGCCCTGGACGTGAAGAGCCGCACGCAACTGGTCCTGGCGGCGGCCGGCCGGGGAATCATCCCGGTCGACGGCATGCACCCGATGCCGGGCGAACACTGACGCCGGAGAATCGTCCGGCGGGGCGCCAATCCCGATTGCATGACTCCCCGGCGCCGCCCGTCGGCCGGCGTCGCCGCGGCCCGTCCTCAGGAAGCGGCCGTCAGGCGGCGAAGGAGGGCGCGCAGGCGGGCGGGGGGCAGGGGCTTGCGCAACAGGGGCCAGCCGGCGTCGGCAGCGAGCCGCTGCAGTTCGCCGTCCGTGTCGCCGCTGATCAGGGCGACGGGCAATCGCCGTCCGAAGCGCTCCTGGAACCGCCGGGCCACGGCGAACCCCGTTTCTCCTTCGCCCAAACGGCAATCGGTGATGAGCAGGCCAGGCTCGGCACCGGCGGCTTCCAGGCGATCCAGGGCCTCCCGGCCGTCGGCGCCGGTGAACACCCGGCAGCCCCAGCTCTCCAGGGCCGCCTGCATGGCCTCGCGCACCAGGGGATCGTCGTCCACCACGGCCACGTCCAGGGACGGCATCTCGTCGCCGACCGGGGCGGGCGCTCCTTCGCCGGACCGGCCCGCCGCCGCCCGCGGCACCCGGATCGAGAACACGGACCCGCGGCCCACGCGGGAGCGCAGGCCGACCGCGTGGTCGAGCAGGCGCGCCGTACGCTCGACGATCGCAAGCCCCAGTCCCAGGCCCTTGGCCCGGTCCCGCTCGACGCCGCCCAGCTGCACGAATTCCTTGAACACCTCGTGGCGGAATTCGTCGGGTATCCCCGGTCCGCTGTCCCACACTTCGATCGACACCTGGTCGCCGCGCCGTCGGCAACCCACCAGGACGCCACCGCGGACCGTATGGCGTATGGCGTTGGCCAGCAGGTTGAGGAGGATCCGTTCCAGGAGGAAGGGATCGCTGTCCGCCCAGGCCTGGGTGCGTCGCACCCGCAGACGGAGTCCCTTCTCGGCCGCCAGGGCCCGATGGTCCGCCTCCAGCCGGGCCAGCAGGTCGCCCAGGAAGACCGGGCGGCGATGGGGCCGCGTGACGCCGGCGTCGAGGCGGGAGATGTCGAGGAGGGCGTCGAGCAGGTCCTGCATGGCGCGGACCGAGTCCTCCACGTGGGCCAGCACCTCCCGGGTTTCCGGCGCATGCTGCAAACGGGACAGGCGGGAGACGAAGAGGCCGAGGGCATGCATGGGCTGCCGCAGGTCGTGGCTGGCGGCGGCCAGGAAACGCGTCTGGGCCAGGGAGGCCGCCTCCGCCTCCTCCTTCTTGCGGCGGATCTCGACCGTCGCCTCGTCGATCCGCTTCTGCAGGTGCTCGCGGGCCGACTCGATGCGGGTCGCCATCTCGTTGACGCCGAGTTCCAGCTGCCGCAGGCTGCCTCCGGCATCCGGCGCCACCCGTGCCGCCAGGTCCCCCTGGCCGATGCGCTGGACCACCTCGGCCAGGCGCAGGATCGGACGGGTGACGCCCCGGGATATCACCCTCGCCATGAGCCAGGCCAGGGCCAGACCGCCCAGCAGCACCGCGATCCCGTAGAGCACGAGCCGGCGCTTTTCCGGCCGCAGGGAAGCCCGCGACAGGTCGACCACCAGGTGGCCGAGGACCTGCGGTCCCTGTGCCGGCCCCGCCCCGGGCTCGCCGCCGAGGGGATCGTCGAGGATCGCGATGCCACCGGCGATCCTGAACGCCAGGCGCAGGACATCGGCATCGCCGGCGGGGCGCTCTCCCTCCGGGCCGGTGAATTCCGCGGGCATGCCCTCGGGGCGGCCGGCGGCGCCGATCGACGCGCCGCGGGCATCGAAGAAGCGGACGCCGACCACCCCCTCCTCGCGGCATGCCCCCTCGGCGAGCCCCCGCAGCGCCTCCCGGTTGCCGGCGAACAGGGGGAACTCGGCGCCGGTCGCCAACTGCCTTCCCAGGCTCCAGCCGCGGTCCGCCAGCCCCCGGTCCAGGTCCTGGAAATGGCCGGCCAGGAGGATCACCGCCATGAGGCAGGAGATCAGCACCGCGGGCACCGCGGAGGCAAGGAAGACGCGTTGCCGTATGGTCATCGGCTCGCGCCTCATGGCCGGGCCCTCACGGTCCGCGCTCCAGCAACCGGATCTGCCCGGCGATGGCCTCGTCGTCGGGCACCGCCAGCCCCAGGGAGCGGACCACCGGCCGGTTGACGGCCACGTTGAACTGTTGCGGGTGCTGCGGCGCCGGCAGCGGCCGGCCGGCCAGGAAATGGCGGGCCGCCAGGCCGGCCTGGCGTCCCACCTGCTCGGGTGTCGAATGGACCGCCAGGGTCGCCCCCGCCTTCACGTAGGCCGCCGAGAAGGCGACCAGCGGCAGCCCCTCCCGATACAGGGTGCGCAGGATGTTCTGGATCGTCCCGGCCCCCCACACCGCCGGGTCGGGCACGGCAAGCAGGACATCGGCATCATGGAGCAGCCGCTGCAGGGCGCCGTAGATCTCGTCCGGTCCGCCCACCCGGACGATGGACAGCGCCAGTCCGCGCTCCTTGGCCGCGGCCCGCAGCGCGTCGGCCTGGCCGGCCGACTCCGGGCCCAGGAGCACGCCCACCCGGCGCCGCTCCGGCAGTACGGCACGCAGGAGGTCCAGGTGCCGCGCCGGGGGCTGGTCGAGGAAGACGGCCGTCATCGGATAGGCGCGCCGCGGCCCGCGCTCGGCCACGGCCTCGAAGGCCGGACGCAACACCAGGGCGGCCAGCACGGGGGCGCGCAGTTCCGCCTCGACGGTCGCCTTCAGGGCCTGGGCGCCGAGCGGAATCGCCAGGCGCGGTGGCCTGGCCGCCAGCGTGCCGATGTCGCCGGGGGCCAGGACCACCACCTCCGCCTGGGGATCGAGGGCTGCCCGCACCGCCTCGGCCGCCTCGAGATAGGGGGCCGTACGCTCCGAGAGGATCAGGGCCACGTCCGCCGCGACGGCGGCCGGGGCCCCGAGGACGACGACCAGGATCGTCGCCAGGCAGGCAAGCGCGGCAGGCAGGCGGAGCACGGTGGCGGGCTTCGGAGTCGGGTCGCCGATCAGAACTCCAGCCTCAGGCCGACGGTCAGGCGGCGTCCGAAGGCGTGGGTCTCCGGCGGCAGCGGGGCACGGAACTCGTCGTAGCGGCCGAACAGGTTGGTTCCCGCCAGGATCAGTTCGCCGCGCCGGGCGCCGTCGCGCCAGCGCCAGGTCACGCGGGCATCCGTCCGCCGATAGGCAGCGATCTCGTCGCCGAACTCGAGCCAGTGGATGCGTCCCACGCGATGATGGACGATCGTGAAATCGAGCCGCTCGGACAAGGTCTGGGTCCACAGGATGGAACTGCCGTGGCGTGGCGCAGAGCGGGCCACCCGCGGGATGTGCTGGCGGATGCGCTGGGCGGCGTGGGTCCAGGTCAGGCGGCTGCCGGGCAGGGGCGAGAAGGCAACCTGCCCCTCCAGGCCCATATTGCGGGAGGACTCCAGGTTGGCGAAGCTGTAGGCGGTCGCCCCCACGGGAACGGAAGCGTCGAAGTAGGGGAGCTGGACGATCAGGTCCTTCAGGCGTTCGTCGTAGAGCCGGAGGTTCCAGTGGGTATTGCCGGGGGCCAGGCGCCCCTGGTAGCCCAATTCCCGGGCGACGATCCTCTCCGGCCTCAAGTCCGGGTTACCGATGATCAGCTGGTCGATCGGGATTCCCGACGGCGTCGCCCGCTGGTTGAATCGCGCCTCGAAGATGGTCGGCGAGCGGGTCGCCGTCGACAGGCCGGCGCGCAGCGCGTGTCCGGGGGCCACCTCATGGTTCACGAACAGCCGCGGCGCCAGCGTTCCCCGGGTCAGCGACACGCGTTCGGCCATCAGGCCCAGGTTCACCGTGGTGGCGCGGGCGGCACGCCACTCCAGGTTGCCGGACAGGCGCCAGGTGCGCGTCCGGCGCGCCTCGGGACTGCCGAACAGCATCGGGCTGGTCACGGCGTCGGAGCGCAATTCCAGGCCGACGTTGCCGCGCAGGTCCTCGCCCAGGAAACCGCTCAGCCGGGCCTCGGCGCTGCGCCGCAGTGCCGTGCGGTTGGTGTCGACGGCCACCGGCCCGGGCAGCAGCGGCAGCGACAATTCGTCCACGTGGCGATCCCGGCTTTCGTGGAGGCCCAGGTAGGCCTCGCCGCCGCCCGCCAGGGTATGCAGCCAGTCCAGCTGCACCACCTGGTTGGCCGAATGCCGTTGGCGCGAGGGATTGAAGGGATCGGAGGCATAGCCCTCCCCCGCTTCGCCGGACTGGTGCGCGAAGGTGAAGCCCAGTTCGTCGGAGGCCGTCGGCCGGGCCTCCCCGCGCAGCCGCAGCAGGCGGCTGCGCCAGCCGTCGCGCAGCCGGTCCAGGCCGCCGGAACCGCGCCAGGACGCCGTCATGCGGGCGGCCAGGGCCTCGTTCCCCCCCGCCCAGCGGACGGTGCCCTCGCCCTCCCCGCTGCCCCCGGCCAACCTCAGGGAGGTGCCGGGGGCGTCGCGGGGCGCCTGGGTGGTGATGTTCACCACCCCGAGGAAGGCATTGGTGCCGTAGTTGGCCGAATTGGAGCCGCCGAGGACCTCGATCCGC
The DNA here is from genome assembly GCA_052035955.1 of Pseudomonadota bacterium. Classification (GTDB taxonomy): domain Bacteria; phylum Pseudomonadota; class Gammaproteobacteria; order Burkholderiales; family Rhodocyclaceae; genus JAEUNJ01. The sequence continues at coordinate 9,541 of JBPOHD010000108.1, forward strand.
TCCACATCGTCGATGGCCACCGGCAGGCTCTGCCAGTCGATGCCCTGGGTCCAGTACTCGCTGTTCACCGGCCGGCCGTCCACGAGCACGAGGACGCGGTTGGAGAACTCGCCGGCCAGGCCGTGGTAGGTGGCAACGCCCCACCAGCCGCGCAGCCAGGCCGCCTGGAATCCCGGGGCGAGGCGCAGCAGGTCCATCAGGTTGCGGTAGCCCGTGGCGCGGATGGTCTCCCGGTCGAGGACCGTGACCATCCCCGGGGCTTCCAATTGGGGCTGGGGCAGTCGGGCGACGGAGAAGACCACCGGCAGGTCGCCGAGCAGTTCCCCCTCGCTGAGGGCCCTGGCGGTCCCGGCAACAAGGGCCACCGCGGCGGCCATCCAGGCCCGATTCAGTGCGCGCAGCCGCGGGGCCGCGGGCGGCCGGCGGGAACGGGTCCCGGGGCCGGGGTCGGCCCCGGGGGCGGTCACGGCGGAGCGATTCTCCACGGGCGCCTCCAGTCTCCCGGAGCGGGGCGGGCGGACCGCTCCGCCACGCCCCTGCCGGGAATACCCAGGGCATCGATCCGCCACCCCGAATCGCCCTCTCCGTTCTGCGGGGAATCGCTTCCGGGGTACGACGCGGATCAAGTCCAGGTTGGAATTGTTTCGTCCTCGATTATCTCCGAATCCGTCGCCGTGGCGCCGGCGGTGCCGGAGGTCCCGTCGGTCGCCCCGTCGGTCGCCCCGTCGGTCGCCCCATCCGGCGCGCGCGGGACGGGTTCGACGGGCAGCGGCCGGGCCGCGCTGGTCCCGGCCTCGCCGCCGGCTTCCCCGCCCCCGCCGAGGGCACCGGCGATGCCGATGACCATGGCCACCGCCGCCACCTGTGCCACCGTCCGCCAGGCGGCGGGCCGCCGGATGCCGACGATTGCCGCCAATTCCGTCGCCTTTGCCGCGTCAGGGCGTCCCATGGTCGCCTCCCGTGCCTCCGGCGCCGCCGGCCAGGACCAGGTCCTCCCCGCCGCAGCCGTGGCCCTCGATCAGGGCCCGCGCCGCCGGGTCGCCGCCATCGGCCGCCCGGGCCAGCCATTCCCGGGCCGCCCCATCGTCCCGCGCCGTCCCCTCGCCCCGCAGGCTCGCCAGGGCCAGGCGGTAGGCGGCGCCGGCATGGCCCGCCTCCGCCGCCGCCCGCCAGTGGGCGACGGCCGCCCCGGCATCCCGGGTCAGGTGGCGCCCCGAGGCGGCCATCAGCCCCAGGCTGTAGTGGGCCCGCGGATTGCCCGCCGCCGCGGCCCGGCCCAGCCAGCCCAGTCCCGCGGCGACGTCCTTGCCGACACCCCGGCCGGCCACCAGCATCATCCCGACGGCATCCATGGCGGCGGGATGCCCGGCCCGGGCAGCCGCCAGGAAGCGGGCATAGGCCACCCCTTCGTCCGCGCCGCGTTCGTAAGCCGTGGCGCCACCCCGCAGCAGCGCGGCCTTGCCGGCCGAGAAATCCCCGTCGCCCGGCGCCGCGACGGCGGCGAGCGGAAGCATGCCGAGCAGCACCGGTAACACTTTCCATGTCGCTTTCATGCGCCTTCTCCTTCGTTTCGCGGCCCCTTGCCGCGTGCGAAGGATTCTCGGCCGGCGCCCCCTGGCGGCACAATTGTCCCGACGGACTAATACCTTCGTATCGTCCCCGGCCGAGGGGCTTGCGATTCCGGCGGGGCGGCGCCCGTCAATTGAGCCGGAAGCGCACCGGCAGCAGGGCTTCCCGCGGCATCTCCGCCGGCAGGGAGCGCAGGCCGCGGGCCGCCGCCACGGCGGCCTCGTCGAGGATGCGGTGGCCGCTGCCGCGCTCCACCCGGGCGGCCACTGCGGTCCCCGATTCGTCGAGGAAGACCAGCACCAGCACCTCCCCCTCCAGCCCCCGGGCGATGGCCTCCGGGGGGTAGAGCAGGCGCTCGGCGACCTGCGCCATGGCCTGGCGCAGCGGGGCGGCGGCCGGCCTGGGGCGTCCCGCCGGGGCGGCGGGTGGCGGGGCCTTCGCCGGCGCCGCGGAGCGCGGGAGACGGGGTTCCCTGGGCAGGAAGAGGGGCGGTTCCTGCCGCGGCGCCGCGGCCGGCTGCGGCGGCGCCGTCAGGGTCGCCGCCAGGGCGGCGGCGGACGGCCGCCGCTCCGGGTTATCCTTGCGCCACACCGGCCCCGCGATCAGGGCCGCGTGCAGGGCCACCGAGATGCCCAGGGCCCATGCGATGGGTATTTTTCCCGCCTCTGCCATGCCTACATTATGAAGCGCCTTAGCCTCCTCCCCTTCCTGCTGGCCGCCTGCTTCCTCGCCGCACCCGCGGCGGCGGCCGGATTCACCCCGCCCGACCCGGTGCTTTTCCGCAACCAGATGGAGGTCGGCAACCTGTCCCTGGCCCGCGAGTGGCTCGACGCCGGGCTGGACCCGGATTTCCAGGGCGACGCCATCGGCAGCGGCCTGATGGTCGCCGCCTGGACGGGCAACCTGCCCCTGCTGGACCTCTTCCTCGACCGGGGCGCCGATCCGGCGCGGCGCAACGCCCTGGGCGAGGACGCCCTGATGCACGCCGCCTGGAAGGGCCACGTCGAGGTGGTGCGGCGCCTGCTCGCCCGCGGCCTGCGCCCGGACCGGCCGGCCCTGCAATGGACGGCCCTGCACTACGCCGCCTTCTCCGGCCACGGCGAGGTGGTGCGCCTCCTGCTGGAGGCCGGCGCCGACCTGAACGCCCGCAGCCCCAACGGCTCCACGCCGCTGATGATGGCCGTCTACGAGGGGCGGGAGGACCTGGCCCGCTGGCTGGTGGACAAGGGCGCCGACCGCGGCGTGCGCAACGACTGGGGCGACCGGGCCCTGGAATGGGCCTTCAAGTTCAACCGCCTGGGCATCGCCCGGGCCGTCGCCCCGCCGCAGGAATTCGCCGCCGCCGCCAGCCGGCCCAAGGCCGACTGGGGCGAGGCGAAGCGCTCGGAGCCCACCTCCGAGGCCCTGCTGGAGATGCTGCGCATCCGCGAGCTCCTGGCCGAGCGCAAGCTGAACGTGGACAAGCTGGACCGGCGCATCGCCGCCGAGCGGGTGAAGATCGCCCGCGGCGGCGTCGCCCCCGAGGCCGCCCCGCCGGCGGCCACCGTGCTCGAGATCCGCGCCAGCCGCCAGTCGCCGGAGCGGCAGAGCGCCCGGATGATCCGCGAGGGCGGCCGGTAGCAGGGCCTGCCGCGGCGGCCTCCGGGCGGGAGAAAGTCGAAACCTCACCGCAGAGGCGCAAAGGCCCAGAGGGCCGCAAAGGAAGGCAGGGCGGCTTGGCGGTTCTTGTAGGAGCGGCGGCCATGCCGCGATGCCTTTCGGAACCGCTGCCATCGCACCGCCGCCATCGCGCCGCATGCGGCGCTCCTTCAGGGCCATGCCGTTCGGTTGGGCCGAAGGAGGCGGATCGGCGTTGTAGGAGCGGCGGCCACGCCGCGATGCCTTTCGGGACCGCTGCCATCGCGCCGCCGCCATCGCGCCGCATGCGGCGCTCCTACAGGGCCATGCCGGTCGGTTCGGCCGAAGGAGGCGGATCGGCGTTGTAGGAGCGGCGGCCACGCCGCGATGCCTTTCGGAGCCGCAGCCATCGCGGCCCATTGCGGCACCCAGAAGTCGGCGCCGAAATTGCCCTGCGCCGTCAGCGAGTCGTTCCAGAAATAGCGGCCGGTGTAGACGATGGGCGTGCGCCCGGTGGCCGCCCGCACGGCCGAAAGCCAGGTGCCGACCCGCTCGCCCAGGACCGCCGGGGAGAGGCCACCGGATTCCTCCACGTCGAGGATGGGCGGCAGGTCGCCATCGCCCAGGGACCCCACCGCCGCCAGGTAGGCGCGGGCCTGGGCGGCCGGGTCCTGCCAGGGCACGAAGTAGGCATAGGCGCCGCGCACCAGGCCGGCGCCCCCCATGCCGGACCAGTTGGCGGCGAAGGTGGGATCCACGTAGCCCGCCCCGTAGATCGCCCGGGCGATGCCGAAGCCGTAGCCCGCCCCGGCCACCGCCGACCAATCGATCGCGCCGCTGTAGAAGGACACGTCGACGCCCGGG
>JBPOHD010000106.1:0-15478 GCA_052035955.1 Pseudomonadota bacterium
ACGGGACTCGAACCCGCGACCCCCGGCGTGACAGGCCGGTATTCTAACCAACTGAACTACCGCTCCGCGCTTGACTGGTGGAGCACCGCGGCGGGGCGATGGCTCCGGAATCCGGTCTCCGGGACACCCTGTTTCCGGGCCCGGATCGCTGCCGCGCTCGGCAACGAGGCGCGGATTCTGCCATTGTTTCCGCTTCGATGCAACCACCGGCCGAGGAAACTTTCGCCCGCCCGCCGGGGCGTCCTTCCCCGCCCGCCGGGACGCCCTTCCCTGCCCTCAGCCCGAAAGTTCCGGCCGGTCGTTGAACTGGCTCAGGGCCTCGGGATTGGCCAGGGCCTCCACGTTCTTCACCGGGCGGCCGTGGACCAGGTTGCGCACCGCCAGTTCGACGATCTTGCCGCTCTTGGTGCGCGGGATGTCGCCCACCTGGAGGATCTTGGCCGGCACGTGGCGGGGCGTGGTGTTCTCGCGGATCACCTGCTTGATGCGGGCGATCAGGGCATCGTCGAGGACCATGCCCTCGCGCAGGCGGACGAACAGGACCACGCGCACGTCGCTGGGGCTCTCGGGCGGCCAGTCCTGGCCGATCACCAGGGCTTCCATCACCTCCTCCAGCTTCTCCACCTGGCGGTAGATCTCGGCGGTGCCGATGCGCACGCCGCCGGGGTTCAGCGTCGCGTCGGAGCGGCCGTAGATGATGAATCCGTCATGGACGGTGCGCTCGGCGAAGTCGCCGTGGCACCAGACGTTGTCGAAGCGTTCGAAGTAGGCGGCCCGGTACTTCATGCCGTCCGGGTCGTTCCAGAAGCCGATGGGCATCACCGGGAAGGGCCGCGTGCAGACCAGCTCCCCCTTCTGGCCGCGCACGGGCACGCCGGAATCGTCGAAGACGTCGGTGGCCATGCCCAGGCCGGCGCACTGGATCTCGCCGCGGTAGACGGGGCCGTTGGGGTTGCCGAGGACGAAGCAGGAGATGATGTCCGTGCCGCCGGAGATGGAGGCGAGCTGCAGGTCGCCCTTGACGTGGGCATAGACGTAGTCGAAGCCCTCGGGGACCAGGGGGCTGCCGGTGGAGAACATGGCCCGCAGGGACGAGAGGTCGTGGGTCTTGGCGGGCCGCAGGTCGATCTTGGCGATGGCGTCGATGAACTTGGCCGAGGTGCCGAAGTGGGTCATGCGCTCGGCGACGGCGTAGTCGAAGATGATGTTGCCGCGGCCGACGAAGGGCGAGCCGTCGTAGAGCAGCAGCGTGGCCCCGGCGGCGAGGCCGGAGACCAGCCAGTTCCACATCATCCAGCCGCAGGTGGTGAAGTAGTAGAGCCGGTCGCCGGGCCGCACGTCGCTTTGCAGCTGGTGTTCCTTCAGGTGCTGCAGCAGGGCGCCGCCGGCGCAATGGACGATGCACTTGGGCACGCCGGTGGTGCCCGAGGAATACATGATGTAGAGCGGGTGGTCGAAGGGCAACTCGGCGAACTCGATCTCCGTCTGCCAGCGGTGGGGATCCACGTAGTCGCGCAGCATGACGCCGCCGCGGATGCGGGAGAGGTCGTGCCCGCCGCCCCTCACGTAGCGGGCGACGACGACCTTCCGGACGGTGGGCAGGCGCTCGGCGATCTCGGCCACCTTCTCCAGGCAGTCGATGGTCTTGCCGTTGTAGTAGTAGCCGTCGGCGACGAAGAGCAGCTTGGGCTCGACCTGGCCGAATCGGTCGATGACGCCCTGGACGCCGAAGTCGGGCGAGGCGGAGGTGAAGATGGCGCCGATGGACGCCGCCGCCAGCATGGTGATCAGGGTTTCCGGCATGTTGGGCATGTAGGCGGCGATCCGGTCGCCGGCCTGGATGCCGTCGGCCTTCATGGCGGCGGCCAGGCGCGCCACGCGCCGGTAGAGGTCGCCCCGGCCCATGCGGCGGATCAGCTTGTCCTCGCCCCAGAAGACCAGGGCCAGGCCGTCGTCCCGCGACCGCAGCAGGTTGCGGGCGAAGTTGAGCTTCGCGCCGGGGAACCAGCGGGCGCCGGGCATCCGGTCGCCGTTCTCGACGACCACGTTGCCGCGCTCGCCGACGACGCCGCCGAAATCCCAGACGGATACCCAGAACTCCTCCGGGTGGGCGACGGACCAGGCATGGAGGGCCGCGTAGTCGGGCAGCGGGCGGCCCCAGCGGGCTTCGGCCTCCTTCGCGAAGGCGGTCAGCTGGGTGCCGGCGATGCGAGCGGCGGAGGGTTGCCACAGGGGCGCGGAAGCGACGGGATAGCTCATGGGTTCTCCTCGGTGTTCCTGTTTCGACGTTGCTCGGCTGGATTCAACTGGAGGCTTCGATCTCACCAACAAGACACCAAGACCACCAAGGAGCACCAGGAATGGCAACGAGGAAGGCCATTCCCGCGTCGGGTGAAGCCGCCATGACCCGCAACGGGTTTCCTTCGTGCGACTTGGTGCCCTGGGTGCCCTGGGTGCCCTGGGTGCCCTGGGTGCCCTCAGTGCCTTGGTGGTCAGGCATTCGGGTTCAGTGTTCCTCGGCGACGGCCCGGACGTGGTCCGGCAGGGGAATGGACTTGCCGGTCCGGTAGTTCATCCAGACGATCTTGGCGGCGCCTTCGGCATAGACGGTGTCGCCGCCGGCCAGGCGCATCTCGTGGTAGGTGGGCAGGCTGCTGCGCCCCGGCTTGCCGACGTAGAGGCGCGAGTCCACGACGCCCGGATAGACGAGGGGGATCATGAAGGTGCAGGAGGCATTGATGATCACCGGTCCCTCGTCGTGGACCAGTCCGGCGCCGTGGCCGAGGCCGGACAGCCATTCGATCCGGGTGGATTCCATGTAGCGGAAATAGACGGTGTTGTTCACGTGGCCCATGGCATCCATGTCGCCCCAGCGGATGGGGATGTCCATGCGGTGAACCAGCTTTCGGAAGTGTTCCATCGGATCGCTCGGCTCCTGGGCAAAGGGCGGGACGATACCCGCTTTCCGCCTTGAAGATTGGGAAGGGTGGACGAAAGTTTGGAATTATAATTCGCCGATAAAACCTACCAATGATTCCCGCCCCAGGGGGGACGCACCAGGAGAACGCATGCAGCCGGCTTTCCCGCCCGTCGCCGGGATGGAGGACATACGCCGCATCGAGGCGACCCCTCTGTCCGAACGCTATCCGCACCGCAGCACCCTCGACGTCCTGAAGTACGCGGCCGACCATTACGGTGACCGGCCCGCGCTGCATTTCCTCCTCCAGGGAACGGCCGAGGAAACGCCCTTCAGCATCGACTTCCGGGGCTTCCTGGCCCAGGTGCTCAGGACGGCCAACGCGCTCAATGCCCTCGGCATGAAGCCCGACGAGGTGGTGGCTTACGTGCTGCCCAACCTGCCGGAGACCCATTACGTGATCTGGGGCGGCGAGGCGGCCGGCATCGTGGCCGCGGTGAACCCGATGCTGGAGCCGGGCCAGATCGCCGACATCCTGAATGCCTGCAAGACCCGTTTCCTGGTGACCCTCGGGCCCTTCCCGGGCACCGACCTGTGGGACAAGGCGCTGCGGTACGTGCCCCAGGTCCAGGGCCTGCGCGGCATCGTTCAGGTGAACCTGGCCGCCTACGTCCAGCCCGGCTGGAAGCCGGCCCATCCGGAGGCGACGGTCGGCGACATCCCGGTCTACGACCTCCATGCGCTGATGGCGGAACAGCCCGGCGACCGGCTGGCCAGCGGACGGACCATCGGGCCCGACGACATCGCCAGCTACTTCCATACGGGCGGCACCACCGGCCTGCCGAAGATCGCGCCCCACACCCACGGCAACGAGGTCTACATGGCCTGGGCCATGGCCAGCTACATCGGGACGCGGGCGGGCGACGTCTTCCTCTGCGGCCTGCCGCTGTTCCACGTGAACGGGGTGATGGTGACGGGCCTGTCGAACTTCTTCGCCGGCGCGACCGTGCTGCTCGCCACGCCCCAGGGCTACCGGAACCCGAAGCTGCTGCCCAGCTTCTGGAAGATCCTCGAGCGCTACAAGGTCAATTACTTCAGCGCCGTGCCGACGATCTACACGGCGCTGCTCGACGTGCCGGTGGCGGGAGCCGACGTCTCCAGCCTCAAGTACGCGATCTGCGGCGCCTCGCCGATGCCGCCGGAGGTCTTCCGCCGCTTCGAGCAGCTCACCGGCGTGCGCATCCTCGAGGGCTACGGCCTCACGGAGGGCACGACGGCCAGCTCGATCAACCCGCCGGCCGGCGAGCGGCGCGTCGGGTCCATCGGCCTGCGCCTGCCCTACCAGCCCATGAAGACCGCCGTGGTCTCGGCCGGGCGCATCGAGCGCGACTGCGCGGTGGACGAGATCGGCATCGTCTGCATCCGCGGCCCCAACATGTTCCCGGGCTACCTGCGGGCCGAGGACAACCGAAACGTGTGGGCCGAGGACGGCGAGGGCCGCTGGCTGAACACCGGCGACCTGGGGCGCATGGACGCCGAGGGCTATTGCTGGCTCACCGGCCGGGCGAAGGACCTGATCATCCGCGGCGGCCACAACATCGATCCGCAGATGATCGAGGAGGCCCTGTGCCACCATCCGGCGGTGGCCATCGCCGCCGCCATCGGCCAGCCGGACAGCTATGCCGGAGAGATACCGGTGGCCTACGTGGCCCTGCGCGCCGGCATGGAGGCGACGGCGGAACAGCTCCAGGAATTCGCCCGCCAGAAGATCAACGAACGGGCCGCCGTGCCGGCCCGCATCGAGATACTGCCGCAGTTGCCGGTCACCGCGGTGGGCAAGATATTCAAGCCGGCCCTGCGCCACCGGGCCATCGAGCACGTGCTGGGCGCCGCCCTGCGCGACAAGGGCATCCAGGCGTCGATCGCCGTCGCCGAGGACCCCAAGGAGGGCACCCTGGCCACCGTGACCGTGGCGCCGGACCAGGCCGGCGCCGCCGGCGACGCCCTGGCCCGCTTCACGGTCAAGCACCGCATCCGGAATCCCTGAAACCTGACGATTGAATAGCGAGGCAAGCATGGAACGCGAATCGATGGAGTTCGATGTCCTGGTCGTCGGCGGCGGCCCCGCCGGCCTTTCCGCCGCCATCCGGCTCAAGCAGATCAATCCGGACCTCTCCGTCTGCCTGATCGAGAAGGGTTCCGAAGTCGGGGCCCACATCCTTTCCGGCGCGGTGATGGACCCGCGGGCGATGGACGAGCTCTTTCCCGACTGGAAGGAGAAGGACGCGCCGCTGGAGACGCCCGTCACGGAGGACCGCTTCGTCTTCCTGACCGAGAGCGGCGGCATCCAGTTCCCGAACTTCCTGCTGCCGGACTGCTTCCTCAACCACGGCAACTACATCGTCAGCCTGGGCAACGTCTGCCGCTGGCTGGGCGCCCAGGCCGAGGCCCTGGGCGTGGATGTCTATCCGGGCTTCGCCGGCGCCGACCTGGTCTACGACGACCAGGGACGCGTCAAGGGCGTGGTCACGGGCGACATGGGGGTCGGCCGCGACGGCCAGCCCACCGACGCCTACCAGCCGGGCATGGCGCTGCTCGCCAAGTACACCCTGTTCGCCGAGGGCTGCCGCGGCCACCTGGGCAAGCGGCTGGAGCAGAAGTTCAAGCTGCGCAACGGGGCCGACCCGCAGACCTATGGCATCGGCATCAAGGAGCTGTGGGAGGTGAAGGCGGAGAGCCACGTCAAGGGCCTCGTCATGCACACGGCCGGCTGGCCCCTCTCCGACGACACCTACGGCGGCTCCTTCTGCTACCACTTCGGCGAGAACCTGGTGGCCATCGGCGTCGTGGTGGGGCTCGGCTACAAGAACCCTTACCTGTCGCCCTTCGAGGAGTTCCAGCGCTACAAGCAGCATCCGAAGGTGCGCCCGATGCTGGAGGGCGGCAAGCGGATCGCCTATGGCGCCCGGGCCCTGGCGGCGGGCGGCCTGCAGTCCCTGCCCAAGCTCATCTTCCCGGGCGGCGCCCTGATCGGCGACGACGCGGGCTTCCTGGTCGCCTCGCGCATCAAGGGCAGCCACGCCGCGATCAAGACCGGCATGATGGCGGCCGAGGCGGTGGCGGAGGCGCTCGCCGCCGGCCGCGCCCAGGACGAACTGACCGCCTATCCGGAGAAGTTCCGCAACTCCTGGCTCTACGAGGAGCTGCACAAGGCACGCAACTTCAAGCCCTGGATGGCCAAGGGCACCGCCTTCGGCTCGGTGATGTTCGGCATCGACCAGATCCTCTTCCGCGGCAAGGCGCCCTGGACGCTGCGCAACAGCGCCGACCACCTGAAGCTGCAACCCGCCAGCCAGTGCTCGCCCATCGCCTACGGGAAGCCGGACGGCGTCATCAGCTTCGACCGGCTCTCCTCCGTCTTCCTCTCCAACACGAACCACGAGGAGGACCAGCCCTGCCACCTGACGCTGGCCGATCCGGAGGTGCCGATCCGCACCAACCTGGCCACCTACGACGCCCCCGAGCAGCGCTACTGCCCGGCCGGCGTGTACGAAATCCTGCGCGACGACAACGGCGAGAACCCGCGGCTGCAGATCAACGCCCAGAACTGCGTGCATTGCAAGACCTGCGACATCAAGGACCCGACCCAGAACATCAACTGGGTCGTGCCCCAGGGCGGCGAGGGTCCCATCTACCAGGGCATGTGAGGCCCGGCCCATGGCTCGCCTCGACGGCAGGATCGCCTGGATCACCGGGGCCGGCACGGGCATAGGCCTGGCCGGGGCGAAGGCCCTGGCCCGGGAAGGCGCCACGGTGATCCTGTCCGGACGGCGGGGCGAGGTCGTCGGGGCGGAGGCGGCGGCCCTGCGGTCGGCCGGCCATGCCGCCGAAGCCGTGCCCCTGGACGTGGCCGATGCCGCCTCGGTGCGCTCGGCGGCGGACGCCATCCTGGCGCGGCACGGCCGCGTGGACATCCTGGTCAATTCCGCCGGCATCAACGTGCCGAACCGCTTCTGGAAGGACCAGACCACGGAGGGCTGGGAAAAGGTCATCCGCATCGACCTGGACGGCGTCTATCACTGCACCGCCGCCGTGCTGCCGGCCATGCGCGAGCGACGCGACGGCCTCGTGATCAACGTCTCCTCCTGGGCCGGCCGCTACGACACCTTCATGACCGGGCCGGCCTACAACGCGGCCAAGCACGGGGTGCTGGCCATGACCATGCACCTCAACATGGAGGAGTGCGCGAACGGCATCCGGGCCTGCGCCCTGTGCCCGGCGGAGGTCGCCACGCCGATCATGCGCAACCGGCCGAAGCCGCCGACGGACGAGGAACTGGCGCGGATGCTGCAGCCCGGGGACCTGGGGGAAGCCATCCTCTGGATCGCCACCCAGCCGCCCCACGTCTGCGTGAACGAGCTGGTGATCAGCCCGACCTGGAACCGGATCTTCCTGGGCAGCACCTGAGCTCCCGGCATCGATGCGCTGGGGACTGGTCTTCGCGGGTTTGCTGGCCTTCGGGACCTGGAAGTACGTCTCCGAGCGCCCGGTGGACCCGGGTCCCGGGGCGGTGGCCCCGGACGACCCGAGGCAGGAGGCACTGGGCCGGCGCATCACGCTGGAGCGCAAGGGCTACGCGGTCGAACCCCTGGCCCGCTTCGAGATCGAGGCCCGGGTGCTGGGCAAGGAGATCTACCGGGCGGACCGGGAGGCGGAGCTGGCGCCCGTGGACCTGGCCCTGGGCTGGGGCCCCATGTCGGATTCCGCGGTGCTGGAGAAGATCAGCATCGGCCAGGGCAACCGCTTCTACTACTGGAGCGTGCGCGAGTTCCCGATACCCGAGCGGGATATCGTCGAACACAGCGCCAACATGCACCTGATCCCGGCCGATGCGGCCGTGGAGAAACGCCTGCGGGAAGTCCGTCCCGGACAGGTGGTCGCCCTCTCCGGCTACCTCGTCGAGGCGACCGGCAAGGACGGCTGGCGCTGGCGTTCATCCCTCGCCCGGACGGATACGGGCTTCGGGTCCTGCGAACTGGTCTGGGTGGAGCAGGTCTCCCTGCGTTAGGCCGCCTTCAGGTTGTCCAGGGCCCGGTCGAGGGCGCGATCGAAGATCGGCAGGCTCGACACCGGCACGGCTTCGCCGTGTTCGAACTGCAGCGCCAGGGCATCGGGCGATACGGCGATGGCCCGCGGCGACTGGGGATTGGTGAACAGCAGGACCCCGCGCTGGGGACTGACCCAGGACAGGCGATAGCGCGGATTCCCCTCGGTATGGCGGAACTCGACCCAGTCGCCGCGCGTGAGGTCGGCGACCTGGCGCCGGGCCAGTTCGGAAAGGCTCTCGGGCGCCTGGCCGCCGACGATGGCCAGGCTTTCGACCACCAGTTCGCCGTCGTCCATGCGCCGGGTCGCCAGCACGGCGTCGGCCTCGGAACCGGCCGGGGCGGCTTCGGCCGGCTTGGGTGCCGCGGCAACCTCGGCGCCGCGCAGGATGGCGGCATGGATCGAAAAGAGGGCGTCGATGAGTTCGAAGCGGCGGGCCGGAAGCGTGCCCAGGCGGTCGAAGCCGGACTGGATGTCCTTCACCAGCAGCGGCAGCTTGCGGGCCAGGGCCTTGATCTCGCGCGCCTCGCTGCGGCGCTGGACGCTGGCGACGAGGTCGTTGCCGACCCGCATCGCGTCGACCCAGCCGCCCTCGTCGTCGTGGAAGTGGTAATGGGCGAGCAGGGCCTTCCACTCGTTCTCCAGCAACTCGCGGACGGGCTCGGGCACGGGCTTGGCGCGCCAGGCCTGGACGGCCTGGGCGGCCGCGGCCTCGGCCAGCTCGCGCTTGTCCCGCTCGGCAACGAGGGGCGCGGCGCGCATGGCCCAGGCCTCGGCCGCCTTGTCCTCGTTGGACAGGAAGTTCTCCAGTTCGCCGCAGAGGTCTTCGAAGAGCTGGGTTTCCTGGGTGAATTCGTTCTGGACGCGCTCGACGATGCGCGCCACCTCGCGGTAGAGCGGGTCGTCGTGGGTGCCGCTCTGGCCCCAGCGGATGGCCGACCGGGAAATGCCGTCCAGGAGCCGGCGCGCCGGATGGGCGCGGCTCGAGAAGAAGCTCTTGTCGAGCATCGCGACCTTGAGGACCGGGATCTGCAAGCGCCCGACGAGGGCCTTGATCGGATCGGGGATGTCCTTGTCCTCGAAGACGAGGTCGAAGAGCATGGCGACGATGTCGACCGTGATGGCATCGAACTTGTCGAGGGCTTCGCCGGCCGAACTGGCCTTGAACTCCCGCAGGGCCTGCGTGGAGAGCGGCGCCTCGGCCACCGCCGCGGGCTGGCGCTGGATGGTGTTCAGGACGGCCCAGACCTGGGGCGACGGGCCCGCGGCCATTCCCGCGCCGAGGGGCGAGGCGCCGCCGGCCTGGGGGGTACCGGAGACGACCGTCCCGCCCGCCGCCAGGGCGGCCATGGCATTGGGCGCGACGAGGCGCTGCAGGAGCCCGAAGACGTCCTCGGGCAGGGCCGCCGGGCCGGAGCCGGCCGGGGAAGCCGGCGCCGCCGCGGCGTCGGCCGAGGGCGCGGCCTGGCGGGCACCGGCTTCCGGGGCCTTGCCGGATGCCGCGCCGCGCTCGCGCTCGTAGCTGCGCTTCAGGTTGGGGAGGATGTTCTTGCCGATCAGGTGGGAATCCAGGTCCCGGTAGACGTTGGCCAGATCCCCGCCGAAGCGGGCCATCTGCTGCAGCAGGAGCAGGCGTTGCGGGCCGGAGAATTCGGCCTCGTGGAGGGCCCCGCGCAGGGCCCTGCCGAGGACGCCCGGGGCGGCGGGATGGTCGTCCGGGCCCAGGCCGGGGCGGCGCATGAGCTGGGCCAGGCGCCGTTCCACGCCGAAGAGGGCCTCGTCGGCATCATCGCGGATCTTGCCGCCGATGGACTTGAGGATCAGGTCCTCGTCCAGCTCGCCGTCGTCTACGAGGGAGAGTTCGTCCAGGCCATGGACCGAGGCGCGCGACGCGCCGGCCTTGCCCTGGACGACCGCATCGAACTCCCGCTGCCACTGGGCGGCGACCAGGGCCTCCAGGCGGGTGGCCCTCTCCATGAGCTTGTCGCGGGTATCCATCAGGAACTTGCGCTGTTCGCGTTCCTCGGCCCGGTCCGCCTGCTGCATCAGGTCCTGCTGCACCTGATCGGCAAATGTCCGCATCGTCTCGCGCAGGCGGCGGGCGACCAGGTCGCGGGCATCCGCCAGGTAAGGATCGCTCGCACCGGTGCCCTGGCCGCGGCCACTGTCGGGAAACCGGATGATGTTCTCGTTCGCCATGTCGTCCTCCGCAACCGGAAGGTGCGATGACCGTCCGGACAGATCTGGCCGCTCGGAGCACGATACCAGGAAAGCCTGGGTGAACCGTCGGGATACGCCTGGATCAGCCCCACCATCCCTGCGCGACCCCGGGGCGGCTGCCGTGCCCGCCCCCAGCGTCCTTTTCTCCCCGGTACCCCATGGATCGACGGGTTCGGCCACCCTGCGATCCCTGCTTCCGATGGTCCTGCACTCATACTGCCGGCCTTACGATTTCAACCTTACGCTAACGAAAAATAAATTGCAAGTTTATTTAACATACACTGTCAGTATTTTTTCAGAGCGTGCGTAATCCTGCCGATAATGCCGGCCACCAACGGGAATTAGAGGGGAAACGGCGCTAGAACTTCAGGGCCGCTGTCAGGGATTCCAGCTCCTCGGCGGATTCCAGGAGGAAGGCCGCCAGGTCGGCATCGATGTCGGGAATGCCGCTCTCCGGCCTTGCACCGGCGTTCGCGGCTGCCTGCAGCGGAGAGGCGATGGGGGTCAGGCGATGGGCCAGCCCCAGGGTTCCGGCCAGGGATTCGGGCGCCTCGGCCCACTCCCCGGACCAGAAGGACTCGATGGCCGCCAGGACGGTGCCGGGCACCGCCAGGGACCGCAACACGGCCCCGCCGACCTGGCGTTCCCCGCCCTGTTCCCAGGAGGGGTCCACGCCGCGTTCCAGCAGGCCGGGGAATTCGGCGGCGCGCGAGATGAGGTAGAAACCGCCCACCTCGTGCACCAGGCCGGTGAAGAAGGCGATGTCCGGGTCGCGCCGGGTGAGGCGACGGGCAAGGACGTGGCAAAGGGCCGCCACGTGGGCCGTGTGCTCCCAGAGGCGTTCGGCGTAGGGCCGCAGGGGGCCCTGGACCGCGCCGGCCATCATCTGGCGCATGACGACGGCCGAGGCCAGGGCGCGCACCAGCTGGAAGCCGAGGCGGGCCACGGCGCTCTTGACGTCGGCGATGGTCCGCCCGCTGCGGTTGTAGGCAACGGAGTTGGCGACCGCAACCACGCGGGCCGCCAGCAGGGGTTCGGCCTGGACCAGCTGCGCGGCGTGGTCCAGGTGCTGCTCCGGGTCGTCCAGGGCGAGGCGAACACGCATCGCCACCTCGGCGTGGGTCGGGAAGCTGAGCTCCCCGCGCACCGCCTCGGCGGCAATCCTCTCCAGGGCTTCCCGGGCATCCATGGTCAGAACATCTCCTCGTGCAGGGTCAGGGCGGAGGCGCCGCCCTGGGTGACCACCTGGGCCAGTCCCGGCGCCGCCGCCATGACGTGGTCGGCGAAGAAGCGCGCGGTGGCGATCTTGGCAGGATAGAACGGATCGGCATCCCCGGCGGCGATTTTCGCCTGGGCCACCAGGGCCGCCCGGGCCAGCTGCCAGCCGCCGCAGACGATGCCCATCAGGCGCAGGAAGGGCACGGCACCGACGGCCACGGTGCGCACGTCGTTGGCGTACTGGGTGGCGATGTAGGTGCCGGCCTCGGTCACCGCCCCGACGCCGCGTCCCAGGGCTGCGGCGATGGCCGCGAATTCTGCCCCGGACTGCTGCTGGACTTCGGCCAGGGTGCCGTGCATCAGGCCGATGACGGCCTTCAGGGTGGCGCCCCCCTCGCGGGCGATCTTGCGGCCCATGAGGTCGTTAGCCTGGATGCCGGTGGTGCCCTCGTAGATGGTGGTGATGCGGGCGTCGCGCATGTACTGGGCGGCGCCCGTTTCCTCGACGAAGCCCATGCCGCCATGCACCTGGACCCCCAGGTAGGCAAGCTCGTTGCCGGTCTCCGTGAGCCATCCCTTGACCACCGGGATCATCAGGTCCACGAAGGCCTGGTTGCGCTTGCGCTCCTCGGGATCGGGATGGCGGACGGCGGCGTCGTGGGCGGCGGCGACCGTGTAGGCCAGGCCGCGCATGGCCTCGACGTTGGAACGCATGACCATCAGCATGCGGCGGATGTCCGGGTGGTGCACGATGGCCACCGGCGCCGGCGAGCCTTCGATGGCGCGGCCCTGGATCCGCTCGCGGGCATAGGCGACGGCCTTCTGGTAGGCCCGCTCGCCGATCGCCAGGCCCTCCAGGCCCACGGCATAACGCGCCGCGTTCATCATGACGAACATGTACTTGAGGCCCTCGTTCTCCTTGCCGACGAGGGCGCCGACGGCGCCGCCGTTGTCGCCGAAGGCCATGACGCAGGTCGGGCTGGCGTGGATGCCCAGCTTGTGCTCGATGGAAACGCAGTAGGCATCGTTGCGCTCGCCGGGACTGCCGTCCGGCTTCACCATGAACTTGGGCACGACGAAGAGGGAGATCCCCTTCACGCCCTCGGGCGCGTCGGGCGTACGGGCGAGCACGAGGTGGATGATGTTGTCCGCCATGTCGTGGTCGCCGTAGGTGATGAATATCTTCTGGCCGAAGATCTTGTAGGTGCCGTCGGGCTGCGGCACGGCACGGGTGCGCACGGCGGCCAGGTCGGAACCGGCCTGGGGCTCGGTCAGGTTCATGGTGCCGGTCCAGGTGCCCTGGATCATTTTCGGCAGGTACATGTCCTTCTGCTCCGGCGAGCCGTAGAGCTCCAGGGCCTCGATGGCACCCAGGGTCAGGAGCGGGCAGAGGGAGAAGGACATGTTGGAGGACTTCCAGGTCTCCTGGACGGCCGCCGCCACCAGCTTGGGCAGGCCCTGCCCGCCGTGCTCGGGGTTGCAGGCAACGCCGTTCCAACCGGCCTCGACGAACTGCTGGTAGGCCTCCTTGAAGCCCTTGGGCATGGTCACGGCATTGTCGGCCCAGCAGGCGCCCTCCTCGTCCCCCGAGAAGTTGATGGGGGCCAGCACCTCGGTGGCGAACTTGCCGGCCTCGTCGAGGATGACCTCGACGGTGTCGGAGGTGGCTTCCTCGAATCCGGGCAGGGCGGCGACCTGGTCCAGGCCGGCCAGTTCCCGCATCACGAACAGCATGTCCTTGTAGGGCGCGAAATAGATGCTCATTCAATATTCTCCGAGAGGTTCATTTCTTGAACAGGTAGCGACGGTCGTCGAAGCTCCCCACCCAGTGGGGGTAGTAGACGACCATCAGCGTTATGGCGGCCCCGTTCAGCCAAGCCTCCGCGAATCCCAGCAGGACGAAATAGGGAAAATAGTCCGTGAAAAGATCGGCGGCAGGATAAGCGCCGACGAGGATCAGCGCCAGGGTGGACAGGAGGCCGGTTGCGGACACCGTCACGGCGGCACCGAAGAAGGCCGCCGCGAAGATGTACACGAAGAAATTCGCCGGCAGCCATCTCTCGACGGCCTTGAGGATGGCGTGGGCGGCGAAGCAGGGAAAGACGGCCATCGCCAGGGCGTTCAGCGCGAAGGCCTCCCAGGCCGCCGAGCCGTTGTAGGTCACGGCGGCGAGGACGGCCATGAAGCCGACGATGGCCAGCTGGCGGCCGAACATCAGGGTGAAGGCGGTGGCCCCGAGCATGTGCAGGTTCAGGCCGGGCTTGACGCCGGCCTTCAGGCTCCAGAACAGGGTCAGGACGACCATGGCGCCCGCCCAGACATGGGATTGCCCCCCGTCCAGCAGGCGCTTCCAGGGGGCCGTGCGCAGGCACCAGAACAGCACCAGCGCCAGGGGCAGCCAGGCCGCGTAGGCGAACTCCTCGGGGAACAAGCCCGCCGGGAAGTTCATCGTCGCGGCCCGACCGGTCCCGGGTTCTCAGACGCCCGCCACGAACTCCGGCACGGCGGCGAAGAGGTCGGCCACCAGGCCGTAGTCGGCGACCTGGAAGATGGGGGCGTCGGGGTCCTTGTTGATGGCGACGATCACCTTCGAATCCTTCATCCCCGCCAGGTGCTGGATCGCCCCGGAGATGCCGATGGCGATGTAGAGCTGCGGGGCGACGATCTTGCCGGTCTGCCCCACCTGGTAGTCGTTGGGCACGAAGCCGGCATCCACCGCCGCCCGCGAGGCACCCATGGCGGCGCCCAGCTTGTCGGCCAGGGGCTCCAGGACCTTGTGGTAGTTCTCCCCGGAACCCATGCCGCGGCCGCCGGAAACGATGATCTTGGCGGCGGTGAGCTCGGGACGCGCCGACTTGGTCATCTCCCGGCCGGTGAGCTTGGAGATGCCCAGGTCGGGGCCGGCGGCGATGGCCTCGACGGCGGCGCCGCCGCCCTGGCCCGCGGCGTCGAAGCCGGTGGTGCGCACGGTGATGACCTTCACCGCATCGGCGCTCTTGACGGTGGCCAGGGCGTTGCCGGCGTAGATGGGACGGACGAAGGTGTCCGGGCCCTCGACGGCGACGATGTCGGAGATCTGGGCGACGTCGAGCAGGGCGGCGACCCGCGGCAGGGTGTTCTTGCCGTTGCTGGTGGAGGGCGCCAGGATGTGGGTGTAGCCGCCGGCGTTGGCAAGGATCAGGGCGGCCAGGTTCTCGGCCAGCTGGTCGCCGTAATGGGCGGCGTCGGCGACCTTGACCTTGGTGACGCCGGCGATCCTGGCGGCGGCTTCGGCCGCCGGGCCGCAATTCGTGCCGGCGACGAGGACGTGGATGTCCCCGCCTATCCTGGCGGCGGCGGCGACGGTATTGAGGGTGGCGGCCTTGAGGCTGGCGTTGTCGTGTTCGGCTATGACGAGGATGCTCATGGTCAGATCACCTTGGCTTCGTTCTTCAGCTTGTCGATGAGTTGGGCGATGTCGGCCACCCGCACGCCGGCGCTGCGCTTGGGCGGCTCGGCCACCTTGAGGGTAGAGAGCCGCGGGGCGACATCGACCCCCAGGTCGGCCGGCTTCACCGTGTCCAGGGGCTTCTTCTTGGCCTTCATGATGTTGGGCAGGGTGGCGTAGCGCGGTTCGTTGAGCCGCAGGTCGGTGGTGACCACGGCGGGGAGCCTGATCTCCAGGGTCTCCAGGCCGCCATCGACTTCGCGGGTGACGCTGGCCGTGCCGTCGCCGAGGACGAGCTTGGAGGCAAAGGTGGCCTGGGGCCAGCCGAGCAGGGCGGCGAGCATCTGGCCGGTCTGGTTGGCGTCGTCGTCGATGGCCTGCTTGCCGAGGATGACCAGCCCGGGGGCTTCCTTGTCCACCAGGGCCTTGAGCAGCTTGGCCACGGCCAGGGGCTGCAGGTCGGCGTCGGTCTCCACCAGGATGGCCCGGTCGGCGCCGATGGCCATGGCGGTGCGCAGGGTCTCCTGGCAGGCGGCCAGGCCGCAGGACACGGCCACCACCTCGGTGGCCTTGCCGCCTTCCTTCAGGCG
>JBPOHD010000085.1:0-12511 GCA_052035955.1 Pseudomonadota bacterium
GGGCACCGCGGCGGCCAGGGCGCGGGATTCCGCAGGCGTCAGGGGCTCGGAAACATCCCCCACGCACCGGGGGGGGGCCGGGGGCCGGGGGCCCGCGGACATCGCAGCGCAAATGCGGCGCGGCGGACCCGGCGGGGCGGGCGGCTTCCCGGTCGGAAACGAAGGTGCCACGATGCGGAAGGGCATGACTTCGGTATCGGTGGCGCGGATTTCGCCGGCGCAAGGCCGGTCCGCCGGGTCCCAATAAAAACGGGCCGCCATTTGGCGGCCCGAAGGTAGTCCGGCGGGCGCTGCCGCCGGGACGCTCTATCAGTGGGCGGAGGCCGAGGCGGCCCCGTAACCGGTCTGCGCCCGCACGTACTGGTCCTCGAAGGCTTCGATTTCCGCCTTTGCGCGGGCCCCGGTCTCCAGCCTGGAGACGAGGAAGGCCATGCCGAAGGCGATCGGCATGGCGAACAGGGCGGGCTGGTCGTAGGGGAACAGGGCCTTCGGGTTGCCCAGCACCGTGACCCACACGGACTTGGAAAAGAGCACGAACAGGACGGCCGAGACGAGGCCGCTGTAGCCTCCGGCGAGGGCTCCCCGGGTCGTCAGTCCCTTCCAGTACATCGAGAGGATCAGCACCGGGAAGTTGGCCGCCGCGGCGATGCCGAAGGCCAGGCCGACCATGAAGGCGACGTTCATCTTCTCGAACAGGATGCCCAGGCCGATGGCGACGATGCCGAGGCCGATGGTGGCGAACTTGGAGACCCGGATTTCCATCGTCTCCGAGGCCTGTCCCTTCATGATCACGCGGGCATACAGGTCGTGGGAGATGGCCGAGGCGCCGGCCAGGGCCAGGCCCGACACCACCGCCAGGATGGTGGCGAAGGCAACGGCCGCCAGGAAGCCCAGGAGCAGGTCGCCGCCGACCGCCTTGGCCAGGTGCATGGCGACCATGTTGCCGCCGCCGACGATCTTGCCGCCCAGGGTGCCACCCTCGAAATACTGGGGGTCCTGGCCGACGATGATGATGGCGCACAGCCCCATCAGGAAGATCACGTTGAAGAAGAATCCGACGAAGCCGGAGGCGTACAGCACCGACTTGCGCGCTTCCTTGGCATCGGCAACGGTGAAGAATCGCATCAGGATGTGGGGCAGGCCGGCGGTGCCGAACATCAGGCCGAGGCCCAGGGAGATGGCGGTCACCGGGTCGGCCAGCAGGCTGCCCGGCTGCATCAGCTTCGGTCCCAGCTTATGGACGGCGGTGGCCTTCTCCAGCAGGGTGGTGAAGGAGAAGCCGAACTGGCTCATGGCCAGGATCATCACCAGGGTGCCGCCGGAGAGCAGCATGCAGGCCTTGATGATCTGCACCCAGGTGGTGGCGATCATGCCGCCGAAGATGACGTAGACCATCATCAGGGCGCCAACCACCACGATGGCGATGTTGTACTCCAGGCCGAACAGGAGCTTGATCAACTGGCCGGCGCCGACCATCTGGGCGATCAGGTAGAAGCAGACGACGGTCAGCGAGGAGATCGCGGCCATGGTGCGCACCTTGCCCTGGTCGAGGCGGTAGGAGGTGATGTCGGCGAAGGTGAAGCGGCCCAGATTGCGCAGGCGCTCGGCCATCAGGAACAGGATGATGGGCCAGCCGACGAAGAAGGCGATCATGTAGATGTAGCCGTCGAAACCCTGCGTGTAGGTCATGGCTGTCAGGCCGAGCAGGGTGGCGGCGGACATGTAGTCGCCGGCAATGGCCAGGCCGTTCTGGAAGCCGGTGATGCCTCCGCCCGCCGTGTAGAAGTCGGCCGTGGATTTCGTGCGGTTGGCCGCCCAGTAGGTGATCACGAGGGTCAGGCCGACGAACACCAGGAACATCACGATGGCGTGGACGTTGAGGGGCTGCTTGGCGGTCGCCTCGATGGCGGGCCCGGCGAAGGCGGCGGCGGGGGCGAGCAGGAGGAGCAAGGGGGAGGTCTTCATTGCCGGGCCTCCTTCCAGGCTTCGTTGATCAGTTCGCGGGTCATGGCGTCGAACTCCGTGTTGGCGCGGCGGACGTAAAGTGCGGTCAGCAGCCAGAAGAAGACGAACATCCCCAGGCCGGCGACGAAGCCCACGGTTACCAGGGATCCTTCGGCCACCGGCGTTCCCAGGGATGCCGGCTGGAAGGCCACCACCAGTACGAAGCCATAGAAGATGACCAGCACGATGGCGGCAAGGGTCCAGGCAAAGCGGCCCCGCCTTTCCACCAGTTCCCGGAATCTTGGATTCCCGCGAATCCTCGCCGTTACTGCGTCCTGCAGATTCTGCATTTCGAACACTCCCGTTCTTTTCGTCAAAAAAAAGGACCACCCCGACATCTCCTGGGTGGTCCTGCTCCACTCCCTCGTGGTCGAGGGTTATATGGGTCGGTGCAACTTGCGGCCCCGCGAGGGCGGGGCCGCGCACGTCAATGGAACTGCTCTTCCTCGGTCGAGCCGGTGAGGGCCTTGACGCTGGAGGTGCCGCCCTGGATGACGGTGGTGACGTCGTCGAAGTAGCCGACGCCGACTTCCTGCTGGTGGGACACGAAGGTGTAGCCCTGTTCGCGGGCCTTGAACTCGGGTTCCTGCACCATGTCGACGTAGTGCTTCATGCCTTCGCCGCGGGCGTAGGCATGGGCGAACTGGAAGGTGTTGAACCAGTTGATGTGGATGCCGGCCAGGGTGATGAACTGGTACTTGTAGCCGAGCGCGGAGAGCTCGTCCTGGAACTTGGCGATGGTCTTGTCGTCCAGGTTCTTCCTCCAGTTGAAGGAGGGCGAGCAGTTGTAGGACAGCAGCTTGCCCGGGCAGGCGGCCAGCACGGCCTGGGCGAACTCGCGGGCGAAGCCGATGTCCGGCTTGCCGGTCTCGCACCACACCAGGTCCGCATAGGGGGCATAGGCGACGCCGCGGCTGATGGACTGCTCGAGGCCGTTCTTGACGCGGTAGAAGCCTTCCTGGGTCCGTTCGCCGGTGAGGAAGGGCTTGTCGTTGGCATCGTGGTCGGAGGTCAGCAGGTTGGCGGCCTCGGCATCGGTACGGGCCAGCACGATGGTGGGCACGCCCATCACGTCGGCGGCGAAGCGGGCGGCGATCAGCTTCTCGACGGCCTCGTTGGTCGGCACCAGGACCTTGCCGCCCATGTGGCCGCACTTCTTGACGGCGGCGAGCTGGTCCTCGAAATGCACGCCCGCGGCGCCGGCGGCGATCATGTTCTTCATCAGCTCGAAGGCGTTCAGCACGCCGCCGAAACCTGCTTCGGCATCGGCGACGATGGGCAGGAAGAAGTCCACGTAGTCCTTGTCGCCCGGGCCGATGCCGCGGGACCACTGGATCTCGTCGGCGCGCTTGAAGGTGTTGTTGATGCGGCGGACCATGGTGGGGACCGAGTCGTAGGCGTACAGGGACTGGTCGGGGTACATGGTCTCGGAGGTGTTGCCGTCGGCGGCGACCTGCCAGCCGGACAGGTAGACGGCTTCCAGGCCGGCTTTCGCCTGCTGCATGGCCTGGCCGGCGGTGATGGCGCCGAAGGCGTTCACGTAACCCTTCTTGGCCTCGCCATTCACCAGGCGCCAGAGCTTCTCGGCGCCGCGCTTGGCCAGCGTGTGCTCGATGGGCACGGAACCGCGCAGGCGGACGACGTCCTCGGCGCTATAACCGCGCTTGACGCCCTTCCAGCGGGGGTTGGTGGCCCAGTCCTTTTCGAGGGCGGTGACTTGTGCTTTGCGATCGGTCATTTTCGGATTCCTCTGCGAATGGTCATGAAACCGAAGTCTCCGGGGCGAGCCCCCTTGCGGCCCGCGGCCTCCCGGCTTCGATGGACGCCATTCTAATGAGGATCGTGCGCAGCAGCAATAGTCTTATATAAGAGTGGATCAATTTTTTTTCGTATATGAAACAATTTGTTGTTTCAACTATTGCGCATCATGAAATGCATTTCCGGCCACCGGTGGCAAAATACAATGCACTGCACACATCTCATATATAAGACATAAGTTCAGGGTTCCAGGGCGGTGCGACTGACCAATACCCCGTCTTCGTCCGCGTAGAGCCACTCGCCGGGGTGGAAGGTCACACCGCCGAACGTCACGGGAACGTCGGCCTCGCCCACGTTCTTCTTGACCGTCTTTTGCGGGTGGGTGGCCAGGGCGAACACTCCCAGTTCCATGCCGCCGATGGCCCGCGAGTCGCGGATGCAACCGTAGACGACGATCCCCGACCATCCGTTCTTGACCCCCAGGGCGGCCAGTTGGTCCCCCACGACGGCCCGGCGAAGGCTGCCGCCGCCGTCGACGACGAGCACCCGTCCGGCGCCGGGTTGTTCGAGGGCCTTGCGCACGAGGGAGTTGTCCTCGAAGAGCTTGAGGGTTGCGATGGGGCCGCAAAAGGCGGCACGGCCGCCGTAGGAGCGGAACATGGGGGCGACGACCCGCAAATCGCTGCCTATGGATTCCTCGTGGGCGTCGCAAAGGTCGGTGGTCAGGAAGTCCATGGTGTGGGCCTTTCAGGAAAAGGGAAAACAAACGGCCAGCGATCGCGCGCTGGCCGTCGGGAAGGGAGGGGGCGTCAGACGGGCTGGGTGG
The DNA here is from genome assembly GCA_052035955.1 of Pseudomonadota bacterium. Classification (GTDB taxonomy): domain Bacteria; phylum Pseudomonadota; class Gammaproteobacteria; order Burkholderiales; family Rhodocyclaceae; genus JAEUNJ01. The sequence goes on from JBPOHD010000085.1 coordinate 4,589, forward strand.
CGGCTTCCTCGAATTCCAGCTTGACCTTCGCGTCGGCATCGATGTCGATGGTCACTCGTCCGCCATGGGCCAGGCGGCCGAACAGCAACTCGTCGGCGAGGGCGGAGCGGATGGTGTCCTGGATCAGGCGGGCCATCGGGCGGGCTCCCATCAGCGGATCGAAGCCCTTCTCGGCCAACCAGGCCCGCAGCGCATCGGTGAATACGCACTCGACCTTCTTTTCGTGGAGCTGTCCCTCGAGCTGCATCAGGAACTTGTCCACCACCCGCAGGATCACCTCGCTGTCCAGGGCCTTGAAGGAGATGGTCCCGTCGAGCCGGTTGCGGAACTCGGGCGTGAACATGCGCTTGATGTCCGCCATCTCGTCGCCGGCCTGCTTCGTGGCGGTGAAGCCCATGGTCGGCTTCTGCAGGGCCTCGGCGCCGGCGTTGGTGGTCATGACCAGCACCACGTTTCGGAAGTCCGCCTTGCGCCCGTTGTTGTCCGTGAGGGTCCCGTGGTCCATCACCTGCAGCAGGATGCCGAAGATGTCGGGGTGGGCCTTCTCGATCTCGTCCATCAGCAGCACGGCATGGGGTTTCTTGGTCACCGCCTCCGTGAGCTGGCCCCCCTGGTCGAAGCCGACGTAGCCGGGCGGCGCGCCGATCAGGCGCGACACGGCGTGGCGCTCCATGTACTCGGACATGTCGAAGCGGATCAGTTCGATGCCCATGCAATAGGCAAGCTGGCGGGCGACCTCGGTCTTGCCGACGCCGGTGGGGCCGGAGAAGAGGAAGCAACCGATCGGCTTCTGCGGGTTGCCGAGGCCCGAGCGGGACATCTTGATGGCCTGGGCCAGGGCGGCGATGGCCGGATCCTGGCCGAAAACCACCGTCTTCAGGTCGCGTTCCAGGTTCTTAAGGGCCGACCGGTCGTCGGCGGAGACGTGTTGCGGCGGGATGCGGGCGATCTTGGCGACGATCTCCTCGATCTCCTGCTTGCCGATCACCTTCTTCTGCCGCGACTTGGGCAGGATGCGCTTGGCGGCACCGGCCTCGTCGATGACGTCGATCGCCTTGTCGGGGAGGTGGCGGTCGTTGATGTACTTGGACGACAGTTCGGCGGCGCTCGAGATGGCCGCCGTCGAATACTTGACGCCATGGTGCTCCTCGAAGCGCGACTTGAGGCCGCGCAGGATGGAGACCGTCTCCTCCACCGAGGGCTCGTTGACGTCGATCTTCTGGAAACGCCGGGACAGGGCATGGTCCTTCTCGAAGACGCCGCGGTATTCGTTGTAGGTGGTCGCGCCGATGCACTTCAGGGCGCCCGACGAAAGGGCAGGCTTGAGCAGGTTCGATGCGTCCAGGGTGCCGCCGGAGGCCGCGCCGGCGCCGATCAGCGTGTGGATCTCGTCGATGAACAGGATGGCGTTCGGGTTCTCGAGCAGTTGCTTGAGGACGGCCTTGAGGCGCTGCTCGAAGTCGCCGCGGTACTTTGTGCCGGCCAGCAGCGAGCCCATGTCAAGGGCATAGACGGTGGCGTTGGCGAGGATCTCCGGGACGCGGCCTTCCACGATGTGGCGCGCCAGGCCTTCGGCAATGGCGGTCTTCCCGACGCCGGCCTCGCCGACCAGGAGCGGGTTGTTCTTGCGCCGGCGGCAGAGGGTCTGGATGACCCGCTCGAGTTCCTTGTCGCGCCCTATCAGGGGGTCGATCTTGCCGGTCAGGGCGGCCTGATTGAGGTTCTGGGTGTAGCTCTCCAGGGCACCGCCCTTTTCGCCGCCGTCGGCTTCCTGCTCCTGCGCCTCCTCCGGCTTGGCGGTCCCCTGGGGCGTCTTGGTGATGCCATGGGAGATGAAATTCACCACGTCCAGTCGGGAGACGCCTTGCCGCTGAAGGAAATAGACCGCGTGGGAATCCTTCTCGCCGTAGATGGCGACCAGTACGTTGGCGCCGGTCACCTCCTTCTTTCCGGAGGACTGGACATGCAGGATGGCGCGCTGGATGACGCGCTGGAAGCCGAGCGTCGGCTGGGTGTCGATTTCCTGCGAGCCCGACACGGTCGGCGTGTGCTCATTGACGAAGTTGGTCAACTCGCGTCGCAGCTCCTCGATATTGGCTGCGCACGCGCGCAGCACCTCGGCAGCGGAGGGATTGTCCAGCAGCGCCAGGAGCAGGTGCTCGACGGTGATGAACTCGTGGCGCTTCTGTCGGGCTTCCACGAAGGCCATGTGCAGGCTGACTTCAAGTTCCTGGGCGATCATTGCTACGCTTCCTCCATCACGCACGCCAAAGGGTGCTGGTGCTGCCTCGCAAAGGCCGAAACCTGCTCAACCTTGGTGGCCGCCAGGTCCTTGGGAAAAACGCCGCAGACCCCGCGTCCCTCCCTATGTACCTTGAGCATCACGACGGTCGCCTGTTCCCGACCCATGCCGAAAAACTTTTCGAGAACGACGACGACGAAATCCATGGGCGTGTAATCGTCGTTCAACAGTATCACTTTGAACATGGGCGGTGCCTTGACCCGGCTCTTGGCCGGTTCGAGTACCGCGCCGCCATCGCGCTCCGGTGACCTGCGTGTTGCCATGGGTCGATTCTAATGCGAACGCTTGAATCCGCAAGCGTTTGGCAGCCGTCGGATGACCCTCTTTAAGGGTGGGAAAACGGTCCTATTCCACACTGCACATGCTGTCATGCAGCAACGAAAGTGCTTGACACCTCCATTAGAACTGCGTAGAAGGCAAGCCGTGTTTGGTTCAAGATTCACCGCAGTGTAGATACGCCCCGCTGTTCAGTCGTCCGACTCTCCGCCCGGCCTCTCCCGCTGTCAAGAACCTGGAACGCAAACATTATCCGGCGGTCCCCGCCGGCTCATGTCCCGTTTTTAGGAAGAGGTTTTATGGCAACTGGTACTGTCAAGTGGTTCAACGACTCCAAGGGTTTCGGGTTCATCACGCCGGATGACGGCAGCGAAGACCTGTTCGCCCATTTTTCCGCCATCAACATGCCCGGCTTCAAGACCCTGAAGGAAGGCGAGAAGGTTTCCTTTGAAGTGGTCCAGGGACCGAAGGGCAAACAGGCGTCGAACATCCAGAGAGCGTAATCCACCGCTTGCGGAAATGAAAAGCCCGCCTACCGGCGGGCTTTTTTTTGCTTTGGTCCCGCCGTCGGCGCGCTATCGGCAGCGCAGGCGTGCAGGTTAGCCGATGCGCCTGGCGGCGCACCGGGCCTCCATCACATGCGGTCGATCATCGCCTGGCCGAAGGCCGAGCACTTCACTTCCGTCGCACCTTCCATCAGGCGCGCGAAGTCATAGGTCACGACCTTGTCGCCGATGGCGGCTTCCATGGACTTGATGATCAGGTCCGCGGCTTCCTTCCAGCCCATGTGGCGCAGCATCATCTCGGCCGAGAGGATCAGCGAACCGGGGTTCACGTAGTCCTTGCCGGCGTACTTGGGCGCCGTGCCGTGGGTGGCCTCGAACACCGCGTACACGTCGGAGATGTTGGCCCCCGGCGCGATGCCGATGCCGCCCACCTGGGCGGCGAGGGCGTCGGAGACGTAGTCGCCGTTCAGGTTCAGGGTGGCGATCACGTCGTATTCGGCCGGCCGCAGCAGGATCTGCTGCAGGAAGGCGTCGGCAATGGCGTCCTTGACGATGATGTCGCGGCCGGTCTTCGGATTCTTGAAACTGCACCACGGTCCGCCGTCCATCTCCTTGGCCCCGAATTCGCTTTTCGCCAGCGCGTATCCGTAGTCGCGGAAGGCGCCCTCGGTGAACTTCATGATGTTGCCCTTGTGCACCAGGGTGACGCTCTTGCGGTCATTGTCGATCGCGTACTTGATGGCGGCACGGATCAGGCGCTCGGACCCGTCCTTGGAAACCGGCTTGATGCCAATGCCCGAGGTGGCCGGGAAGCGGATCTTCTTGACGCCCATCTCCTCCTGCAGGAACTTGACCACCTTCTTGGCGTTGTCGCTGCCGGCCTCCCACTCGATGCCGGCGTAGATGTCCTCGGTGTTCTCGCGGAAAATGACCATGGCGGTCTTGGTCGGGTCCTTGAGCGGGGACGGGACGCCCTTGAAGTAGCGCACAGGCCGCACGCACTGATAGAGGTCCAGTTCCTGGCGCAGCGCCACGTTGAGGGAACGAATGCCGCCGCCCACGGGGGTGGTCATGGGCCCCTTGATGGAGACCGAATACTCCTTGCAGGCATCCAGGGTGTCCTGGGGCAGCCAGACGTCGGGTCCGTAGAGGCGGGTGGATTTTTCGCCCGCGTAGACCTCCATCCAGGAGATCTTCTTCTTGCCGCCATAGGCCTTGGCAACCGCCGCGTCCACAACCTTCTGCATGACCGGCGTGATGTCCACGCCGATGCCGTCGCCCTCGATGAAGGGGATGATGGGATTGTCGGGGACCGGTTGGCCGGGAACGATCTTGCTGCCTTCCTGAGGAACCTTGATAAGGGAATTGCTCATGCCTGCTCCATCGCTTGTTGGTGAGTGGGCGCCGCTCCGCGGCATTCGTCTTGTGGACAGTGCTCCGGCCCGGTACCTGTTCGGCCGGCGCACAAGATTTTTATTATCGCCGAAACGCAATTTATGTTCCAGCGGGGTGCGGCGATTCCCGATGATAAGATTGCTCCACGGACCGGGAGGGAGGCGAGGCCCGCCCTTTCGGACCGCCGGCACGAGGCCCGGCAAAGGGGTCCAGCAACGAGGATTTGAGTCATGGATATGCGGATCATTCCCGGGGACGGGGAATCCAACAGCCTGGCGGCGCAGCGCGTCGCGCAGGTGGTGATCGAGGGATTCAACAAGCACTACCGGCTCTTCCGCGAATGCTCCGCCTCGGCGAAGGCGCGCTTCGAGAATGCCGACTGGCAAGGGGTGCAGCAGGCGACGCGGGAGCGAATCCAGTTCTATGACGAGCGCGTCATCGAGACCACGGACCGTCTGGCCAAGGAGTTCGCCGACGATGCGACGGACACGTCCATCTGGCAGCAGGCGAAGCTCTTCTATATCGGGCTGCTGACCGACCACCGGCAGCCTGAGCTGGCCGAGACCTTCTTCAATTCCGTCGTCTGCCGCATCCTGCACAGGACCTATTTCCACAACGACTTCATCTTCGTGCGGCCGGCCGTTTCGACGGAATACATCGAGTCGGATCCGCCGAGCTACCGCTGCTACTACCCGAACACCGACGGATTCCGCAACAGCCTGCAGCAGGTCTTCCTCGATTTCCAGTGGGTGCGGCCATTTGCCGACCTGGACCGGGACGTCGGCTACATCTACCGCTCCATCGAGCGTCACCTCGGCCAGTGGCCCGGCCGGGAGGCGAACTTCCAGATCCAGGTCCTCAACTCCGCCTTCTACCGCAACAAGGCGGCCTACGTGATGGGCAAGGCGATCAACGGCGCCCACGAATATCCGTTCACCGTCCCTGTCCTCCACAACGAAGACGGGACCCTCTACCTCGACACGGTCATCCTCGACGCCGGGCGGATCGGCATGCTGTTTTCCCTGTCCCGGGCTTACTTCATGGTGGATATGCAGGTGCCGGCGAACTTCGTCCAGTTCCTGCGCTCGATAATGCCCAACAAGCCGCGGGCCGAGCTGTACTCCATGCTCGGACTCGGCAAGCAGGGCAAGTCGGCCTTCTACCGGGGCCTCATCTCCCATCTCCATCATTCCCGGGACCAGTTCATCATCGCACCCGGGATCAAGGGCCTGGTGATGCTGGTATTCACCCTGCCTTCTTATCCCTATGTGTTCAAGGTGATCAAGGACGTGTTCGGGGTGACGAAGGAAGTCGACCACGCGACGGTCAAGCGCAAGTACCAGCTGGTCAAGCAGGTCGATCGGGTCGGCCGGATGGCCGACACCCTGGAGTTCTCCCATGTCGCCCTGCCCAAGAGGCGGTTCTCCCAAGAGTTGATCGACGAACTGTATCAACTCGTCCCCTCCCTGCTGGAGGAGGACGACGGCGACCTGATCATCAAGCATCTCTACATCGAGCGGCGGATGACGCCGCTCAACATCTACCTGGAGAACGCGGAAAGGAATGGCCGCGATGATCTGATCGAGAGCGTCGTCCGGGAATACGGCAATGCGATCCGGGAACTGGCCATTGCCAACATCTTTCCCGGGGACATGCTCTGGAAGAACTTCGGAGTGACCCGCTACGGTCGCGTCGTCTTCTATGACTACGACGAGATCGAATACATGACGGACTGCAAGTTCCGTCGCATTCCGCCGGCGCCGTACCCCGAGATGGAAATGTCGGGGGAGGCCTGGTATTCCGTCAGCAAGAACGATATTTTTCCGGAGGAATTCGAGACCTTCCTCCTGACCTCGCCGAAGGTTCGCCAGGCCTTCATGAAATACCACGCCGACCTCTTCGACGCCGATTTCTGGCAGAAGGCCCAGGACACGATACGCGCCGGTGTGGTGCAGGATTTCTATCCCTATCCAGAGTCCGAACGCTTCTGCAACCTCTTCGCCGGTGCCGAGTCGGACTGAATGCCGGGGCGCCGGCCGGTGACCCGCGTCGTCCTGCTCAACAAGCCCTTCGGCGTCCTCACCCAATTCAGTCCGGTGGAAGGCCGGAAGACGCTCGCCGACCTGATAAGGTTTCCCGGAATCTACCCGGCCGGTCGCCTGGACGCCGACAGCGAAGGCCTGTTGATCCTCACGGACGACGGCCGCCTGCAGGCCCGAATCAGCCATCCCAGGCACAAGTGGGAGAAGACCTATTGGGCCCAGGTGGAGGGAATCCCCGATGTGGCCGCCATCCAGGCCCTGGGCGGCCGTATCGACCTGGGAGATTTCGTCACCGCGCCCAGCGGTGTCAGGAGCATTCCCGAGCCGCCAGGCCTTTGGCACCGGGATCCCCCAATCCGCTACCGTGCGGTCATTCCCACGTCATGGATAGAGCTGCGCCTGAAGGAGGGCAAGAACAGGCAGGTCCGTCGCATGACGGCCAAGGTCGGCTTCCCGACCCTCAGGCTGGTGCGCTGCAGCATCGGACCCTGGTCCGTGGCCGGATTGCAGCCGGGTCAGTGGCGCGAACTGTCTGACGCGGAACTGACAGTGGCATTATCGGATGAAATATCCGTTGAGGTCGTCAACCCTTCGGCCGCAAGGGCGTTAAGGCAAGGGACTGTCCGTGCCCGCACGGCAAGTCATCCCGGGAGCAATACCACTCGATATCGAAAGGACCACACATGAACAAGCTGATCGCCGCCCTGATTACCGCCGCCCTTACCTCCACCGCCTTCGCCGCCGACGCGCCCAAGGGCATGAGCGGCATGTCCGGCATGGAGGGCCAGAAGGGCATGTCCGGCATGAGCGGCATGGCCGGCCAGAAGGGCATGTCCGGCATGGAAGGCCAGAAGGGCATGAGCGGCATGGCTGGCCAGAAGGGCATGGAAGGCATGGCTGGCCAGAAGGGCATGGAAGGCATGTCCGGCATGGAAGGCAAGAAGGCCAAGAAGGGTGGCAAGAAGGCCAAGAAGGCCAAGAAGGCCATGTAATTTCCGGGCAACCGGTACGAAAAAAGGGCAGGGGATTCCCCTGCCCTTTTTTCGTCTGAATGGACGGAAGGCTGGTTGCGATTGATGTTCGTCAATACGAGTCGCGCGGCGGTCGCTAGATTCGCAGGCTGTCGCCTTGCAGGAAACATTCGCCATGCCCCTGTGCCAATCTGACCCACCTTGCCATCGGCATTGGTTCCGTGAAAAGACCCTTCTGGCGTTCCTCTGTTTGGCAATGTGTTTCGCAAACGACGCATCTTCCCAAGCCGCCCCGCCGGCCGGCCTGTTGCCGTTTGAGCGGCCTGCAGGAGCGCCGGTGAAGGCCGAGGTGAAGGGGATGGGGGAAAGGGGGATGACGGGTGTGGAAGGGGAGGTACCGGCCAGCGTGGAAGCGATGGTGCGGGACCAGG
>JBPOHD010000055.1:0-51163 GCA_052035955.1 Pseudomonadota bacterium
TGGTCGGCCGCACGCGGCAGGCCAGGACGCGGCCGGCGGCCTCGTCCTCCTCGCTCACGTATTCGCGGCTCATGACCCGTTTGGAATAGGTCCCCGAGAGGATCTCGACCTTGCAGACGCCGCAGCCGCCGCCGCGGCAGCCCACGGGGATGCCCTTCTTGGCCAGGGCCTCCATGCCCTCGAGGATGGAACGGTAGTCGGCGCAGCGGTAGGTCTCGCTGGTTTCCGCAATGGTGATGGTGTAGGCAGGCACGTTCGTCAATCCTTCAATCGAAAAATCTCACCGCAGAGGACGCGGAGGTCGCAGAGAACGGCAAAAGGCGCCTTGGGGATGCCGCGGCCCCCCAGGCACCCGTCCCGACATGCTTCTGCTTTTCCTCCGCGACCTCCGCGTCCTCTGTGGTGAATATTCATGGTTCGACTCAAAGCCCAGGAGGCGGGGCGCCCAGGGCCAGGATGCGCCGGTGCAGTTCGGCGAAGCGCTTCTGCTCGTCCTTGCCGCCCGCCAGGGGGTCATCGTTTTCCGCGAAGGCGGCGTCGATGGCCGCCCAGTCCTCTTCCGTCAGCACCTTCTCCGCCAGCGGGAACGCCTCCAGGTTCTCCAGGTCGATGTGCCGGTCCAGGAAGAAGGCATAGCTGCCGGCCAGTTCCGCCAGCCGCGCCCGGGCACCCTCGGCGCCGGCCTGGAAATCCTGCAGGGCCCGGCCCAGCTGGGCGATGTGCTCGGCCTCCTTCTGGTGCTCGTCGAGCAGCTTGTCGAGGACCGGCGCGCAGAGTTCCGCGTCGCGCGCCCGCATGCGGGCGAAGAGGTGGTCCTCCTCCTTGGGGTGGTGGATGCGGTCGGGGAACTCGGTCACGTAGTCGACGATGCTCTGCAGCAGGCCGCCATCCACGGGCTTGCCCTCCCGCAGCATCTTCGCCTCGAAGGCCACCACCCGCGCCACGGCGCGCAGGGCCAGGTGTTCGCGCGCCAGCACGCGCTGGGCGAGTCTCATCGGTCCCCTCCCCTTGCCGGATCGCGCAGGCGCATGCGGATTCGAACCGCCGCGAGCCCGGCGATCGCGGATTTCCCGGGCATGGCATGGATGCCAGGGGTCGCGAGGAATTCCGCATTCCTCCGCGTCCTCTGCGTCCTCCGTGGTGAATATGCCTTGTCCAATCTCATTTCTTCCCTCCCTCCGGCAGGCGCAGGCGCCGCTGCACCGGGAAAAAGCGGATGTCGAAGCGGCCGGCGACGGCGCCCCAGAGGCCGCGCGGCGCCCAGAGCATGAAGACGACGGCCACGGAGCCCAGGACGATCATGTACCAGGCCCCGTAGTCGGCCAGCAGGCCGCGCAGGACGAAGTAGACGACGGCGCCGACGATGGGCCCCTCCAGGGTGCCGATGCCACCGATCACCACGACGAAGAAGGTCATGGCCGTCCAGTCGATGGAGAAGGCGGCCTCGGGGGCGATGCGCAGCTTGGTGATGTAGATCAGCGCCCCCACCATGCCGCAGCCGGCGGCGGAGGCGATGTAGACGAACCACTTCACCCGCGCCACGTTGATGCCCAGGCTCTCCGAGGCCGGCTCGCTGTCGCGCACGGCGGTGAGCGCCAGGCCCAGCCGGGAGCGGAGCAGGAAATAGACGAACAGGGTGGCGCCCACGCCCAGGGCCAGGGAGATCCAGAAGGTCAGGGATTCGCGCCACCAGGTGGGGATGCCGCGCATGGTCTGGGTCACCGAAATGCCCTGGCCGCCGCCCACGGCGCTGACGTTGGCCACCAGCAGCCGGTAGACCTCGGCCACCACCCAGGTGCCGACGGCGAAGTAGGCGCCGCGCAGGCGGAAGACGATGGCCGCCGTCGGGATGGCGAGCAGCCCGGCCACCAGGCCAGCGATGGGCACGATGACGAAGGGATTGAGCCCGGCCTGCAGGCCGAGCACCACCAGGCAGTAGCCGCCGATGCCGACGAAGGCCTGCTGGCCCACGGAGAGCAGGCCGCCGTAGCCGGCCAGCAGGTTCCACATCTGGGCCAGGGCCACCACGTAGAGGAATTCGCCGAACAGGCGCTGGGTGGAGCGCTCGCCCCACCAGGGCAGGGAGATGGCGGCGGCGAGGAAGAGCAGGCCGACCACGGCGCCGACGCGGCTGGCCCGGGTGCTGCGCTCGACGAGGGGGGTGGCTGCGGTCATGCTCGAAAAACCTTGTTCACCGCAGAGGACGCGGAGGACGCGGAGGAAAGCCGAAATACCTGGCGCGACAGGAACTGCAGGGGTCCTGGATCGGGCGAATGCGTCCCCATGCAAGGGGTGGTCACGCCGGTCTCTGCGCCTCTGCGCCTCTGCGGTGAGGTTATCGCCATCACTTGTCCCTCGTCCGCGGGAAGAGGCCGTTGGGGCGCACCACCAGCACGGCCAGGAAGGCCAGGTGGCCGGCCAGGATGCCCCAGCCCGGGTCGAGCTTGTTGCCGATGGCCTGGGCGACGCCAAGGATCATGCCGCCGGCCAGCGTGCCCCACAGGGAGCCGAGGCCGCCGATGATCACCGCCTCGAAGGCATAGAGCAGGCGGGCCGGGCCCTCGGTGGGGCTGATGTTGGCGCGGATGGCCAGGTAGGTGCCGGCAATGGCGACGATGCCCATGGCGATGGCCATGGCGACGCCATAGACGTGGCGGTTGTCGATGCCCATCAGGCGGGCGGTGTCCGGGTCGTCGGCGGCGGCGCGGAAGGCGCGGCCGATGGCGGTGGCCGAGAACAGCCACTGGAGGCCGCCGAGGACGGCCAGGGCGGTGGCCATGACGATCAGCGAGAAGAGGCCCACGGCCACGTCGCCGGAGAGGGTGAGGCTGTCGGTACCCAGGGTGCCGGTGTCCAGGGCCCGGGCATTGGCCGAGAACAGTTCCAGCAGCAGGTTCTGGATGATGATGGAAAAGCCGAAGGTGACCAGCAGCGGCGGCAGGATGTCGGCGCCCAGGGTGCGGTTCAGGATCAGCCGCTGCAGCACGTAGCCCAGCGCGGCCATGGCCGGCACCACCACCAGCAGGGCCACGAAGGGATTGAGGCCCAGGGGCTCGGCGACGGCGATGGCCAGGTAGGCGCCCAGGATGGCCAGGTCGCCGTGGGCGATGTTGATCATGCGCATGATGCCGAAGGCCAGCGACAGGCCGGCGGCGAAGAGGGCGTAGAGGCCGCCGATCAGCAGCCCCTGGATGATGGTGTTGGCCCACTCGCCCATGGCTCAGATTCCGAAGTAGGCGAGCGAGATCTGCTCGCGGGTGAGGTCATGGGGCCGCCCCTCCAGGGAGACGCGGCCTTCCTGGAAGCAGTAGAGCCGGTCCGAGACCTTCATGGCCTGGCCCACGTCCTGCTCCACCACCACCACCGCGGCGCCCTCGGCCTTGATGCCGGGCAGGGCGGCGTAGATGTCCTTGATGACCACCGGCGCCAGCCCCAGGGAGATCTCGTCGCAGAGCAGCAGCTTCGGATTCGACATCAGGGCGCGGCCGATGGCGACCATCTGCTGCTGGCCGCCGGACAGCGCCGTGCCGGGGTTGTTGCGCCGCTCCTTCAGGATCGGGAAGAGGCCGTAGATGCGCTCCAGGGTCCAGGGCCCCGGACGGCGGGAGTAGGCGCCGATCTTCAGGTTCTCCTCGACGCTGAGGCTGGGGAAGAGCCGCCGGCCCTCGGGCACCATGGCCAGGCCCTGGCCGACGATGGCGTGGGCGGCGGCGCCGCCGATGGGCCGGCCGTCCAGGCGCACCGCCTCGGCGGCGGCGGGCAGCAGCCCGCAGAGCGTGCGCAGGAAGGTGGACTTGCCCGCCCCGTTGGAGCCGATGATGGCCACGGTCTCGCCCTCCTCCACCATCAGGTCGATGCCGTAGAGGGCCTGGAAATCGCCGTAGAAGGCGGTGAGGCCGCGGACGTCGAGGAGGCTCATGGTTGAAGCGAACCCCGTTTCACCACAGAGGACCCGGAGGACGCAGAGGAAACCCGGGAAAGTTCGCGAGACGGGGAAGACCGGGAAAGCGCGCAGGGCTCCGTCGCCGCCGCGCGGATTCCCGCCATGCCTTTCCCTGCGCCCTCTGCGCCCCTGCGGTGAGGTTTCGCATTCATGCCACTTCGATGCCCATGTAAATCTCGCGCACCTGCGGGTCGGCCATCACCTCGGCGGGCATGCCCTGGGTGAGGAGGCGGCCGAAATTGATGACCACCAAGCGGTCCACCACGGCCAGCAGGGCGTGGACGATGTGCTCGATCCAGATGATGGAGACGCCCTCGGCGCGGATGTCCTGGATCGACTCGATCAGTTCGTTCACCTCGTGCTCGGTGAGGCCGCCGGCGATCTCGTCCAGCAGCAGCAGGGTCGGCTGGGTGGCCAGGGCCCGGGCGAGTTCCAGGCGCTTGCGGTCGAGCAGGGTCAGGGAGCCGGCCAGCCGGTTGGCCTTGGGCAGCAGGCCGGTGCGCTCCAGGGCCTCCACCGCCGCCGGCGTGCCCTCGTGCTCGGAGCGGCCGGCGCCGAAGGTGGCGCCCACCAGCACGTTCTCGAAGACGGTCATGCCGCCGAAGGGATGGGGAATCTGGTAGGAACGGCCGATGCCGGCCCGGCATCGCTCGGCCGGCGGCAGCCCGGTGATGTCCCGGTCCTCGTACAGCACCCTGCCCTTGTCGGGCCGCACGGCCCCCGAGACCAGGTTGAACATGGTGGTCTTGCCGGCGCCGTTGGGCCCGATGACGCCCAGCGCCTCGCCCTTGTCCAGGGTCAGGGACAGGTCGTCGGTGACCCGCAGGGAGCCGTAGGACTTGGAGACCCCTTCCAGGGCCAGCAGCCGCGCCATGACGTTCAGGTAGCCTGGGGATTCGGGAAAGGGCGGCCGGGCGCCGGCCCGGCCGCCGCCCGCGACGACATACTTGATGGGATCCAGCTTGACCTGGATGGGCACCATGGTGGCCAGGCCGTTCTCCACCACCACCAGTTCCATCGCCTTGCCCTTCTTCTTCCACTGGCCGCCGACCAGGGGCGTCTTGGAGATGTTGGGCACCGGGCCGGTCTTGAAGTTGATGGGACCGACGATGGTGTTCAGGTTGGTGCCGCGGATGGCGTCGCGGATCGACTCGGGCTTCAGGTCGGCGGCGCGCTTGAGGGAATCCAGGGCGACCTCGAACAGGGAGTGCTTGAATGCCAGGGGCATGGACCAGGGCTTGCCGGTCGCCTTGGTGTAGGCGTTGGCCAGGTCGGCCGAGCTCTGGCCGGTGAGGCTGGACTTGAAGGGGTGTACGGGCGACCACCAGACTTCCACCGTCAGGCCCTCGGCCCGGTCGCCGAAGGCGGCGATGGCAGCCGGGAACTCGGTGGCCTTGCCGACGGTGACGATCTTCGGCTTGAAGCCCTGCTGCCCCGACTGGTTCCAGAAGTTGGCGAAGTCGGGGGGCGGCATGACGCCGGTGACGATGTCCGCACCCTGCTTCTTGAACTCGGCGATGTAGGCCGAGAAGTCGTCGGAGGGCGACTGGTAGCGGCCCTTGTCCACCAGCTTGAAGCCCTTCTGGGCGAGCACCGGCGGGAAGCCGATCTTCGGGTCGCCCCAGGCGTTGCCGTCGGAATCGTTGGGCCACAGGGCGCCGACGGTCTTGGCGCCGGGGATCTTGGCCCACAGGCCGGTGAACACGCCGATGATGTCCTCCAGGCCCCAGAAGAAGTGGTAGGTCCAGTCGAAGCCCTTCTTCGGGTCGCCGCCGCGGCCGAAGAAGTGGGGCTGCCAGGGCGTGTCGTTGGTGACGCAGGGCATGCCGTTCAGTTCGCACTGGTCGGCCACCGGGTTGGTGGTGGCGGGCGTCGAGCCGGCCATGACCAGGTTCACCTTGTCCTTGAGGATCAGTTCCGAGGTGACTTCCGCCGCCCGGTTGGGGTTGGACTGGGAGTCCTTGTAGACGATCTCCACGGAGTACTGCTTGCCACCCACCTTGATGCCGGCGGCGAGCAGCTTCTTCATCTCGGCCAGGGTGAAGGGATCGGGCTCGCCGAAGACGGCCAGGGGGCCGGTCTGGGGGCTCACGTAGCCGATCTTGATCACGTTGCCCGCCGCGTGGACCCAGGGCGTCGGCAGGGCCGAGGCGAGGACGATGCCCCCGGCGGCCTTGAGGACGGACCGGCGGCCGTGGTCGACGCCGGTCTCCTCGGCGGACAGGTTCTGGGCAGGGGACTGCTGCGTGATGTCGCCACTCATGGAACTCTCCTCTTTGCGATTTTATGGGCCTCGGCGGGACGGGATGCGGCGGCCGTTACCCTGCCGGGAGCGTGGAAATTAGAAGATGTTAGTAATACTGTCCAATACCGTTTTGGCACCGATCCATACCTTCAAGGTATGATCATCAGCCTACGAACAAAGGGCGAAGCATGGAGCTGCGGCACCTCAAGTACTTCCTGGTCCTGGCCGAGGAACTCAACTTCAGCCGCGCCGCCGCCCGCCTGCACATGTCCCAGCCGCCCCTGTCGCGGCAGATCCAGCAGCTGGAGGACGAACTGGGCGCCCAGCTCTTCCAGCGCACGGGCAAGGGGGTGGAACTGACCCAGGCGGGGAATTCCCTCATCGCCGAAGCGGCCAACATCCTCTCCCTGGTGGGCCAGGCCAAGGAGCGGGCGCGCATGGCCGGCGACGGCCACGTGGGCCGCATCGACGTGGGCATCTTCGGTTCGGCCATCCTCGACGTGATCCCGCGCGCCCTGGCCCGCTTCCGCAAGCTCTACCCCGGCGTGCGCATCGTGCTGCACCAGATGAACAAGACGGAGCAGATCGACGCCCTGCGCGAGCGCCGCCTGACGGTGGGCTTCAACCGCATCGTGCCGGTGGAGCCGGACATCGCCGTCGAGCCCATCCTGAAGGAGAACCTGGTGGTGGCCTTCGACCGGCACCACGAGTTCGCCCGCCTGCGGGAGGTACGCCTGAAGGACATCCTCCACCAGCCGCTGATCATCTATCCGTCGGCGCCGCGTCCCAGCTTCGCCGACGACGTGGTGGCCCTGATCCGCAACGAGGGCGTGCAGCCGCGCATCGTCCAGGAAGTCGTGGACGTGGTCACCGCCATCTCGCTGGTCGCCAGTGGCTTCGGGATCTGCATCGCCCCGGAATCCGCCGGCAACCTGCGCATCCCCGGCGTCCATTTCAGGCAGCTCAAGGCCAGTCCGCCGGTGTTCACGGAACTGAGCTGCCTGTACCGGAAGGACGACCCATCCCCGATCCTGGCCGCCTTCATGAGGATCGTCCGCGACATGCCGGCGCTGCTGCCCGAGCGGGCCGTCAAGCAATAGTTGGCGGTCGCCGCGCAAAGTCGGTATCGGAAGGACCCCATCCGGACTTAGAATCCGCGCCGACGCAATTTCGAGGCCGCCGCCATGCACCGCCCCTCCCGCATCTGCATCGCCCGCCACGGCGAAACCGACTGGAACTCCGCCGGCATACTCCAGGGATGGATGGACGTGCCGATCAACGACAAGGGCCGGGCGCAGGCGCTCGAACTCGCCGAGTCCCTCGTCGGCGCAGGTTTTTCCACCGTCTATTCGAGCCCCTTGCGACGCGCCCGCGAAACGGCGGACATGGTCGCCCACAGACTGGAATTGCCCGTGCCGAGCTTCCACGACGGCCTCAAGGAGCGTCATTTCGGGCATTTCCAGGGTGTTCCGAAGGAGGAACTGGCCGTCACCCATCCGGAGGTCCTCGAGGAAATCACGAGCCGCAATCCGGCCGGGCATTTCGACGGCGGCGAATCCATGGACCACTTCGCCGACCGGGTACTGCACGCCCTCGGCGACATCGCCGACCAGCACGAGGCGGAGACCGTTCTCGTCATCACCCACGGCTGGGTGATGGACGTCATCACCCGGCACGTCCAGGGACTGCCCCGGGACACCGTCCTGAACATGAAGCGCAAGAACATCGAATGCCTGTGGCTGGAGGTCGTGGACGGCGAAGTGCGCGAGGCACCGGACGCCGGGGCATAGAAGCCCGGCTGGCGCAAGGCGTTTTCCGGACCGTTGGCGGCGCCGGTCGGGGTGCTACCATGATGCCGTCGGCACGCCTTCCGGCGACCGCCGTCCAGCCCCAAGGAGAACCCAGTGATCGAACTCGACGTCAACGGCATACGCCGTCGCCTGGACGTGGACCCGGACACGCCGCTGCTCTGGGCCCTGCGCGACACCCTGGAACTGACCGGCACCAAGTACGGCTGCGGCCAGGCCCTGTGCGGCGCCTGCACGGTGCATGTGGACGGCACGCCGGTACGGGCCTGTTCGGTGCCCGTCTCCTCCGTCGCGGGACGCAGGATCACCACCATCGAGGCAGCGGACCGGAGCCGCATCGGCCGCGCCGTCCAGGAAGCCTGGCGGCGACTGGACGTGGTCCAGTGCGGCTACTGCCAGTCCGGCCAGATCATGGGCGCGATCGCCCTGCTGGCCCGCAACCGGAAGCCGACGGACGCCGACATCGACGCCGCCATGGCGGGCAACCTGTGCCGCTGCGCCACCTACCAGCGGGTCCGGGCGGCGATCCACGAAGCTGCCAGGGCCCTGGGCTAGGAGGCGATCGTGAGCAACCCCATCCGCAATGACATCCGGAACCTGAGCCGCCGCCGCTTCCTTCAAAGCGGTGCGGGACTGACCCTCGGCCTCTGCCTGCCCGCCGTCGCGGCGGCCCCGGCGGCCGGACCGGGCAAGGCCGGCGCGGGCCTGGCGGTCCCGGGCGCCTTCACCCCCAACGCCTTCGTGCGCATCGGTACCGACGACACGGTCACGGTGATCTCCAAGCACCTGGAGATGGGCCAGGGCACCTACACGGGCCTCGCCACCCTGCTCGCCGAGGAACTGGATGCCGACTGGAAGACGGTCTCCGTCGAGGGGGCGCCGGCCGATGCGGCGCGCTACAACAACCTCTTCTGGGGCCCCGCCCAGGGCACCGGCGGCAGCACGGCCATGGCCAATTCCTGGGAGCAGATGCGCAAGGCGGGTGCCGCTGCCCGGGCCATGCTGGTGGCCGCCGCGGCGCGCCGCTGGGACGTGCCGGCGGCCGAGATCGCCGTGCGCGATGGCTTGGTCAGCCATCCGGCCTCCAGGCGCAGCGCCCGCTTCGGCCAGCTCGCGGCGGATGCCGCGAAAGAAGCCGTTCCCGCCGAGGTGAAGCTGAAGGCCCCGAAGGAGTTCCGGCTCATCGGCCGGCGCGCGCCCCGCCGCGACAGCGCCGCCAAGACCGACGGGACGGCCATGTTCACGATGGACGTGCGGCTGCCCGGCATGCTGGTGGCCGTGGTCGCCCACCCGCCGCGCTTCGGGGCGAAACCGAAGTCCTTCGACGCCGGGCGTGCCCGGTCGGTCAAGGGCGTGGTGGACGTGGTGCAGATTCCCCAGGGGGTCGCCGTGCTGGCCAGGGACACCTGGAGCGCCAAGAAGGGCCGGGACGCGCTTTCGGTCACCTGGGACGAACGCGGGGCCTTCCGCCGCGGCAGCGACGAGATCCTGGCCGGCTATCGGGAAATGGCCAAGGCACCCGGCCTGGTCGCCAGGCAGGCCGGCGACACGGATGCGGCCTTTGCGAAGGGGGCGAAGCTCATCGGCGCCGCCTACGACTTCCCCTACCTGGCCCATGCCGCCATGGAGCCCATGAACTGTGTCCTGCGGCTCGCGCCAGAGGGACTGGAGGTATGGAACGGCGAGCAGATGCACACGGGGGACCAGCATGCCCTGGCCGGCCTGTTCGGCCTCAAGCCGGAGCAGGTGACCATCCACACGATGTACGCGGGAGGCAGCTTCGGCCGTCGCGCCAGCAAGGACGCCGACTACGTGCTGGAGGCAGCCCAGATCGTCAAGGCCATCGGCGGCAAGGCCCCCGTGAAGATGGTGTGGCTGCGGGAAGACGACATGCGCGGCGGCTATTACCGCCCCCTGTTCCACCACGCCCTCGAGGCGGCCCTCGACGCGGAGGGCAAGCTCACCGGCTGGCGGCACCGGCTGGTGGGCCAGTCCATCCTCGCCGGCTCACCCTTCGAAGCCGTGATGGTCAAGGACGGCATCGACACGGTGTCGGTCGAGGGGGCCGCGAACCTGCCCTACGCAATCCCGAACCTGCGGGTGGATCTGCACACGCCCAAGGACGTGGGCGTGCCCGTGCTCTGGTGGCGCTCGGTGGGCTCCTCCCACACCGCCTTCTCTACCGAGACCTTCCTCGACGAGGTGGCGGCGGCCATGGGCCGCGATCCGGTGGCCTTGAGGCTCGACCTGCTGGCGGGCCATCCGCGCCATGCCGCGGTGCTGCGGGTGGCTGCCGAGCAGGCAGGCTGGGGCAAGCCCCTGGCGCCGGGAAAGGCCGGCGACCGGCGGGGCCGCGGCATCGCCGTGCACGAGTCCTTCAATTCCTATGTCGCGGAGGTGGCCGAGGTGACGGTGGCCCCGGACGGCAGCCTGCGCGTGGACCGGGTGGTCTGCGCCGTCGATTGCGGGACTGCCATCAACCCGGACAACGTGCGCTCCCAGGTGGAAGGCGCCGTCGGCTTCGCCCTGTCGGCGGCGCTGCACCAGGCGATCACGCTGACCGAGGGGCGCGTTGACCAGGGCAACTTCGACGGCTTTCCGACGTTGAGGATGGGGGAAATGCCGAAGGTGGAAGTGCATATCCTGCCCTCCGAGGCGCCGCCCACCGGCATCGGCGAACCGGCGGTGCCACCCCTGGCGCCGGCCGTGGCCAACGCCATCGCCGCGGCCACCGGCAAGCGCCTGCGCCGGATGCCCTTCGAGACGGGGAACCTGAAGGCCTGAACCGGGCCGCGGGGCCGTTTGCCTACTCCGGCGCCGCGGCCCGTTCGTCGATCCAACGGCGGAGGTTGGCCACCGTCTGTTCCAGGTGTGCGACGCGGGCCTCCAGTTCCTGCAACCGCTCCGCCGGTGCACCCGAGGGAACGGCCGCGGCTTCCCCGGCCTCCGGCGGCTGCCAGATGGGCGCTGCCGGCTCGCCGCTGAAGAGATGGGCGTAGCGGCATTCCCGCTTGCCGGGTTCCCGCGCCAGGCGGACGACGAAGGGGCCGTCCTCCCGGGCAGCCAGCGCTTCCAGCACGGCCTCGGCGTGGGCGGCATCGCTGAAGGGTGCCATGCGGCTGGCGCGGCTGCGCAGTTCGCCGGGGGTCTGGGGCCCGCGCAGGAAGAGTTCGCAGACGATGGCCAGCTCCTGGGGCGAGAACTTCAGGGTGCCGTATTCGGTGTTGCAGAAGCGGTGCCGGTACTTGGGCACCCGGCTGCCGTAACCCGCCTGCTCGGCCACGTGGAACTTGCGGATGAGGCCGTCCACCACCGCCTGCACGTCCCCGTCGGCCAGGTCGAGCACCGGGTCCCGGTTGCTCTTCTGGTTGCAGGCGTTGGCCAGCGCATTGAGCGAGAGCGGATAGGCCTCCGGCGTGGTGATTTCCTTCTCGATCAGGCAGCCGAGGACGCGGATTTCGTGGGGGCTCAGTTCGATGTTCATGGCGGCTTCGCGATGGCGCCGGGGCAGGCCCCGACGGAGCGCGAACTATACGCCCGGCGGTCTCCCGGCGCGGCGGCGCCATGGATTTCCGCCCGGATTTCCGCGATCATTGCGTATCACCAAGATCGGAGGAACCCATGACGGAACGCTGCCCCTGGTGTGGGGACGATCCCCTCTACGTGCGCTACCACGACCAGGAGTGGGGCGTCCCGGTCCATGACGACGACAAGCTGTTCGAGTTCCTGGTCCTGGAAGGCGCCCAGGCCGGGCTGTCCTGGATCACCGTGCTGCGCAAGCGGGAGAACTACCGGCGCGCCTTCCACGGCTTCGACGCCGACCGCATCGCCCGCTACGGCGAGAAGGACATCGCCCGCCTGATGGCGGACCCGGGGATCGTGCGCAACCGCCTCAAGATCGCCGGCACGGTCGCCAATGCGAAGGCCTACCTCGCCGTGCGCGAGGAGTTCGGCAGCTTCGCCGACTGGCTCTGGCGTTTCGTCGACGGCCAGCCCATCGTCAATCGCTGGCGGCGCCTGGACCAGGTCCCGGCCACCAGCGGCGAATCCGACGCCATGAGCAAGGAACTCAAGAAGCGCGGCTTCAAGTTCGTCGGCTCCACCATCTGCTACGCCCACATGCAGGCCACCGGCATGGTGAACGACCACCTGGTCTCCTGCTTCCGCCATTCGCAAGTCGCCTGAGGAATGACCTTGGAACTCGCCAGCCTCCTGTCCCGCCACGCGCGCTACCGGCCCGGCCATACCGCCGTCGTCTTCGAGGATCGTCGCCTGACCTGGCGGGAATTCGACGCCGCCGTCAACCGGGTCGCCAACGGCTTGCTGCGCCTGGGCATCGCCAAGGGGGACCGGGTGGCGACGGTACTCGGCAACAGCCTGGAACTGCTCGCCATCTACTGGGCCTGCCCGAAGATCGGCGCGGTCCTGGTACCCCTGTCGCCGCTGCTGACGGCAGGCGGCCTGTCAAGTCTCCTGGCCGACGCGGGCGCCCGCTGCGTCTTCGTCCAGGGATCGGCGGCGGCGGACGTGGGGAAAGCCTTGCCCCGATTGCCCGCCCTGGCCCCGGAACGGGTCGTGGCCCTCGATGCGACGCCCGGGGCAACGCCCTGGGCGGATTTCCTCGACGGTGCGGAATGCCCGCCGCCACCGGGCCTGGGCGGCGACGACCTGTTCAATATCATGTACACCTCCGGCACGACGGGCCTGCCCAAGGGCATCATGCACACCCACTTCATCCGCGCCATGTACGCCACCCTGATGGGCAACGCCTGGCGCATGAGCCCCGAATCGGTGGTGCTGCACTCGGGGGCCATCGTCTTCAATGGCGCCTTCGTGACCCTGATGCCCTGCTTCCATCTGGGAGCCACCTATGTCCTGCAACGGCAGTTCGATGCCGCCGCGACGCTGGCCGCCATCGCCCGGGAAGGGGTGACCCACATCATGGTCGTCCCGGCCCAGATCATCGCCATGCTCGATTCCCCCGCCTTCGACCCTGCCCGCCTGACCGGCCTGCAGATGATACTGTCATTGGGGGCACCCCTGCCGGCGGAGCGCAAGGAGCAGCTGAACCGGCTGTTGCCCGGCCGCTTCCACGAGCTCTACGGCCTCACGGAGGGATTCGTCACCATCCTGGACCGCGGCGACGCCATTCGCAAGGCCGGTTCCGTCGGTTGTCCGCCGCCCTTCTTCGAAATCCGCATTTCCCGGGACGACGGGTCGGACGCGGCGGTCGGCGAGGTGGGAGAGATCTGCGGCCGGGGCCCCATCCTGATGACCGGCTACTACGGCAAGCCGGAACTCACCGCCGAAGCCATCCGCGACGGCTGGCTCCACTCAGGCGACCTGGGCTATCTGGACGAGGAAGGCTTCCTCTTCCTGGTGGACCGCAAGAAGGACATGATCGACTCGGGGGGCGTCAAGGTCTATCCCAAGGACATCGAGGAGATCGCCGCGCGCCATCCCGCCGTCGCCGAGGCAGCGGTCTTCGGCATTCCCCACGAGAAATGGGGCGAGACGCCGGTGGCGGCCCTGGTCCTCAAGCCCGGCGCGGCGGCCGGCGCGGAGGAACTGCGCGACTGGATCAACGAGCGCGTCGCCGCCCGCTACCAGCGGTTGCAGCAGGTGATCCTCATGGAGGCGTTTCCCCGCAATGCCGCCGGGAAAACCCTCAAGCGCGAGATGCGCGAACCCTTCTGGGCCGGGCACGACAGGAAGATCTGATCGGCGCATCCCGGACCGACGCGCCCGCGATGGCGCACCGATAAGCCGCGATCCGGTCTGCGGCCGAGGGGTGGGGGCGGCGCCTTCGCGCCACCAGGCGGGCCGGAACGGGGCCCCGGTCCGTTTCTGTTCGCGGAAGTGCCTGGACCGGTACCTGCTGGTCCGAACGAACCGGCTTGGTCGAGAGAACGCCGCGTTGCCGCGTCCCGGCCGACGCTGTCGCATCCCCCCGCTGTCCGCTCCCTAACCCGCCCTGGCCGCAACCCGCCGCGCCTCGCCTCCGACCACCAGCGCGGTGACGAGGGCCAGGGCCTGCAGGCCGGCTATCCCGTAGAGCACGGCGCCGAACCGGCCGTGGTCCATCAATCGGCCGAAGATCAGGGGAGCGAGCGCCAGGCCGGTATCGAACCCGGAATAGACGAAGCCGTAGATCCGGCCGAAGGCCGTGTCACCGGCCCTCAACACTGCCGCCCGGCGCACCATCAGGTCCCTCGACGGACCCGCGATACCGACGCCGAAGCCCATCACCGCCATCAAGGGCGCCACCCCCCAGCTCGGCGGCGCCCCGGTGGCGAGAAGCAGGGCCATGACGAAGGCGATGCCCAGGGCGGACGCGATGTTCCTGTCGTGCCGGTCCGAGCGGGTGGCCAGGAAACCGCCAGTGAGGATGCCGCCGGCGCTGCCCAGCAGATAGGCCGTCAGGCAGGCGGTCGCCTCGATGACCGTCAGGGAATAGGCGTGGCTGAACAGGGACGGCGCGAAGTTCTGCAGGGCGCCGAAGGCCACCGTGGTCAGGAAAAAGAAACCGAAACACATCCAGACCAGGGTCGAACCGAGAAAGTGGAACGAGCCTCCGGCAGTTTGTTCCCGGGCGGTGGGCGGTGCAGGCGGATCGCGCAACAGATCGCGGCCCAACAGCATTGCCGACAGGGCGAGGAATCCCACCAGGGCGGCCGCCAGGGCAGCCCATCGCCAACCTGCCAAGCCGGCGACGGCTGCCATGAGGGCTGCGCCGGCCGCCCAGCCCAGGTTGCCGGCGATGCCGTGCATGGAAAACGCGTGGCCCAGCCGCGATTGGGAGACCTTGCGGTTCAGCAGGGTGAAGTCCGCGGGATGGAAGATGCTGTTGCCGAGGCCGGCCAGCGCGGCGGCGGCGGCCAATCCCCAATAGCCGGGCGCCGCCGCCAGGGCGAGGCCCGACAGGGCCAGGAAGCCGATGCCGACGCACAGGACGCGCCACGCCCCGAGCCGGTCCACGAAGAAACCCGCAGTCGCTTGCCCGACGCCCGACAGGATGAAGAACACCGACATCAGGAAGCCGGCTTCGGTGAAGTTGAGCCCGAAATCCGCCATCAGCCACGGAAATAGCGGCGGCAGCATCAGGTGGAAGAAATGGGAGGTGCCGTGGCCGAAGGCCACCAGGCCGATCACCCGGGCGTCCCGCCCAAGGGGTGTCGCGTTCATCGACAACCGACTTTCTCGATAAAACGGTACCTTATCGGAAAATCCTCGGAGGAAGGAGTCTTGACTTGGGTCAACACGCCCCCATGGAACAGTATTAGAAAATTCGAATACACGGATAGGTTTATTGGAGGACACATAAAATGTTGAAAGTCGCAGCGGGTTTCGTGGCCGGCATCGCGGTCACCGGGGTGGCTGCCTGGAGCATGGCGGGCGGCCTGATGTTCAACGAGCGCGTCAGCCCCTTCGGGGTCGAGGAAACCGTCGCCCGGATACAGCACAACATCCAGGCCACGGGCAACGGCTGGAGCCTCTCCGGCCTGCGCAATCCGGGTCGGGCGGTCCAGGCCGACGGGGGCAACACGCTGCCGGTGCTGATGGTGGAAGCCTGCAGCACCCAGTACTCCAAACCCATCCTCAACGAGGACAGCGTCCGTTACCTCTCCATCCTGATGCCCTGCAAGATCTCCGTCTACAAGAAGAACGACGGCAAGGTCTACATCGGCACCATGAACGCCGGGCTGATGGGCAAGATGTTCGGTCCCCTGGTCGGCGACATCATGGGCAAGGTCGCCGAGGACCAGCAGAAGTTCCTGGTCATGGACCCGACCAAACCCGCGCCACCGCTGATCGTGCCCAAGGCCGGCGGCGAGGGCGGCGGCGGTGGCGGTGGTGGCGGCAGCGGCTGCTGAAGCAGACCCAATACTCGGGAGTTCATCATGAGAGAGAGATACGCGAGGGGGGCCCTCCTGGGCCTTCTGGCGGGTTCGGTCGCCCTTGCCGGGCACCTGTCCTGGTCGGCCAACGAACCGGCCCCGGCGGCCCAGGCCGCGCCGGCGACCGCTGCGCCAGGGGCGCCGGCCAAGCCGGTCGCCCAGCCCGGCTCGGTGCAGTTGCGCGCGGCGCGGACCACCGCCGATCACAGCAAGTTCAAGGAGCTTCAACAGGACTTCAAGACCGGCCCGGATGTCACCAAGGCCTGCCTCTCCTGCCACACGGAGGCGGCGAAGCAGGTCCACAAGACCAAGCACTGGACCTGGGAATTCCTCAACCCGGACAACGGACAAAAACTGGGCAAGAAGAACGTCATCAACAACTTCTGTACCGCCGTCCCATCCAACTACGCCTTCTGCACGGCCTGCCACGTGGGCTATGGGTGGAAGGATGCCAACTACGACTTCAAGTCCGAAACCAACGTCGATTGCCTGGTCTGCCACGACACGACCGGCGACTACAAGAAGCTGCCCGGGCTGGCGGGGCATCCCGCCTACCAGCAGATCGAGTTCCCGCCCAAGTCCGGCAAGAAGGTCCCGGCGGTGGACCTGCAGGACGTGGCCCAGAAGGTTGGGGCGACCAGCCGCGCCACCTGCGGTGCCTGCCACTTCCTGGGCGGCGGCGGAGACGCGGTGAAGCACGGCGACCTCGACACGTCCCTGAAGAACCCGAAGCGTTACCTGGACGTGCACATGGATGCCAACGGGCTGAACTTCAGTTGCGGCACCTGCCATGCCACCAAGGGCCACAACATCCCGGGCAGCCGCTACACGCCGACCGGGAAGGACGACGGCGGCGCCCACATGCGCGGCAAAGTGGACGAGTCCAACCCGGCGACCTGCCAGTCCTGCCATGGCGGGAAGCCGCACAAGGACAAGGAGCACGGCCTGATCACCGAGAAGCTCAACGAGCACACGGAGAAGATCGCCTGCCAGACCTGCCACATCCCGCAATACGCTCGCGGCAACAAGCCGACCAAGATGAGCTGGGACTGGTCCACCGCGGGCAAGCTGAAGGACGGCAAGCCCTACGTGGAGAAGGACAGCGCCGGCCATGACGCCTACGCGACGATCAAGGGCAACTTCACCTATGAATCCGACGTGGTGCCGGATTACATGTGGATCAACGGCAAGGTGAAGTACACCCTGCTCGGCGACCCCGTGAACGTGGGCGGCGTGACGGAAATCAACCACTACTACGGCTCCGCCGACGATGGCAAGTCCCGGATCTGGCCGGTCAAGATCTTCCGCGGCAAGCAGCCCTACGACCTGGAGAGCAAGTCACTCCTCGTGCCCCACACGGCGGTCGGCTACGGCGAGAAGGACGACTCCGCCTTCTGGCAGAACTTCAAGTGGGAGGCCGCGCTGAAAGCCGGCGCGGAGGCATCCGGCCAGCCCTTCGGCGGCAAGTTCGACTTCGTCAAGACCGAGATGACCTGGCCCATCACCCACATGGTGGCGCCCAAG
Source organism: Pseudomonadota bacterium (assembly GCA_052035955.1). Taxonomy (GTDB): domain Bacteria; phylum Pseudomonadota; class Gammaproteobacteria; order Burkholderiales; family Rhodocyclaceae; genus JAEUNJ01. Next base: position 17,419 of record JBPOHD010000055.1, read on the forward strand.
CAGGACGCCCTCACCTGCACCCAGTGCCACAGCCATAACGGCCGCTTGCAGAAGGTGGAAGGCATCTACATGCCGGGACGCGACGGCAAGCCGTGGCTGGACTGGATAGGCTGGCTGGCCGCCCTCGGCACCCTGGTCGGCGTGATCTTCCACGGCGGCCTGCGCATCTACCTGGCGAACAGAAAGGCGGGGTAAGAACATGTCCGGAACTTCGACCAAAATCTACGTCTTCAAGGTCTTCGAGCGGATCTGGCACTGGTCCCAGGCGGCCCTGATCATCTTCCTGCTGCTGACGGGCTTCGAAATCCACGGCGCTTATGGCAACTTCGGCTTCAAGAGCGCGGTGGTCTACCACACCACGGCGGCCTGGACGCTGGTGGGGCTCTGGGTGTTCGCGATCTTCTGGCACCTGACGACGGGGGAATGGCGTCAGTACGTACCGACCATGCAGAAGGTCGATGCCATGATCAAGTACTACCTGACCGGCATCTTCACCCATGCGCCCCATCCCTTCCGGGCGACCCAACTGAAGAAGCACAACCCCCTGCAACGCCTGGCCTACCTCGGGGTGATGCTGTTCATCGGCCCGCTGATATGGTTCACCGGCTGGTTCTACCTTTTCTACGGTTCCTGGCAAGACTGGGGCATGGACAAGTACCTGTCCCTGGAATGGGTGGCCTTCTTCCACACGGCGGCCGCCTTCATGATGCTGGTATTCCTGATCGCCCACCTCTACCTGACCACGGCGGGCCACACGCCGACGGCCCACATCAAGGCCATGATCACCGGCTGGGAGGAAGTGGACGCGGAGGAAGCCGCCAAGACCACCAAGTAGGTCCTCCAGGGCCCGCCCCGCGGGGCGGGACCGGAATTGGCCGCCCCGCTCCCGGGCGGCTTTTTTTCGCCGCAAACAGAAAGCCCCCTCGCGGGGGCTCTCCATCGGGGCCGGGGGCTTACTTGGCGGCCGGTTTGGTGTCGGCGGGCTTGGCTTCGGCGGGCTTCGCATCGGCCTTCTTCGCTTCCGGCGCCTTCGCTTCAGCCGGCTTCTCGGCGGCCTTGGCCTCGGCCTTCGCGGCCTTTGCCTTCTTGCCGTGCTTGTGGGCCTTGTGTTCGGCAGGCTTCTTCTCGGCAGCCGTTTCGGTCTTGGCTTCGGCCTTGGCTTCCGCCTTGACCACCTTCGCTTCGGGAGCCTTCGCCTCGCCCTTCGCATCGGCCTTGGCGGGCGCCTTGGCTTCGACGGCCGCCTTGGCTTCGGGCGCCGGCTTCGCATCCGGTGCGGCGGCGAAGGCGGACACGGCGAACAGGCTGGCGATCAGGGAGGAGAGAATCTTCGACATTTCGTTTTCCTTTTCTCGGTTGGCAGCGCACATGCGCATGCCTCCAATAACGAGGCGGCGACGGGACCGATGACCCCGGAGTTGTAATGCTTTGTAAGCCCCAAGAGACCAATTCCATTGGCATTATCTCGCACGGCCGACGGATGCGCGGGGTCAGCCACCCTTCATCCAGTCGGCCTGGCGGCTGGCCAAACCGGCCAGGTAGCGCACCAGCCAGCGCGGCGCGACCCGCGACCAACCCGTGGCCAGCCTGTTGCCGACGCCGGGAACCCGGATCACCTCCCCGGCCATCATGGCGGCGTAGCCCTCGCGGGCCACATCCGCCGGGTCGGAGACCAGCAGCCCGGGAATGCCACGTGCGGTCGCCGAACCGGACTTGATGTCGGCCATCATGTTCGTGTCCGTCAGGCCCGGGCAGAGCGCAGTCAGCGTGACGCCGGTACCACGCATCTCTTCCGAGAGGGCCTCCGTGAAAGACAGGACGTAGGCCTTGGTGGCGGCATAGACGGCCATCGAAGGCACGGGCTGGAAGGCCGCCACGGAGGCGACGTTGAGGATGCGACCACGGCCGCGCGCCGCCATGGCCGGCAGCATCAGGCGGGTCAGGGCCGTCAGGGCGCCGATGTTCAGGTCCGTCAGCCGCGCCACGGCCGCGGCTTCCATGGCCTGGAACGGACCGACCTCGATGACTCCGGCATTGTTGACCAGGATGTCGACCTCGAGACCGGCTGCGTCCAGTTCGTCGGCCAATTGGGCCGTGGCCTGGCGAGCCGTGAGGTCCAGCGGATGCACCCGTACGTCGACGCCGAAACCCTGCCTGAACTCCGCCGCCAGGTCCGCCAGCTTGTCCCGGCTGCGGGCCACCAGGACCAGGTCGTGTCCCTCGGCGGCCATGACCCTTGCCAACTCGGCGCCGATGCCGGCGGAAGCGCCGGTGACCAGGGCGCGCCCCTTCCCGGATACCGCCTTTCGACGCCCGGTCGGCATTGCCTCGGCATCGGGGGAGCGGTTCCTTTGCGTCGCCCTCGGTGCCGCCGCCGATGCCGTCGTCCGGCGCCCGCTCCGGGACGGCGCCGAGTCCTGCTTTTCCGAAGAATTCCTTCCGCCTGCCATTCTCGTTCTCCCTCTCCTGGCGCCGATCGTCGAATCACGCGATCCTAGTCCATAGTCGCCGCCGATCCCCCCATGCCTGCACTGCGGGCGGTGCCGGTGTAAGGTCCGGGACGTGGTCCACGACGGAACCTTCCCCTCCTCCATCGGAGCCTGCCATGCGCGCCTTCCTGGGATTGTGCCTCGCCCTGTCCTTCACCCTCGCCATCGCCGACGAGGACGCCTGGAAACACCTGCAGCAGGGCGGCCACGTGGTGATCATGCGCCACGCCCTGACGGATCCACCGCGCGGCGAGGAACCGGCCGGCTTCACGTTGGCCGATTGCGCCACGCAGCGGAATCTGGGACCCCGCGGTCGCGCCGACATGGCCCGACTGGCCGGCGCCCTGGCCCGCCGCGGCGTGCCCGTCGGGGAAGTCCATTCGAGCCGTTACTGCAGGTGCCAGGAATCGGCCATGATCGCCTTCGGCAAGGCGGAACCCTGGGATGTCCTGAACGGCTACCCGGGACCGGCACCCTACTGGGAAGGCTACGAGTTCAGCCAGATGCTCGAAATCCGCCGCCGCCTCTCGGAACCGCCGCCTCCGGGCAGCAACCGGTTCATCATGACCCACAACACCCACATCAAGGCGTTGCTCGATATCTGGGTCGAACCCGGGGAAATGGTCGTGATCCGCCCCCTCGGGCGCATGTTCCTGACGGTCGTCGGCCGGATCACGCCGAACGGGTATTGAGGCTCCTCATTGCATCGGCAGCACGAGGTCGGACGTTCCGGGACAGACCCAGCGCGGATACTCGCGGGTGGTGTCGATGCAACCGCCGTTGCCGTAACAGCCTTTGGGTTCCCGAAGTCGTTCCATGTGGCCCAGGATGTCGGCCACCTCGGCGGGCCGGCTCAGGGAGTCGCGAACCCGCGCCTCGACGATCGCCTCGTCCATTTGTAATTCACCCGCGGCGTCCCGGTAGGTACCGTGGCGCCAGTGGAAGATTTCCATGCATTTTGCCTCGAGGGTGAAGGGCTGGTCCTTCTTCCAGAAGTTGGAAAACAGGCCGCCGCCCAGATAGAAGACCCAGGAGCCTTCGAAACCCGTGACGTCGGATGAATTCTCGTCCGGGTTGCGGAACCAAAGTCGGTCGCCGGGCACGTAGTAGCGAGGGGGTAAGGGGACCTCCATCGAACCGTATTCCCGGAGGAAGACGTCATGGAACTGGCCCGACATGATGGCCCGGGTTTCCCACTGGCGCTGCAGGCGGTGCAACAAGGCAGGATTGCAGACCCTCAGCTCCTCGGCTATGCCGAGCAATATCACGTACTCCGTGGCGCGATAGCAGGAGAACGAATACATTTGGCCCGACACCTCCGGCTGGGTGGCCTTGCGCAGGGCATGAATCAGGGACACGCCGGGCAGCAGGGTGAATCCGCGACCTTCAGCGTAGGTCCAGCAGTCGCCCGGGCGTTCGGCGCTGCCGGTCGCGAAATCCAGGGCGGTGCGCCGAGCCGCCTCGACGATGTTGCAGCGGATGCGCACCGCCGAGGCCAATTCCTCGAAAGTGGGAAACACGAAGGCAACCGGTCCACCCAGCATGGCGACGAGAATCTCGCGGACCAGGTCGCCGGGGCGGCCGACCGGATCGAGCGACAGGGTCGTGCAGAGTTCGAGCGTATCCCAATCCGGTGTCCAGGCCGGCATCCGCTCGGCGCAGAGGCTGAAGCGGACGCCGCCTCGGGCGCCGATCTCGTCGTGGATGCCGACCGAAGCCGCCAGGCCCAGGGTGCCCAGCCAATCCCGGAGACGCTCGCGCACCATTGCCGCCCCCCCTCCCGCCGGACAGCGAATCAATATCCCGCCTTGCGCTCCCTCCCAGCCCGCCTCCATCGCGCTGCCCTCCATCCCCGTGTTCCCCGGTGGTTCTCGGACGGTTGCCGCTCCCGGGCGGCCTGTTCCCCGTCGAAACATTAAAATATTGTTTTTTCCGGCCCTCCGGGCCGTTTTTTTCCGTGACCGCCCCTGCCGGCAGGCTTTCTCTCATCGATGCGTTGAAAGCGATCGCGTCCCAGGTGATCGTCTGGCATCACATCGCCTATTTCGGTCCGATGCCCGAGACGGCCCGCGCCTTGGTCCCGGCGATCATCGACGGATTGCGCGCCTACGGCTTGCTTGCGGTTCCGATCTTCCTTGTCACCGGGGGATTCCTGGCCGCCCGGGCGATCTCCGGGTCGGGCGCGCGACTGGCTCTCCCCATCCTGATCGGCCGCCGCTACCGCCGGCTGGCCCCCCCCTATCTCGCCGCCCTGGTCGCCGCCGTCGCGGGCGCCTGGTTGGCCAGGTCCGTGGCCCCGCATCCGGAGAATCCGTTGGCCCCCGGGATGGCGCAGATTCTCGCCCACGTCGCGCTCCTGCAGGACGTGTTGGGCTACGAGGCCCTTTCCGCCGGAATCTGGTACGTCGCCATCGACTTCCAGCTCTTCGTCCTGCTGGCTTTCCTGGCCTGGGTGTCACGCGCAGGAACGACCGGCGAATCCCGGAGCTCTTCCCGATGGGTCGGCCTCAGCCTCGCCGTCACGCTGCTGTCCCTGTTCTGGCTCAACCTCGATCCGGAACTGGAGATCTGGGCGCCCTATTTCTTCGGCGCCTACGGTTTCGGGATCCTCTCCGAACGCATCTCCCGTCGGGACGCCCGGGGCCCGGCCATCGCCGCCCTCGCCGTTCTGGCCGGCATTGCGCTCATGGTCGAATGGCGCCCGCGCATCCTCATTGCCGCCGCAACCGCCGTCGTCCTGGCCTGGACGGGAGGTCGCGGACCTCGCCAGTTCGAAACCCGGCCGGTTTCACTTCTTGGTGACATCTCCTACGGGCTGTTCCTGATCCACTACCCGGTCGCCCTCACGGTGGGTGCCGTCGTCACCGCCCTGGCGCCCAATGACGCGTCCTCTGCCGTCGCGGGACTGATGGCCGCCTGGTTGCTGAGCCTCGCCGCCGGTACGGCGCTGCACCGCATCATCGAGGTCGGACTCGCAAGCCCCCGACGCAGGTAGCGGTCACCGCCCATCGCGACTCTTTCGATTGCCGCGCCGCAATGGGGGCGCGACATGAAAAAGGGCAGTGGCCCGATCGCGGGCGACTGCCCTGTCGCCGGCCGGCACTGACGGGCCACATCGCCCGCCGCGGACCGAACCGAGGCTCAGTGGCTGCTCTTCAGGCTCGCCGAGAAGGCCGCCTCGAGGCTTTCGGGGAACTGGAACTGACTGAAAGCACGATGAATTTCCGCCGCGTCCACCCCGTCGTCCCGATCCTGGAAGCGGATACCCAGCCGGTGGCCATTGGAAGCCAGCGTGGCAAAGGCAAACCGCCAGCGCTGGGATTCAGCCAAGCGCTCCCGCAATTCGCGCTCGTTCCTGATCACCACCCCTGCCTGTTTCAGGGATTCGAGGAATTCCTCGAAGGATTCGGTACTTAGGCTACCCATCATTCTCTCCGTTTTGGGCTGGTGGCAAGCCACCTATGAGTCCAATAACGAGGAGCACGGCTCGCGGTTGACAGGCTTTCGGGGTTCCGTTGCCCGCCTCGGCGGCCAGGACCGGATTCCGACGCACGGTTCCGCGGGGTCTGCCGGAATCCCGAGGGTCTGTTCTCGTTCAGGCGACGTGTGCGCTGGGCCCTGGCGGGTGGCAGGCCCAGGCGCGACCGACGCGATGTGGTTGGTCCACATGAGGAGGGAGCAACGCCGGCGTGCGACCCGCCAGGACCCAGCCCCTCGGGTTGTCGTCGAATGCGGCGCTCGCTTTGTCGCGAGTCTCGCGAAGGGGAGCCGCCATTCGCTTCGCCTCGCTTCGCGCGATCATCCGCATTTGACGGCAACGCACGCGCCGACTGAATGAGAACAGACCCTAAGCACTCCCCGAGGACGATCTGGCGCTCGGAACGGAAGCCGCACCGGGCACCGGCCTTCAGCCGCGCAACCAGTCGTGGAGGCGGTGGGCCAGGCGGGGCATGACGACATAGGTCATGGTCACGACGATCAGGCCGGTCAACACCGCCGTCCGGCCCAGGAAGGGCAGGGGCTCCAGCAGGGGCGCGACGAACCAGATGAAGAAGGAGGCCGTAGGGAAGATTCCCAGCCACGTCACGAGCGCCATTCGCCAACGGATCGGTAGCTTGGCCGCGGGCACGGTAGCGGGCGCGAACCAGGCCTCCAGGCCCGTCAGCAGGCGGTATTCGGGATCGCCCTCGGCCACGGGGCGCATGCGTTCGTGCCATTCGCGGCGCTGATCCGACGCGTTCCAGCGCTCCATCTCGGCCTCGGAGGCGAAGCGGGTGACCAGGCGGTGTTCGCCACCCGCCGTCTCCGGTGGTATGAGTTCGGCGCCGAGGAATCCGGGAAAGCTGCGGGCATCCTCGATCAAGCCGCGGGCCAGGGCCTCGTAGGCCTCTCGACAGCCTGGCCGGGCCCGCCGCGAGGCCACCCGCATGACGGGGGCCCCTGAGTTCACGAGGCTTCGGCGAAGAAGTCGCCGACCAGGCGCGAGAAGCGGGCTGCGTGCTCGATCTGCACCCAATGGCCGCAGCGGCCGAAGACGTGCAGCTGGGAGCGCTCGATCCATTGGCAGAGGGTGACGGAATTGGAGAGCGGGATGATGCGGTCGTCACGACCGTGGATCACCAGGGTCTCCTGGGCAATCGCACGTATCGCCGCCCCGGGACTGGCCATGGCATCCACCCAGCGCTGGCGGGGGGCCGGAAACATGGCGGCGAAGGACTCCTGGAAGCCGGGGCGGATGCTGGCCTCGTAACGCAGCTTGGCCAGGTCGTCCGTGACCAGGCTGCGGTCGTAGGCGAAAAGATCCAGCAGCTTTCGCATGTTGTCGATGGAAGGCGTGTACCCCCAGGCGGCGTCTAGGCCGGGCGTCAACTCGAAAGGCACACCGACGGCGCCCATCAGGACCAGGCGGTCGACGCGCGCCGGATGACGGATGGCCATGGCCAGCGCCAGGGCTCCCCCGAAGGAGTTCCCGACGACGTGGGCCTTTTCGACGCCGAGGGCGTCGAGCAGGCCGATGGCCTGCTCGACCCAGGTGTCCATGTCGTAGCGCATGCCTTCCGGGCGGTCGGAGAAGCCGAACCCGACCATGTCCGGGGCCATCACGCGGAAGCGCTTGGACAACTCCGGCAGCGTCAGGCGCCAATTGGCCCAGGCGCTGACGCCCGGACCGGAACCATGGATCAGCAGGACCGGATGGCCCTCGCCCACGTCGTGGTAGTTGGTCCCGATGCCGGCGGCAACGATGCGCCGGGCGATCTCGGGATTGGCGGTGGCAGCGGATGAAACCGGTGTGGCGATCATGGAGCATCCTCCTTCCGTGTAGGTGACCCGAGTCTACCATTCTCGATGTTAAAACACAATCTCGAGATTTTTACCGTCCTTCGCGAACTATAATCGGGCCATCGATCACGAGGTTTTTCGAAAAATGCTTCCATCCCAGAAGTTCTCCGCAGCTTTCAGCGCCGAACAGGAAACGCCCCGCACGCTGGTCGAGAACGCCTACCTGGCGCTCCGCCAGGACATCATCGAGGGGAAGCACCCCCCGGGAACCCGCCTCCGCGTCGAGCATCTGAAGGACAGCTACGGCGTTGGCGCGGGTACCCTGCGGGAGGCCCTTTCCCTGCTCGTATCGGATGCCCTCGTGGTCACCGAGGGACAGCGCGGCTTCTGGGTCGCTCCGATTTCGGTCGAAGACCTGGAGGACATCACCCGCAGCCGCATCCTGCTGGAAACCGAGGCACTGCGCCTGTCGCTGCAGAGCGGTGACGACGAATGGGAAGCCGGCCTGGTGGCGGCATTCCACCGGCTCAGCAAGGCCGAGGAAAAGCTCGGTCCGTCGGGGCCCCAGGTCCATGAGTGGGAGTCCCGCAACCAGGCCTTCCACGAGGCGCTGATCGCGGGCAGCCATTCGCGCTGGCTGCGCTACCTTCTCGGGATTCTCTTTCGCCAGTCGGAGCGCTATCGTTTCCTGCTCCTGGCCAACCCGAACGGGAAACGCGACATCCACGCCGAGCACACGGAGCTCTTCGAATCGTCCATGGCCCGCGACGAAAAGCGTGCCGTGGCGGCCCTCCAGAAACACATCCAGCTGACCTACGAGACAGTGCGCGATCAGGCCCTGGCGGGCGAAAAGAAGAAACCCGCGGGTCGCCGCGCCGCCCGCGCGCCCGCCTGAAGATCCCGGGCGGAAGGTCCGGCCTTCCCCCCTTCGCCCGCAATCGCCGCCTGGTTGAATTCCGTCTCGACCGCTAAGGTTTCGCCGGCGGCGGTGCGTAGGGATTGTCCGGCGGCTCCTCGTCCGCGGGCACGACGATATCCACCTTGTCCAGATTCACGGCCTCCTGCTTGCCGAGCCCGGCGGTGACGAGTTGCGGGAAGGCAATCACCAGACCGATCATGACGATCTGGATCACCACGAAGGGCACCGCGCCCCAGTAGATCTCCGACGTCTTGACTTCCGATGGCGCCACCGACCGGAGGAAGAACAGCGAAAACCCGAAAGGCGGGTGCATGAAGGATGTCTGCATATTCACCCCGAGCAGCACGCCGAACCAGATCAGGTCGATCCCGAGCTTTTCGGCCACCGGCCCAAGCAAGGGAATCACGATGAAGGCCAGTTCGAAGAAATCCAGGAAGAATGCGAGCACGAACACGAGGATGTTCACCACGATCAGGAAGCCGAGTTGACCGCCCGGCAGGTCCAGCAGAAGGTGCTCGACCCACAGGTGCCCGTTGACGCCGTAGAAGGTCAGGGAGAACACCCGCGCACCCACCAGGATGAAGACGACGAAGGCCGTCAGTTCGGCAGTCTTGGCCATGCTCTGCTTTAGCAGGGTGAGATTCAGGCGCCGCCGGGCAATGGCCATGGCCAGGGCGCCCACGGCCCCCATGGCACCCCCCTCAGTCGGCGTGGCGATGCCCAGGAAGATGGTTCCCAGGACGAGGAAGATCAGGGCAAGCGGGGGAATCAGGACGAAACTCACCCGTTCGGTCATGCGCGACAACAGGCCCAGCTTGAACGTCTTGTTGATCACCGCCAGGACGAAGGCGACGCCTACGCCGATGGACATGGCGACGACGGTCATCTCGTCCAGGGGCATGCCTTCCGGCCGGCTCATGACGTACGCCGCCGCGCAGCCCCCGGAAACCGCAGTCAGCACGAAGAGGGACTTGAGCCCGTGCCCGCCATCGGGCTCCAGCAGCGTCCGCGCTTGCGCGGGCAGGGCGGGTACCCGGCCCGGCCTGAAGACGGCGATCAGGGCCACGTAGCCCGCGTAGAGCCCGGTCAGGATGAAGCCGGGAACGAAGGCGCCCTTGTACATGTCGCCAACCGAACGTCCGAGCTGGTCTGCCATGACGATCAGGACCAGGGATGGCGGAATGATCTGGGCCAGGGTGCCCGAGGCCGCGATGACGCCGCTGGCCAGGCGCCGGTCATATCCGTAGCGCATCATGATGGGCAGGGAGATGAGGCCCATGGAGATGACCGAGGCCGCGACGACGCCGGTGGTGGCGGCGAGCATGGCGCCGACGAAGATCACCGCGAAGGCAAGGCCGCCCCGCACCGGGCCGAACAACTGCCCGATGGTCTCCAGCAGGTCCTCGGCCATTCCCGAGCGCTCGAGGATCAGCCCCATGAAGGTGAAAAAGGGTATGGCGAGCAGCGTATCGTTGCTCATGACCCCCCAGATGCGATCGGGCAGCGCCTGGAACAGTTGGGCCGGCAGCAGGCCCAACTGGACGCCGAGGGTGCCGAAGACGAGACCGCAGGCCGCCAGGGAGAAGGCCACCGGATAGCCGAGTAGCAGGAAGACCACCATCGAGCCGAACATGATCGGGGCGATGTTCTGGATAAGGAATTCCACCATCTCAATTGCCCCCCGATGCCGTGGCCGCGGACCGTTCGCGCCGGATCGCCTCGGCGAGTTCCTCCTCGGCCGACAGCTTGCGTTCCTTCAGGGTCGGATCTCCGCAACGGCCGGCCAGGAAGCCGACGCACTTGATGGCCTGCGAGATGCCCTGCAGGCTCAGCAGGAGGAAGCCCAGGGGGACCAGCAAACGCGCCGGCCAGACGATCAGGCCGCCCGCGCTGTTGGACATTTCGTGGCTGAGGTAGGAATTGACGAACACCGGCCACGACAGGTAGAGAACGCCAAGGGTCATCGGCAGCAGGAAAAGGACCGAACCCGTCAATTCGACCCAGATGCGGGCTCGGGCGGAGAAATAGCCCGAGACCACGTCGATGCGCACATGTTCGTTGCGCTTCAGCGCATAGGCCGCCCCCAGCAGGAAGATGGCCGAGAACAAGTACCACTGAAGTTCCAGATAGGCGTTGGAGCTGACGTTGAACGCCTTTCGCACGGCCGCATTCGCCGCACTCACCAGAACGGCCACCAGCACGAGCCAGATTACGCTGCGGCCGACCCGCTCATTGAGCGCGTCGACGAGGGCGGAAAATTTCAAGAGTCCTTGCACGGAACCTCCTCCCGTCCACGCGGACGGCAAGAAAGAGCAGGCAGCCGGCCTCGATGTCCGGCCGCCCTCGGGATGCGGCGGGCAGCCTCGGCCACCCTCGCCGGCCGCTTACTTCTTGGCCTGGCGCTCCCCGCGCACGACGCCGGCAACGAAGCTGTCGAAGCGGTCTTCGGCCACGCTGTGCCAGGACACCACATCGTCCCGGTACTTCAGGTACGCCTCGAGGACCTTCTGGAACTTCGGGTTCTTCGCAGCGATCTCTTCATAGGTTTCCATGCAGGCCTTGTAGCACGCCTGCATCACCTCGGTCGGGAAGGGCCTCAACTGCGTACCGGCGGCGATGAGGCGCTTCATGGCCACCGGGTTCTTGACGTCGTACTTTGCCAGCATATCGTGATGGGCAAAGGCACAGGCGTCCTCGAGGATGACCTGGTATTCCTTGGGCAGCTTGGCCCACTCGCTGGTGTTGATGTACAGGGACTGTTGCGCGCCCCCCTCCCACCAGGCCGGGTAGTAGTAGTACTTCGCCACCTTGTTGAAACCCAGTTTCTCGTCGTCGTACGGCCCGATGAATTCGACCGCGTCGATGGCGCCCTTTTCCAGGGCCGGATAGATTTCGCCCGGAGGAATCTGCTGGGGCACCACGCCGAGTTTCTGCAAGACCATGCCGGCGATGCCGCCGATGCGGAACTTGAGGCCCTTCAGGTCCTCGACCGTCTTGATCTCCTTTCGATACCAGCCGCCCATCTGGGCTCCGGTGTTTCCGCAGGGGATGTTGTGGATGTTGTAATCCTTGAAGAACTCCCTCAGAAGGGACATGCCGCCCCCCTCGTACAGCCACCCGGTGTGCTGGCGGGCATTGAGGCCGAAGGGCAGTCCGGTGTCGAAGGCGAAGGTGGGATCCTTGCCGACGAAGTAGTAGCCAACGCTATGGCCGACAGGCACCGTGCCGTCCTTGACGGCATCCACCACCCCGGGACCAGGAACGATCTCGCCAGCGGCGAACACCTGGATCTGGAACTTGCCTCCCGTCGCAGCGGCAACGCGCTTGGCGATGACCTCGGCGGTGCCGAAGGCCGTATCGAGACTCTTGGGCAGGCTCGAAGCCATGCGCCACTTGATTTCAGGAGCCCCCTGGGCGATGGCGGGAGCGGCAACCGTGCCGGCGGCCAGGCCGGCGCCGGCGGTTTTCAGGAAAGTACGGCGTTCCATGCTGTTTCTCCTTGTTTCAGTGCGATCGACGTGCGTATCCGGCACCCGGCCGGAAACCGGTTGTCTTTCTGCAGGGGAGAAACACGATTGCCGGCTTACGCCGTGTTTTGCGGCGGATTATAGACCATATCTCGACTAAAAAATCAAATCTCGAGAAATTACTCGTTGATGTACATATGATTCAGACCTCTGACGTTCGACGTGGGTCCGTCACTTATAACAACCAATTGATGCATCAACGCAGAAAGTCCCGACTCACGCCCCGGAAGGTATCGGTCCCCGCGCGTTTCAACCACTCGAAGGCCACCATCTCCCGCGATACGACGTCGATCCCGTGCCGGCGCATCCGTTCCAGGGCAAGGGCCTTGTCCGCCGCGCGCCGGGAGCCGACGGCATCCTCGACCACGAAGACCTCCTTGCCCTCCTGCCGCAACTGCAATACGGTCTGCAGAACGCAGACGTGGGACTCGATGCCGCAAACCACCCACTGACGCCGTTCCGCGCCAGGCAGTCCCGGCAGGCAGCCGGCGGCGACGCACGAGAAGTCGAGCTTTTCTCCAATGGCGCCAGCCGGCAGCAGCGCCTTGATATCGCCGTGGGTGGCGCCGATCCCTTTCGGATACTGTTCGGTGGCAGCCACGGGGACGCCTATCCTCTGGGCCACGCGCACCAGCCACTGCACGTGCTCCAGCACCCGCTGCCAGTCTTCTATGTGGGGCAGGAGCCGATCCTGCACGTCCACCACCAGCAGAACGCTCTTCTCCGCATCCATCAGCATTTCGCGCCCTCCGTCAAAGGATTTTTGATCGGCGAACTGTAGCGGATGGAAAGCCTTCCCGGCTAGAATTCGCCGGTTTGCCCAAAATCACCACCGCCTCAAGGACCCGCCATGACGCTTTCCAGCCGCGTTCAAGCCATCAAGGAATCCCCCACCCTCGCCGTCACTGCCCGCGCCGCCAAGCTGAAGGCCGAAGGCCGCGACATCATCGGCCTCGGCGCCGGCGAACCGGATTTCGACACACCCGTCCATATCAAGGAAGCGGCCAAGAAGGCCATCGACGCCGGATTCACCAAGTACACGCCGGTGGGCGGAACGCCGGGCCTCAAGAACGCGGTGATCGCCAAGTTCAAGCGCGACAACGGCTTCGAATACTCGGCCAAGGAGGTGGTGGTCGGCGTCGGCGGCAAACAGACCATTTTCAACCTCGTCCTGGCCGTCATCAATCCGGGCGATGAAGTGATCATCCCGGCCCCCTACTGGGTGTCCTATGCCGACATCGCCCTGGTGGCCGAAGGCAAGCCGGTCATCGTCGACTGCGGCATCGAACAGGGCTTCAAGCTCACCGCCGCCCAGCTGGAAGCGGCGATCACACCGAAGACCAAGCTCTTCATGATCAACTCGCCCTCGAACCCGACCGGCGCCGTTTACACGCTCGATGAACTCAAGGCTCTGGGAGACGTGCTGAAGAAGCACCCGAACGTCCTCGTCGCCACCGACGACATGTACGAACACGTGAACCTGTCGGGCCAGAAATTCGTGAACATCCTGAACGCGACGCCGGAGCTGAAGGATCGCTGCATCGTCCTCAACGGCGTCTCCAAGGCCTACTCGATGACCGGCTGGCGGATCGGCTATGCAGCCGGCCCGGAGAAGATCATCAAGGCCATGGAAATCCTCCAGTCCCAATCCACCTCGAATCCGACCTCCATCTCCCAGGTGGCGGCCGAGGCTGCCCTGAACGGGGACCAGTCCTGCATCGACCCCATGGTGACGGCCTTCCGCGAGCGGCACGCCTTCGTGGTCAGGCGCTTCAACGAGATCAAGGGCCTGAAGTGCATCGCCGCCGGCGGCGCCTTCTATGCCTTCCCGGACGCCCGGCCGGCCATCGCCGACCTGCATTCCCGGGGCAAGCTCAAGGAGCCGACCGACATGGCCTTCTCCGAGTACCTGCTGGAAACGGTGGGAGTCGCGGTGGTGCCGGGTTCCGCCTTCGGCGCGGAAGGCTACTTCCGCATCTCCTTCGCCACCTCGATGAAGAACCTCGAGGAAGCCCTGAACCGCATCCAGAAAGCGATCGAGGGCTGATCGCCGATCCGTCGGACGGCGCGCCCTGGCGCGTCGCCCGGCGGCAGCCTCCCCTTTTCCGGCCGGCTGAGCGGAAGTCGGCTAGCGGGAAATCCTCGGGGCCGTCAGTTGCGGCTCCTTCAGGCTTCCACCGAGCATCACCGGGGCACGCACGACCGTCGCCGACCCCTTCATCTCGACCGCCATCTGGCCACTGATCCGACCGCCCGCGTCGATGCTCATTTCGCCGACGGCGGACAGCAGTCCGGAATTCAGCCTCAGGCGATCCAGCCTGAGGACGCCCGAGTCCAGGGTCGCATTGCAGGTCATCTGTTCGAACTTCGTGTAGCCGCCCCGGGTCGGGTGCTGACCCGTCGATCGCACGGCTTCCACGAGATCGAAGCGATGGACGGCCCCGCGGGTCAGGAGCAGGTCACCCTGAACCTTCATGCCATCGAGGAGCTTGTCGACGCCACCGCCCTGCGCCTCGACATGCACCGGGCCGTTGATTTCGCCCTCGAGCGTCAATTCGGATTTCATGGCCTGGGCCAGCCGACCGACCGACATCCGCTTCAGTTGAAGATCGGCGACCAGGGCCAGGCCGCTGCTCCAATCCATCGCACCCCGGCCCTCCACGATCCCGTCGTACATGCGCAGATCGGCACTGGCGATCCGGAATACCGCACCATCGACGGATCCCTTCGCGTCGAAATAATCGATGACCAGGTCACCTTTGGCGGGCAGCTTCCATCCGTTCCCCGAGATCGCCAACTCGAATCCCTCGGCCGCCGGAACGGCATCGACATGCAGGCTGCCTTCGGCGTCCTTCAGCACGACCTTCTTCAACCGTCCGCCGGCGAATTGAGCTTCGCCGCGGAGGGCGCCGCTCTCCGTGCCCCCCAGTTCGAGTACGAGGTTCTCGATCCTCGCCACCTGAAGGGCGGCCCCCCCGGCGTCGCCGGAAAACCATCGCGATGCCCGGGCCAGGCCCTTGGAATCCATCCGCAATCCGTCCAGTTGCACATCCCTGACCTCGATTCCGGCACCGAGCAGGGAGAGGGGATTCGGGATCACCCGCACGGCCTTCGCGGTCGTCTTCCCCTCGGCGCCGATGGCAAGCCTTTCCAGGGTCACGTTCGGATAGGGGGTGAAGGAAAACCGGATTGCCCCGATGCGGACCGGCTCCTGCAGGGCCGCGCTGAGCCCCTGTTCGGCCCTTGGAAGGTACCGGGAGTAGGGAAAGAGGATTGCCAGCAACAGCGAGGCGACGATGAGGCCCACGATGGCGATCAGCGTCCAAAGGGTGCCGCTGATGAAGACCCGGTCTCCCCGCTTGACCCGGCGCAGATGGACCTCTTCGGATGGTTCCTCGTCGTAGGCACTGGCGAATTCCTGCTCCGCCCGCCGCTCGGCGCGGCGCTTCCGCAGGCCGCCGAATCCCGCCGACAAGCGGGACAGGAGGCTGGCCTGCTTTCGCCCGGGGGCGGCACCGTGCTCTGCGGCCGGAGTCTCGGAGGCATCGGAAAGGACGATCTCCTCCACGACCGGCGTCTCTTCCGGGCCATCTAGGACGAAATCCAGGTCGGCGGCCGAGGCGGCCGGAGAAATGTCCCGCGCCGCTCGCGACTCGACGGTCTCGACCAGCCCCATCCGCTCCAGTTCCCGCAGCGCCGGAACCACCATCGACGCGTCGGCAATCTTTGTCTTCAGGGCTTCGACATCGGAGTGCCCGTCGACGATGATCAGCACCATGCGCAGGTTGCGCTGGACCAGGCGCGTCCGCTGCTGCATGGCCGCCTCGCCTTGGGCCGTCTTGCAATAGATGCTGGTCGGATCCATCGTTCTTTTCCCTGTCGCGGGGCCCATCTGCGGGCGCCCGCAATTTCCTTGACGCCTCACCCCAAAGCCATTAAGATGCGCGCCTCGTTCGATCCCCGATAGCTCAGTCGGTAGAGCGCCGGACTGTTAATCCGTAGGTCCCTGGTTCGAGCCCAGGTCGGGGAGCCAGTATTCGAAGGGGCGATTCCATTGGAATCGCCCCTTCTTTCGTTCACGCTGCCGAATGCCGTATGGCGGGCTCCGGCACCTGCCCGAGCATCATACCAACCTTGGCCCCCTGCCGCACCGGCCCTGAAAAGTCGCCGACCGGGGTCTTCCTGCCACATCCGCCCGCCTGGTGTAAGTTCCGCTTCCTCGACCAGCATCCAAAGCCCTCCCGCGCCATGCCAACCGGAAATCCCTCACCGTCGCTGCCGCTCGGCGTTGCCGCCGTGGTTTCCGCGGCCCTGGCCGCCTCCGGCGTTTCGCCCTACGATCGGCCGACCTGGCTCATGGAGGTGTTTCCCGTCCTGATCGCCGCCCCCCTGCTGGCGATGACCTGGCGCCGATACCCGCTGACCGACCTGCTGTACCTGCTGATCGGGCTCCACGCCCTGGTGCTGATCCTGGGCGGCGCCTACACCTACGCCCGGGTTCCCCTGGGATTCTGGTTGCAGGACCTGTTCCACTTCGATCGCAACCCCTACGATCGGATCGGCCATTTCTTCCAGGGTTTCGTGCCCGCCCTCGCGGCCCGGGAGATCCTGTTGCGGGGTGCCCATGTCCGGGGCCGGCGCATGGCGGCCTTCCTCAGCGTCTGCGTGGCGTTGGCGGTCAGCGCGTGCTACGAGTTCGTCGAGTGGTGGGCCGCCCTGCTCCTCGGCCAGGGCGCCGAGGAATTCCTCGGTACCCAGGGAGACCCCTGGGACACCCAATGGGACATGTTCATGGCCGCGGTCGGCGCCGCATCCGCGATGCTCTTGCTCGGTCGCCTGCACGACCGCGCCATGGCGGCCCTGCCGCCGCCCCGCAACACCTAGACGGGACTGTCCGGCTCGAAGAACACCCAGCGGGCGGCCGGGAAACGCTCCTGGATGCGAGCCTCGACGGCATTGATGCGGCGGACCAGTTCGGTGCCCGATATGGCATCCGTGTCCCGCATCTTCGCCTGGACGGCGATCACCACCTTCTCGCCCCAGGCGAGCGTGATGACCTTCATCACGGACTCGATCTCGACCTGGGCCGCCAGGAAGTCGCCGATCTCCTGCCGCATTTCCGGGGCGACCGACTCGCCTACGATCAGGCTCTTCACCTCGACCATCACCGCGACCGCTATCACCATGAGCACGAGGCCGACGCCGAGGGTCCCGATCGCATCCCACATCGGATTTCCGGTCACGACGGTGGTGGCCACGGCGGCAAATGCCAGGGCCAGCCCTGCCAAGGCCGCGATGTCCTCGCCGGCAACCACCATCAGTTCGGACTGGCGTGTCTCCCTGAACCAACGAAGGAAGGGCTTGCCTCCCGACTCCTTTCGAATCTCGCGCATGGCACCCCAAAGGGAGAAGGCCTCCAGGCCGACGGCGACGCCGAGGACGATCATGGCGACCAGGCCGTTCTCCAGCGGCTGCGGGTGCAGCAGCCGCTCGACGCCCTCGTAGACCGAGAACGCCCCGCCCATGAAGAACAGCAGCAGCGCCACCACCATGGCCCAGAAATAGGGCGCCCGGTAGTGGCCGAGGGGATGGTCCTCGCTTTCCGGTCGACGCGCCTGACGCATTCCCAGGAGAAGCAGCATCTGGTTGGCGCAATCGGCCGTCGAGTGGATGGCCTCCGCCAGCATGGAACCGGAACCCGTCCAGGCCGCCGCGCCGAATTTCGCGGCGGCGATGCCCGTATTGGCACCCAAGGCGTAGAAGATCGCCTTCGTCGATCCTTCGTGGGACATCAGGACTCCTTGAGGCCGCCCATGACCTTGCGCATGTATAAGAGGTCTTCCCAGGCCTTTGCCTTGTCCGGCAGGTTGCGGAGCAGGTAAGCGGGATGGTAGGTGACGACGACGGGGATTCCGCCGTGATCGAACAAGCGGCCCCGGGAGGCGCCGATCTTGACATCGGCATCGAGCAGCGTCTGGGCGGCCGGACGGCCCAGGGCGACGATGAGGCGCGGGCGGATCAAGGCGATCTGGCGCGCAAGATATGGCCGGCACGCCGCCGTCTCCTCCGCCTCCGGGGTCCGGTTGTTGGGCGGGCGGCACTTGACGGCATTGGCGATGTAAACGTCCCGGCCTCGTCGCAGACCGATGGCGGACAACATCGCATCGAGGAGCTTGCCGGCCTGGCCGACGAAGGGTTCGCCCCGCTCGTCCTCCTCCGCGCCGGGTCCTTCGCCAACGAACAACCAGTCGGCCTGACGATCCCCCACTCCGAGCACCGCCTGCTTGCGCGTTTGGCAGAGCGCGCAGGCGCGGCATTCCGCCACCGCTGCCGCAAGCCCGTCCCAGTCCATCCCGGCGATTGCTGCCGGACGATCGCCCGATTCCATGGCCGGCAGGCGGACCGACGAGCCATCGGCCGACCGTGCGGCCGGTGATTCCGGACCGCACCCGATTTCCGCCGAGTCGTCGTTGCCCGTCTGCCCCGGAGCCGTATCCATGCCGGACTCCACCGCCGGCACCCGGAGCCGCCAAAGGGGTGCCAGGCCCAGTTCCCGAAGGATCGCAGGGCGCCGTGCCGTCATGTCAGATGTCCCGCGCCAACACGATCGCATTCTCCCGCCCCTCCCGGGCCGGATAGTAGCCGCGCCTTTCGCCGATCGGCGAAAAACCGTGGCGGGCATAGAGGGCACGACCGGGGACATTGGAGGGACGCACCTCCAGCAACATCCTGTGCGCCCCGTGACGGCGCGCCACGGAGAAAAGGTGGCGCATGATCTCCGAGCCGCGACCATGGCGCTGAAGTCTCGGCAGAACGCTGATGTTGAGCAGATGCGCCTCGTCGATCACCAGCATCATGATGGCATAACCGGTCATGGCGCCCTTCTCGCTCGCCACCCAGGACGAGTAGCCGGCGGCCAGTGAATCGGCAAAGTTGCCGAAGGTCCAGGGAAATTCGTAGATCGACGCCTCCTCCCGCGCAATTCGTTCCAGGTCGGCGAAGACCATGGGTTCGAAGGCCAGGGACGGCAAGAGGACGGCACTCATCGCACCCCCCCCCGGGCGATCCGCTCGGCGGTGGTCAGCGCCACCTTGTCCCGCACGTAGAGAGGCGCCGCGGCCGCAGCCTGCAGGACCTCCCCCGCCACGACGCGGGACAGGGCAAGGCGCGCCACGGCGGCCGCACTCGGCAGTACTCCGGGCAGGATCCTGGCGATGCCCTCGGCCAATCGGTCGGCAAGGGCCTTCGGCCAGGCGGAAAAACCGTCCCCGCAACCTACCCACCCGTCGCCCGGCGGCAAGGGAACCGCGCCCGGCGACGATACGGCGGCGGCCATCACCGCGACAGGCGCCCCCTGCCGGAACTCGAAGGCAGCGCTGTAAACCTCGTCCATGCGGGCATCCAGGCATGCGAAAACCCGGTCCCCGGCGCCCGCGTCGCGGGCCGCCAGGGCAAGGGCATCCAGGCTGCCGACCGGGACGACCGGAATGTCGAGCCCCCAGGCCAGACCCTGGGCAATGCCGCAGGCAAGACGCAATCCCGTGAAACCGCCCGGGCCGGCGCCAAACGCCACGACATCCAGGCGGCCCGGCGACAAATCCTGTTCGGCCAGAAGTTGGGCGATCCACGGCAGGACGCGTTCCGATCCGCCGTTGGGATGGTCTTCCGATTTCTCGACGATGCCGCGGTCGGTCAGCAGGGCCACCGAAAGGCGACGCGTGGCGGTTTCCAGGGCGAGGAGGTTCACGGAGCGGATTTTACCCGACCCCCACAGCGGCCCGTCCCGACTTCGCGCCCCCGGTCAGAAGCGGCGGAACTCCTGGTCCGGCCGCGGCCGATGGGGGTACAGGTCGCGCCGCGCGTCCTGGATGTCGCGACGCAGTTGCCGGCGTTCCTCCGGACTCATGCGCCCACCCGGCCCTGCGTCCCCGGACTCCTCGCGCCCGAATCCCGGTTGCGGCACCGCCGGAGCCGGTGCCAGTCGTTGTTCGTCCTGCAAATGGCGGCGCCTGGGGTCCTGACGATCCGCCTGGGCCGCCACCGGCCAGGCCGCGATGGCGGCCAGCACGGCCAGAACGGCGCGTCGAAGCGCATCCATCGATCTCCTTCTAGTCATGGCTGTCTGCCCTCATTTCCTGCCGCCTCACCGCTTCTTCCCCGCCTTCCCGTCCGCCGGAACCTTGAGCGGGGTCCACGCGGAGCCCGCGGTCCCAGGTCCGGGACGATGCACCTTGGCGCCCGGCCGGGATGGCTGCCGACGCACCCGTCGCCGCTCCGCCGACACTTGCTCGGCCCTCCTCCGCCAGGACCTGTCCGGACCGGACGCCCTGCACCAGGCGCAGGTGCAGATTGTAGTATTGACGATGCGCTCCATCGTCGGGGACGCTCGCGCCCGCCGCCGAAATGCAGGCAAGGCTCGCCAGCGTCGCAAGGAAGGGTTTCCGCAGATTCATCGTCGATGTACCTCGCACGGTCCGGCCCGACGATCGTCGGAACCATGGCCATCATCGTGTCGCCATGTAAGCGATGTTCGAGACCGGCCCGGCGAAGTGTAAGAAGCTGTAAGGGCCCGATGGCGTCCGGCGCCGGTTCCCGCTAGCATTCGCGCCATGAGCGAAAACCGACGCAGGATACTCGTCGTCGACGACGACCTAAAACTCAGGCAACTGCTGGAGCGCTACCTGATCCAGCAGGGATTCTCCGTCAAGGCGGTGGACGGGGCACCCGCCATGGACAAGGCCATGGCGAGGGAGTTGTACGACCTCGTCGTGCTCGACCTGATGATGCCGGGCGAGGACGGCCTGGCCGTCTGCCGCCGGCTGCGAGGAGCCGGCAACGAGGTCGCCATCATCATGCTCACCGCCAAGGGGGACGAGGTGGACCGGATCATCGGCCTCGAGATGGGCGCCGACGACTACCTGCCCAAGCCCTTCAATCCGCGGGAACTGGTGGCCCGCATCCAGGCCGTATTGCGGCGCAAGGCCACCCCGCCGCCGCCCGGCGCGCCGTCCATGGCCGAGGAGGTGATCGAGTTCGGCGCCGTGAGCCTGAACCTCGCGACCCGCCAACTCGCGCGCAACGGCGAGTCGGTCCAGTTGACGACGGGCGAGTTCGCGGTTCTCCAGGTGCTCGTATCCCATCCCCGCCAGCCCATGAGCCGCGACAAGCTCATGGAGCTCGCCCGTGGCCGGGAGTACGAGGTCTTCGACCGCGCCATCGACGTCCAGATTTCCCGCCTGCGCAAGCTGGTCGAGGACGACCCCTCCAAGCCCCGCTACATCCAGACGGTCTGGGGATTCGGCTACGTCTTCGTCCCCGACGGGCAGAAGAACTGAGCGGATCGCGTTTTCCGCCGGGAAACCACGAAGCCACCCGCCGCCCATGAGGCTCCTGCCGCGGACCCTGCTGGTTCGCACCTTCCTCCTGCTGGCGGCGTTGATGCTGCTGTCCGTCCTGGCCTGGTTCGCGGTCTTCAGCCTCTACGAACGGGAGCCGCGCGCCCGGCAACTGGCGCAGACCCTCGTCAGCGTGGCCAACCTCACCCGGGCCGCCCTGGTCTCGGCCCGCCCCGACGCCCGCCACGGCCTGCTCGCCGAGCTTTCCGACCGGGAGGGAATCCACATCTATCCGGCCGAGCCGAACGACAGCGTCGCCCCCCTTCCCGACAATCCCTTCCTGCAGAAGGTCTTGTCGATCATCCGCCAGGAACTTGGCGAGACGACGCGCATGAGCCTGGAAATGGATGGCGAGCGGGCCCTGTTCGTCAGTTTCCGTCTCGACGACTCCGACGAAGGGGAATTCTGGCTGGTGCTGCCCAGCGAACGCCTGAATCGCGCCTTCCCCCTGGAATGGCTGGGATGGGGCTCCGCCGCCCTCCTCCTGTCCCTGGTCGGCGCCTGGCTCATCGTCGCCCGGGTCGCCCGGCCGCTGAAGCTGCTGGCCCATGCCGCCCGCATCACCGGGCAGGGGGGCCAGCCGCCGCCCGTGCCTGAGACGGGTCCTGTCGAGATCGAGACGCTTGCCCGCAGCTTCAACCAGATGACCCGCGACCTCGCGCGACTCGACCAGGACCGGGCGCTGATCCTGGCCGGCGTCTCCCACGACCTGCGCACCCCCCTGACCCGCCTGCGCATGGGCATCGAGATGGCCGCCATCGACGAGGAGGGCCGCCAGGCGATGGTGGTCGACGTGGAGGAAATGGACCGCACCATAGGCCAATTCCTCGTCTTTGCCCGCGGACGGGGAGAGGAGCCGACCTCGCCCACGGACCTCCCCGCGCTGCTCGCCGAGATGGCGGAGTCCTACCGTCGACGGGGCTTGACCGTCGAAACGGAACTGCCCCCCCTCCCGCCGGCGGATCTCCCCGCCGATGGCCTGCGCCGTTGCGTCGGCAACCTGGTCGAGAACGCCGTCCGCCATGGGGGCGGCGGCGCCTTGCGGCTGTCCTTGCGCCTGGATCCGGGAAACATCGTGATCGAGGTGGCCGACCGCGGGCCCGGCATTCCCGTCCACGAGGCGGAGCGCCTGAAATTGCCCTTCACGAGGCTCGAGTCGGCCCGCAGCAACACCGGCGGCTCGGGCCTCGGGCTGGCCATCGTGGACCGCTGGACCCGGGGCCGCGGCGGCCGACTGGAGCTGCTGCCCCGGGAGGGCGGCGGATTGCTGGCCCGTATTACAATCCCTGCCCCATGAACCAACCCACCACCGTCACCGCCTACGATCTTGCCGGCGGCGCGGCAGGCCTGCGGCGCCTCGTCCATCGCTTCTACGAGCTGATGGACACCCTGCCCGAGACCTATGCCATCCGCAAGCTGCATCCGGCCGACCTGTCCGGCTCGGAGGAAAAGCTGTTCATGTACCTGTCGGGGTATCTGGGCGGCCCCCAGCTCTACATGGAAAAATTCGGCCATCCGCGGCTGCGCGCGCGCCACCTGCCCTTCCCCATCGGCGAGAACGAGCGCGACCAGTGGATGCTGTGCATGCGCCAGGCCATGGCCGAGAACCTGCCCGACGAGCGCCTGCGGGCCGGACTGGAGAAGGCCCTGGCCGACCTGGCCGACCACATGCGCAACCGGGCCGGCTGACGGGCGGGAACTTCCACCGGCCGGTCCGGGTCGACCGGGAAGCTTCAATCCTGAAGGAGGTGGCAGCATGGCGCGCGACCGCACTTTCCCGGCCCCGGCCTCCCGTGCCGGTCCAGCCCGCATCCTCACGCTGCCGTTCCTGGTCCTCATGGCCGGCCTGGTCGCCTGGTTTCCCGCCGCGGCCCAGACGCCGCCCAGGCTTGCCGCCTCGAAATACTTCCCGGAACGCACCGAGTTCGCCCTCCTGCAGGGTCCCCTGGTCCGCGACGGCAAGCCCTGGTCCCTGGCCGACCAGAAGGGCAAGTTCGTCGCCATCGTCCTCTGGTCCGTGGATTGCAGGTACTGCTACGAGGAACTGCCCGACCTCCATGCCTTCTGGGCCAGGCACAAGGCCAAGGGATTCGAGCTCGTCGGCCTGAGCGTGGACGACAGCGCGGAGGAAGTCCGCGAGTACCTGGTCCGTTACCGGAAGCTCGGCTTCCCCGTCCTCTGGCGGATGCAGGACGGGGTGCGCGACGGTTTTGCCAGAGCCGTGGGCACCCCGACGCTCTACATCGTGGACCGCCAGGGAGAGATCGTCTTCAAGCGCTTCGGGCAATTGCGCGAGGAACACTACGCATGGATCGCCGAACAGCTGGAGCGGCCCCGGTGACGCGCCTCGCCCGCTCCCTGGCACTGTTCGCGATGCTCGCCCCGCTCGCGGCAAGCGCCGGCGAGACCTTGCGCACCCGGCATTTCGAGTACCGCGTCCTCGGCTTCCGGCTGGTGGACGGCCTGGGCAACCATCGCCCGGCGCCCGGGCATCGACTGGCCGTCGTCGAGTTCGAGGCCCGCAACATCGACGACGAGCCGCGGGCCGTGTTCATCGGCACCCTGCGGGCGGAACACGCCGGGGGCGAATCCCGGTTCGACGATCCGGTGGCCGTGCCCGGCGTCGCGGACAAGCTGTTCTCGGAGCTGCCGGTGGGTACCGCCGAGACCATGCGTTTCGCCTACGAGGTCCCGGCGGGCCTGACCGACGGCAAGCGCTGGTCCTGGGAGCCGGCCCGCGCCGGTGGACGGAGAATGGCGCTCGACCCGTCGGCGCCCCGCTGAGCGGCCTCAGGCCGCCAGGTCTATGCTGGCCTGGCGCCGCCGCAGGGCCTTGGCGTGGCGGTGCCGGGCCATCAGGCGCGGATCGGTGACCACCTTGCCGATGGTTTCGCCGACCACCATCACCACGCCGAGCAGGGGCAGCACCAGCATCAGCCCCGAGATGCCGGCCACCGCGCCCCCCGCGAAGATCATCAGCACCGTCACCAGGGGGTGCATGTGCAGGCTCTTGCCGATGGTCAGCGGCATGTAGAGGAAGTCGTCGAGCAGGCGGACCAGGATGAACAGGCCGACGGACCAGTAGGCCATGGTCGGCTGGTCCGGGAAGTCGGTGGCCGCCACCAGCACCACGAGGAGGCCGCCGAGGATGGAGCCGACGTAGGGAATCCAGGCCAGCACCGCGCAGACGAGGCCCAGGGCCAGGGGCCCCGGGATGCCGAGCAGCCACAGCCCGGCGGCCAGGGTGACGGTATCGAGGACGGTCAGCTTGATCAGCCCCTGGAAATAGGCGCGGGAGGTCAGGTCCACCTCGTGCAGCAGGTAGAGGGTCTTCTCGAAGAACGCGTTGGGCACGGCATGCCCGAGGAAACGCTTGAAGCGGCGCCCGTCGCGCAGGAAGAAAAAGGCCAGAAAGGGCGCCAGCAGCAGCGACGGAGTCCACGCCATGATGCCCATCGCGATGGGTTCCAGGTGCTCGTTGAGCCCTCCCATGGAATGATTGAGCTTGCCCATGGCCGTCTCGGCGAACCGCGCATTGGCCAGCATGCTCCAGCGGGCCTCCATGCCCCAAAGGGAGCGCTCGAGCAGCTTGAGCCCCCCCTGCAGGTAGCGTTCCACGCCCGCCTGCCAATCGACGGCCTGGGCGGCGACCCAGGGAACCATCAAGGCGCCGCAGGCACCGAGCAGGACCAGGAAGGCCAGGGTGACCCAGGCGGCGGCCCCATCCCGCGACAGGCCGCGGTAAACGAGGTACTGGACCGGCGGATAGAGGAAGTAGTAAAGGATCAGGGCCAGCAGGAATGGCACCACCAGCCAGAGGATCTTCTGCAGCACCAGCAGCAGCACGCAGGTGGCCGCGATGATGCCGGTCCAGACGACGGGGCCGGAACCGTTGCGGAAGGTCGTCACGTCCGCTGCCGCCTCAGAGGTGCTGGTCCTGGCGCGTGCCCAGCGTCGCCTCGCGCAGGCGGATGCCGATGTGGCGGGCCAGTTGCAGCGATATCTTGGAGGCGATCAGGGCGTGGGTCTCCAGGAGTCCCAGGAAGTCGGCGCGGAAAAAGACGGCCAGCCGGCAGGCGGTGGCGGCGCGGGCCTGGGCGACCCGCGGCGCATTGTCCAGCAGCGCCAGGTCGCCGAAGAAGGTGCCGGTGCCCAGTTCCGCGATGCGCCCGTCCACCGGGCGACCCTGGCGGCAGATCAGGACCGAGCCCTCCAGGACGATGTAGATCGCCTGCCCTTCCTCTCCCTCGTCGAATATGACTTCATCCTTGAGGTAGGCGCGCTCGTGGAGCAGGCCGTCCACGATCTGCAGGTCCCGCGGGGTCAGATTGACGAACAGGGACAGGGCGCGCAGGCGCTCCAGGCGGGGCGAGACGGGTTTGGGACTGAACAGGGCCAAGGGGATTCTCCGGGGACCGGGCGATTCTAAGGCATGCCGGGTGCCACGCCGCCGGCCAGGGGCCAGCGACCGAGAATTTCGTAACGGGATCCGGCATCGGAAAGCCGGGAACGGACCAGGACGAATTCCTCCGCCGACCAGCCGATGGGTTCCTCCAGGTGCGGCAGGCCTTCGCAGAGGCAGTTGCGCAGCAGGGTCAGGTGGGCCGCGAAAGGCCGCCGCTCGACCGGGAAGCCGGCTGCCCGCAGGCGCCCGGCCAGACCGTCGGCCAGGATGGAGAGGGCCGCCGGAGTGTCCCCGCAGCCGGCCCAGAGGATGCGGTTGTGGCGCCACCAGCCCAGGCGATCCAGGATCAGGGCGAAGCGTTCCCCTTCCACCGCGCCGGCCACGGAAAGGAGGTCCGGCAGGCGATCGTCGGCAATCTCGCCGACGAAGGCCAGGGTCAGGTGCAGGGTCTCGGTCTTCATCGCCCGGCCGCCGCATTCCCTGGCCGCCGCGGCGGCAAGGCCGCTCAGCGCCCGCGCGGCCTGGGCCGGGGGCCAGAGGGCGAAGAACACCCTCACGGCAGGGGCTCGTCAGGCCGGGACCAGCAGGGCCACGGCCTCGGCGGCAATGCCCTCGCCGCGGCCCGTGAAACCCAGCCGTTCGGTGGTCTTGCCCTTGATGTTGACCCGGTCCGGGGGAATCCCGAGGTCGGCCGCAACCTTGGCCTGCATCGCCGCCACGTGGGGCGCGATGCGCGGCGCCTGGGCAATGACCGTCGCATCCACGTTGCCGACCGCCCAGCCCGCCTCGCCGACCCTCCGCACCGCCCGCCGCAGCAGGTCCCGGCTGTCGGCGTCCTTCCAGGCCGGCTCGTTGTCGGGGAAGAGCCGCCCGATGTCGCCGCAGCCCGCCGCACCGAGGATGGCATCGGTAATGGCGTGCAGCAGCACATCGGCATCCGAATGCCCGGCCAGGCCGAGGGGATGGGGGATCTCGACGCCGCCCAGGATCAGCCGGCGGCCGGGCACGAGGGCATGGACGTCGTAGCCCTGCCCGATGCGGAACGGAAGGTTCATGTCCGGCTCTCCCGGTCTTTCAGGATCAGCTCCGCCAGCGCCAGGTCGCGCGGGAATGTGACCTTGAAGTTGGTGGCATCGGCGGCAACGAGGCGCGGCGACAGGCCCAGGGCTTCCACCGCGCCGGCCTCGTCGGTGACCTCGGGATGGACGGCCAATGCCCGCCGCAACAGGCCGTAGCGGAACATCTGCGGCGTCTGCGCCTGCCACATGTGCTCGCGCGGGACGGTGGCGGCCACGCGCTCCTCGGGGCCGTCGCCGCGCTTGAGCGTATCGGCCACCGGCAGGGCCAGCAGTCCGCCCACCGGGTCGTCGGCGAGGGCGGCGATCAGGGATTCCACGTGGGCCACGGCGAGGCAGGCCCGCGCCGCATCGTGCACCATAACCCAGTCGTCATCGACGACGGCACCGCCCATGGCCGCCAGCCCGTTGGCGACGCTGGCCGCGCGCGTGGCCCCGCCGCAGCGCAGGACGTGGATGCGGCCGGTGAGCCCGCCCCAGTCCTGGCGGTCCCAGTCGCGGTCGTCGGGCGAGAGCACGACGAAAACCTTCTCCACGGCCGGGACGGCGACCAGGGTGGCCAGCGCATGGTGGATCAGGGGCCTGCCCGCCAGCTGCAGGTATTGCTTGGGAAGGGGGGCGCCCATGCGGGCGCCGCCGCCGGCGGCGGGGACGAGGGCGAAGCAGGCCATCGCCGGATTGTAAGGACTAGAATGGGATCGGAACAAATCACCATGGAAATACCGGTGAAGCGGGAGGCGGCTTGAACTTTTCCGGATGGGATCTTCCCGATGGGGTCATGGCCTTCGCCACCGCCCTGGCGGCGGGATTGCTGATCGGCCTGGAGCGGGAACGCAAGGCCGACGCCAAGGCCGGCCTGCGCACCTTCGCCCTCGTCGCCGTCCTCGGCACCCTGTCCGCCCTGCTCGCCCAGGAGACGGCGAGCGGCTGGGTCATCGCGGCCGGCCTGCTGGTCGTCGGGGCCATGATGATCGTCTCCCATGCCGTCGACCCCCAGGACGACGGCGACCCGGGCACGACGACGATGGCCGCCCTGATGGTGGCCTACTGCCTCGGCGCCGCCATCTGGTTCGGCCACGGCATCTTGGCCGTCATGCTGGCCATCGCCACCACCGTCCTGCTCTACTTCAAGGCCCAGCTCCAGGGCATCAGCAAGAACCTCACCCACCGGGACCTGATCTCCATCCTGCAGTTCGCGGTCCTCTCCTTCATCGTCCTGCCCATCCTCCCGGACCGGGACTTCGGCCCCTACGCCGCCTTCAATCCGCACCAGATCTGGTGGATGGTGGTGCTGATCTCCGGGGTCTCCCTGGCCGGGTACGCGGCCCTGCGCTTCGTCGGCGCCCGCCACGGGGCGGCGGTCATCGGCTTCTTCGGCGGCCTCGTATCGTCCACCGCCACGACCATGGTGTTCGCCCGCAACGCCCGGGCCGACCACGAACTGACGCGGACCGCGGCGGTGGTCATCCTCCTCGCCAACCTCATGGTCATGATCCGGCTTTGCGTCGTCTCCGCCGTCGTGGCCCCGTCCCTGCTGGCACCGCTGGCCATCGTGTTCGGCGGCGGCCTGCTGGCGGGCCTGGCCGTGGCAGCCTGGGGCTGGCGGGGCATCGGCGGCGGCGGCGAGTTGCCCATGCCGGAAGTCACGAACCCGACCGAGATCCGCACCGCGGTCACCTTCGGGCTCATCTATGCCCTCGTCCTGTTCCTCGCCGCCTGGCTGCAGGACATCGCGGGCAACAGCGGCCTCTACCTGGTGTCCCTGGCCTCCGGCCTCACGGACGTGGACGCCATCACCCTGTCCAGCCTGCGCCTGTTCGGCATGGAGAAGCTGTCCGGAGGGGAGGCGGTCGTTTCCATCGTCCTTGCCGCCCTGGCCAACCTGTGCTTCAAGAGCGGCCTGGTGGTCGCCATCGGCGGCGGCCCCCTGGCCCGCCGGACCCTGCCCGGACTGGCCGCCATCGCCGTCGGCATGGGCATCGGGGTCCTGATCGCCGGCATCGCCTGACGGCCCGGGCACCGGCCCCATGACCAGCGAAAGGAGATCGCCATGAACGCAAGCATCCGTCCCGCCGCGGTGGCCGGCATGTTCTATCCCGGCCGGGCGGAGGAACTGGCCGCCGATGTCGCGGCGATGCTGGCCGCCGTCGTCCCGTCCGACGCCCCGGCAAGCCCCAAGGCCCTGATCGTCCCCCATGCCGGCTACATCTATTCCGGTCCGGTGGCGGCCAGCGCCTACGCCCTGCTGGCGCCCTTGCGCGGCAAGGTGCGGCGGGTGGTACTGCTCGGACCGACGCATCGGGTCGCCCTGCGGGGCATCGCCGTTCCGTCCGTCGATGCCTTCGCGACGCCACTCGGCGTGGTCCGGGTCGACCGCAGCGCCATCGCGACCCTCGCCGGCCTGCCCCAGGTCGGCATCAGCGACGAAGCCCACGCCCAGGAGCATTCCCTGGAGGTGCACCTGCCCTTCCTGCAGTCCGTGCTGGGCGATTTCATGCTGGTGCCGCTGGCCGTCGGCTACGTCGCGCCGGAAGAGGTTGCCGCGGTCATCGACCGGCTTTGGGGGGGCGACGAGACGCTGGTCGTCGTCAGTTCGGACCTGTCCCACTACCACGCCTACGAAAAGGCGCGCAAGCTCGACCGGGCCACCGCCGACCGGATCGTGGCCCTGGAGCCCCTGGAAGACCACGAGCAGGCCTGCGGCGCCACGCCGGTCAACGGGCTGATCGCCGTGGCAAGGCGAAGGGGCCTCTCGCCCACCCTCCTCGACCTGCGCAATTCGGGGGACACGGCGGGCGACCGTTCCCGGGTCGTCGGCTACTGCTCGGTCGCCTTCACGGAG
The DNA here is from genome assembly GCA_052035955.1 of Pseudomonadota bacterium. Classification (GTDB taxonomy): domain Bacteria; phylum Pseudomonadota; class Gammaproteobacteria; order Burkholderiales; family Rhodocyclaceae; genus JAEUNJ01. The sequence goes on from JBPOHD010000055.1 coordinate 47,352, forward strand.
GATCGCCATGACCGATGAATTGGGCCGGGCCCTGCTGGTCCGGGCGCGCAATGCCATCGCCGCCGAATTCGGCGTCGCGGGTGGCGCCGAAACGGCGCACCCGCAACTGTCTTCGCCGGGCGCCACCTTCGTCACCCTGACCCAGGACGGCCAATTGCGGGGCTGCATCGGCTCCCTGGAAGCCTGGCGGACCCTGGACGCGGACGTGCGCGAGAACGCCCGGGCAGCCGCCTTCCGGGACCCGCGCTTCCCCCCCCTGGGCCGCGGGGAACTGGCACGCACGAGGGTCGAGGTGTCCCTGCTGACGCCCTCGCAGCCCATGGCCTTCGCCGACGAGGACGATGCCCTGCGCCAGTTGCGGCCCGGCATCGACGGCGTGATCTTCGAGGTGGGGCGCCACCGATCCACCTTCCTGCCCCAGGTCTGGGAAAGCCTGCCGGATCCGCGCGAATTCCTCGGCCACCTGAAGTACAAGGCCGGCCTGCCGCCCAATTTCTGGTCGCCGGAGGTAAGGCTCTCCCGCTACGAAGTCCGCAAATGGAAGGAGTGAGTCGGCCGCGACGAAAGGAGGGAACATGGAAAGCCTGACCGGAACCCCCGCCCGCTGGTGGCACAAGCTCGAGGATGGGCGCATCCAGTGCGACCTCTGTCCCCGCGACTGCAGGCTGCACGAGGGCCAGCGGGCCGCCTGCTTCGTGCGGGCGATGAAGGACGGGGAGATGATCCTCACCACCTACGGCCGCAGTTCGGGCTTCTGCATCGACCCGGTGGAGAAGAAGCCCCTCAACCATTTCTTCCCCGGCAGTTCCATCCTCTCCTTCGGCACCGCCGGCTGCAACCTGGCCTGCAAGTTCTGCCAGAACTGGGACATCTCCAAGTCCCGGGAGATGGACACCCTGATGGACGACGCCACGCCCGAGGCCATCGCCCGCGCCGCGACGCGCCATGGCGCCAGGAGCGTCGCCTTCACCTACAACGACCCCGTCATCTTCGCCGAATACGCCATGGACACGGCCGACGCCTGCCATGCCGTCGGGATCAGGACCGTCGCCGTCACGGCCGGCTACATGCATGCCGGCGCTGCCCGGGAGTTCTATGCCCGCATGGATGCCGCCAACGTGGACCTCAAGGCCTTCACCGACGATTTCTACGTCAAACTCTGCGGCGCCCGCCTCAAGCCGGTCCTCGACACCCTGGCCTATGTCCGGCACGAGACCGGATGCTGGCTCGAGATCACCACCCTGCTGATTCCCGGCCACAACGACTCGGAGGCCGAGATCCGGCAGCTGGCCGACTGGTGCTTCCGGGAACTGGGGGCCGACGTGCCCCTGCACTTCTCCGCCTTCCACCCGGACTACAAGCTGCTGGACGCCCCCGGCACGCCACCCGCCACCCTGGCCCGGGCCCGCCGGATCGCCATGGATGCCGGCCTGCGCTACGTCTATACGGGCAACGTCCACGACCGGGCCGGCGACGCCACCCTCTGCCCCGGTTGCGGCGAGAAGGTGGTCGAGCGGGACTGGTACGAGATCCTCGCCTACCGGCTCGACGACACCGGCCACTGCGCCCGTTGCGGCACGGCCATCGCCGGCCGCTTCGAGAGGTTCGGGCGACCCTTCGGCGCCCGGCGCATCCCCGTTCGCCTCCATGCCCCCTGATGGCATCCTTATGACGCCATCAGTCCGCTCGATTTGCCCGGAAGGCGCAGGACGAGCACATAATCCCGGGCCGGCCGGTCGGCCGATATTCGAAGAACAGCACTGGCGACACGCCGGGAGGGGAAACGCATGGGAATGATGGACTGGTTCAAGCGCATCGCCGGCGGGGCGAGGGAGGACGCGGTCGCCGTCGCCGCCCCCGCGGACGACAAGGGCGCCGAGGTGGCGGGCCTCAACTTCAAGTCCGCCGTCGACGCCCACATGAAGTGGAAGATCCGCCTCGAGACCTACATCAACGGGACCAGCACCGAGGACCTGAAGGTGGAGGTGGTCGGACGGGACGACCAGTGTCCGCTGGGCAAGTGGATCTACAGCCAGGGGGGCGGACGCTTCGGCTATTCCGAGACCTTCTTCGACATGAAGGCCCACCATGCCCATTTCCACCGCTGCGCCGGCGAGGTGCTGGCGGCGGCCCAGGAGGGGGAGAAGGACAAGGCCATGCGCCTCTTGCAGCAGGGCGACTACGTGCGCGCCTCGGAGCGGGTCAAGAAACTGCTGGCCAAGCTGTTCGTCCTGGTCACCGACGGCAAGACCGCCATCGATGCCCACATGCAGTGGAAGACCCGGCTGCGCGACTACATCGCCGGCGACGGCAAGGAAGATCTGGAGGTGGCGATCGTGTCCCGGGACGACCAGTGCGTCCTCGGCCGCTGGCTCGAGGCCGAGGGGGAGTTGCACCACGGCGGGAAACCCGCGTTCGCCCGCGTCAGGTCGGCCCACGCCCGATTCCACGAAGCGGCCGGCGAGATCCTGGCGACGGCCCAGCGCGGCGACCGGACAGCGGCGCTGCGGATGCTGGACGAGGGCGAATACCCCAAAGCCTCCGACGAGGTCGCCGACGCCATCGTCGCCCTGTTCAAGCCCGCGTGAACCTGGAAAGAGCAGTCGAACCACCCAGGACACCCGGGACACCAATAACACCAATAACACCAAGAACACCAAGAGAATCAACGGAGTCGGCTTTTGGTGAGCATCACCCGGCGGGTGAGCCGGGACGGGCACGAATACTGGCTTCCTCTGTGTCCTCCGCGTCCTCTGTGGTGAATGAACTGCGGTTTCCAGCATGAAGCCGACGGGCGATCCCGTCTGCACCGGACATGCCATTTTGGCAGGAGCGGAATTCCTGAGAATTCCGTGACTTAATACCGCAGGGCGGGAGCGGCCTGCCATTCTGTCAGGACCCGGAGGGGCGCGAAATCGGCGCCCCTTATTTTTTGCTTTTGATTCTTATAGTTACATCGACATCCTGAACAGGCACGCAATGTGCGTATAGGTGGTTGGCCGCAACCAATCCTAGGAAAAGCGGCCGGACCCCGGTATCCGCCGGGTTCTCAGACATTCAACCTTCGAAGGGGACCTATGAAAGTCAAACTGATCGCTATCGCCAGCCTCCTGTCCATGGGCATCGCCGGTTCCGCCCTGGCGCAGGATCAGAAAGGCATGTCGGGCATGGGCGGCATGAGTGGCATGTCCGGCCAAAAGGGCATGTCCGGCATGTCGGGCATGGAAGGCCAGAAAGGCATGTCCGGCATGTCCGGCCAAAAAGGCATGAGTGGCATGTCCGGCATGGAAGGCCAGAAAGGCATGGGCGGAATGTCCGGCATGGAAGGCCAGAAGGGCATGTCCGGCATGTCCGGCATGTCCGGCCAGAAGGGCATGAGCGGCATGTCCGGCATGGAGGGCCAGAAGGGCATGTCCGGCATGAGCGGCATGTCCGGCCAGAAGGGCATGAGCGGCATGTCCGGCATGGAAGGCAAGAAGTAAGGAGATCGAGTCTCCTCCTCTTGGGATGGGGGTTCGCCCCCATCCTTTTTTACAGAACGACCACGATGACATCCCAAGACCGCATTTCCTCCCCAACGGCGAAGACGCCGTCGGCCGAACGCTCGTGCATCCGCCTCCTGTCGGCCCTCCTCGTCGGCCTCGCGGCCCTCCCTTCCCATGCCCAAGCCGCCCCGCTGGCCGGTCTGTTGCCGTTTGAGCGGCCTGCAGGAGCGCCGGTGAAGGCCGAGGTGAAGGGGATGGGGGAAAGGGGGATGACGGGTGTGGAAGGGGAGGTACCGGCCAGCGTGGAAGCGATGGTGCGGGACCAGG
>JBPOHD010000094.1:0-24637 GCA_052035955.1 Pseudomonadota bacterium
TGGCGCTGGAAGACGTGATTGCCGAGAACTTGAACGAAGGGACGGACAGCGTCGTCCTGCGCGGTTCGGCGGTGCTCACCAACGCCACCACCCTGACGGTGCTGCCGAACTTCGAGAACCTGGACGCCTCCGGCACCGGCAGCACCAAGCTCAACCTGAGCGGCAACGGCGTCGCCAACCGGCTGGTCGGCAACGATGCCGGCAACATCCTGGACGGCGGGGCCGGCAACGACACCCTGGAAGGGGGAAGCGGGAACGACACCTACGTGGTGGACAGCCTCGGCGACGTGGTGACGGAAGCGGAGGGGGAGGGGACGGACCTGGTCAAGGTCGGGATCGCCACGGCGAACGGCACCTGGGTGCTGGCGGCGGAAGTGGAGAACGCCCTGCTGACCAACGCCGTGGCCTACAGGCTGACGGGGAACACCCTGGCGAACCAGTTGACCGGGAACGCCCTGGCCAACGAACTGGACGGCGGGGCTGGTGCGGACACCCTGGTGGGCGGGGCGGGGAACGACACCTACCGGGTGGACGAGGCCGGCGACGTGGTGACCGAAGGGGTCGGAGGCGGCACGGACACCGTGCTGTCGTTGATCACCTACTCGCTGGCGGACAAGGCGAACCTGGAGAACCTGACGCTGCTGGGCGGAGCCGACATCGACGGCACCGGCAACGGGCAGGGCAATGTGCTGGTGGGCAACGGCGGCGCCAACCTGCTGGATGGCGGCGCCGGCAGCGACACGATGACCGGCGGCCTGGGCGGCGACACCTACCGGGCCGGGATCGGCGATCTGGTGGCGGACGGCCGGGGTGCCGTCGCCGGTGGCGGCACCGACGTGCTGGACATCCGGGCCGCGACGGCGGGCCTGAGCAGCGCCCTGGCGGCCGCCTTCGACAGCTTCCAGCAGGACCTGAAGTTCAGCCGCATCAATGGCGGCAAGGACCTGCGCATCGACTTCACGGTGAACGGCGCCGCCTCGGCCGGGGCGGTCACGATCGCCGGCATGAACGCCGTCGACACGATGGTGGAGACCCTGCGCCTCTTCGATGCGAACGGAGTGCAGATCTCTGGCGACATCGACCTCGCCTCGGCCTGGGCTGCGTCGGGAACGACCGCGAAGGGACTGAAGCTGGCCGGGGGAAGCGGCGACTATGGCTTGCTGGTGCAGGCCTGACGCCCGACGCGGAGGAACGCGAACGCGGCTGCCACCAAAACCGAGCGGGGACTTGACCATGTGCGCCGGAAAGTCCAGCCCGGATGCCTCACACTGACTCGCGTGCAATGATATGACCACCTTGGCATCCGCCACGCGCATTGCGATGATGCCAACGGCAATGCGATGGAGTTGGTGATCCTCTTAACCCCCCAGCTTCCTACTCGAGTGAGCGGACGAACATGCGCGCCTGTCTCAGCAACTCAGGGGACATGACGGTGAGCTTCTTCCTTCTCGGGAAGGTCGCCAATCCGGGACCCGGACAGGGGAACGGGTGGTGGCCCCGGATGGCCATCGCGACGATTTGCGGGACATTCAGCCCGTAATCCCACGCTGGGTCGTGCACGGACCATGTGGTCGGATCGTCGAGCCAGCAGCGTGCCTCCCGGAGGCCCTGCTCCATTCCGTCGGCGAACTCGCCGTCAAGCTCGGCGATCCCCACCTCCGTCCATCCCGGCGGACATGCCCCGACGAACTCCTCGGGGGTCGAACCGCCGTCTGCCCCGAGCCCCATCGCGATGAGTCCGAGGGCCCCGGGGGCGCCGGACCAGGCGGAGGCGAACGCCCCCACCACAACCCGGTCGAACTCGGTTTCGTCGTGGGTCAGCACGTCTCCGCCGCCATCTACGCCGAGGGCGAAGTCGTACGGGTGGTCGGGACGCCAGGGCCGAGCGGCCACGACCTGCAACCCCAGCCCCTTGCCCGCGCAGACCAGTCGGTCCCCATGGTCCCAGTGCAGCGCCGTCGAGATGCGGATGCCCTTGCCGCGGTCGCGCATCGAAACCTCGGAGTTCGGAAGAGAGGCATGGTGCCGAAGGACGAGGTCCGCAGCCACGCCCGGGAAGGGTTGCAGCGCGAACTCGCCGAGGCGGATGCCGGAGATCCCCTTACGTTCCAGGGAATCCGTCCCGAGCGGCTGCACGATGTCCACCCGGCTAGCGCCGAGCGCCACGCAGCGAGCGGCCAGGCAGCGGGCCAGCACGATGTCCGAGGCTCCGCCTGCGGCAAACACAACTCCGTGCCCGGCCACCGGGAAGCGCACTAGCAGCGAATCAAGTCGATCCCCGTCCATGCGTGTCGCCTTGCTCCCGGCTCCCTACTCCTGAGTCACAGCTCGGCGTGCTACACCGCCAGCTCGGGTCGCCGCGCTGCGTACCTCCGGAAGGCCTCGGCCCCGATCGGAGAGCGAGGAGTCTGCCGCGATGCCCTTGTCCAGCCCCGACACGAAACTGCCCGCGACGAAAATGTACTTGGCCATGGGAATGCAGGAGCGGAAAAGTCAAATCATAGCCGAGAGTGGGAGAGGGCTCAAACCGCGCCACATTCGACCGCGCCGCATTCGATCCGACCGGCTCGCCTGGAGTGAGGCGCTTCGAAATCGGAACCGCGCGGGATGCGCCGATTTTGGCCGAAGCGGGGATTCGCGCTGCCGTTGCGAACGACACCTTCCGGACAGAAGCGGACGTCGATAGGCAGTGGGAAGCACCTCGCCGAGCGGCAGGTCGCGGATCACGAAGCCGACCTTCACAACCCGCTGTTACGTTTGCACTAGTAGCTGGAAGGCATACAGTCTCGCGTCCCGGCCACCCGATCCGGACTGCCATGCCCGCCACCGCCGCCTGTGCCTCACCGCGCGGCGCCGTCTACCGCCGTCGCTAGCCCGAGCGCACGCTGCTCTATCGCACGGTGCAGACGCATCTGGCCACCTGGCTGGCGCTTCAGGATGATGGCGCCGGGGCATGCGCACCCGCCGTCATCGAGCGGGAATTACGCCGCTACCTCCAAAGCGGCATCCTCGCCCACTGTTTCGCCCATGCCCGCTGCGCCGACTCCTGGCACAACTTCCTGGTCGCATACTCCTGCAAGTGTCGCGGCGTCTGCCCGTCTGGAGTATTACAGCATCGTGGTGGATGCCGTTTTCGCCGATGCCGAGGGTCGCGCCGCGTTTCACCCGGCCAATGGTCTGGATGCACCGGCCATCGGCGAGGTTCCGGGAGCCGTTCGCCGTCTACTGCTGCGCGCGGCCCTGCGACGCGGCCTGCTGTCGACAAACGATGAGCAGGCTATGGCTACGTCGGAACACGGCGGCGGCTTGTAGTTCCGGACGCTGCGCCTAACGTCGATGAAGCTGGCATTGCCCTTCACTGAAACTGGGCTACCGCTTCGTTTTCGATCGATGCCTACGCGCGCATCAGGGCGCACGAGCTTGAGGGTCCGGAACGTCTGCTGCGCTACCGTGCCTGTCCGGCCTACGCGCTGGAACGGATGCGTGAAATCGATCCCGAGCATCTGGTCTATGAGAGCGTAAAGCCGGGGCCAAGGGCAACGTCAACCTGATGCTGACACCGATCCAATGGCGCGAGTGCGGCAGACGCGACCTTGGCAGAGCCGGTACATCGCCAGGCGGCACCCTACGTCTGTGCGCTGCTGCTGGCGAGCATCTACGAGGTGCTACCGGTTCGATGCCCGAAGTGCAGCAGGGAGATGAAGATCATCGCCTTCATCACCGAGGGGTCGATTATCGGTGAGATTCTGGCACACCTGGGCGAGCCGACATCACCGCCTCATCTGATGCCGGCGTGCGGCCCGCCGCTATGGGAGATGCAGGACAGCGGACCGGACACGCTCGACCCACATGCGCAATCGGCGCGGGACTACGAGTTCGATCAGCGTATCGCGTGGTAGGGCACAAGACAAACAGGTTCGGTCGTCAGCGGAGGCTCGTGCCTGTGGCCACCTGCGCGGCAAACTTCCGCCGCCCAAGTGGCCACAGGCACAAATTACGGCCATGAACGGGCGGGCTTTTCGGGGCGATCAGGAACCTTGTGTACGAGTTTTGCGATTAACTCGGACAGGAACGAACGAGATATTTGGAAAAGTGGCATTGCAATTCCTATCCTTGGATGGACTGTGTCAGAGTTTCCAGCGCGGACGCTACTCAGTGGTGATTCTCTTGGTTCGCGACATGCTGTATCGTATCCCGCAGTTGCAAATCTGTTCCTTTCAGGCATCCGGCTCGAGCAGCCCATGCCGAACAGCGGAGCTACCCCGGAGGGCGTTCCCTGAACGGTGGGGTCGATCTCGGCTCCAGGCAGCCCGGTCCTACCGCGTGAGGGGAAACGCCGCGAACACGGCGTCCACCTTTCCGTCCGGGAGGTAATCGTGCCCTCGCTTATTGTCGCAGCGAGTCAATACCTGCGGGTCGCGGTCGTCATAGCGACGCATGACCGCGAAGCCGAACTGGCGAACCGAGCGATCCGGTCCGTCCTAATGCAGACGCGACCGCCAGATTTCCTTGTCGTGATCGACGATTCCGACAGGCGCCACCGTGACGCGAACCGCCGCATCGTATACGGAGTGTCCGCACCCGCGGGGCAGTCGATGCGGGTAAAGTACCTGCTCAACGACCGAACGCCGGGGCTCGCCGGCGCGCTGAACGTCGGGCTCGACTGGCTTCAACGCGAAGTCGAGGACGCCGAGGAACTGCTCGTGGCGATCCTCGACGACGACGACGCGCTCGAGCCAGACTACCTGGCCGCATGCACCGAACGACAAGCGGAGGGCGACTTCGACCTGATCGCCACCGACCTACTCCGCCACGAGGGCGACGGACGACCAACAATCCCTCAGGCCGCTCCTGACGTACTCGACGTGGCGAACTTGCTCGTTCGCAACCCGGGCATCCAGGGCTCGAACATCTTCGCCCGTCTCAGCACACTCCTCGCGGCGGGTCTGTTCGATGAAGGGCTCGCCAGCACGACCGACCGCGACCTGTGCATCCGCGTGGCGGATCTGGGCTACGTTCGCTACGCGCGGCTCGCGAAGCCGCTCGTGCATCACTTTGCGGACACCGACCGTCCTAGGCTGTCGACACCGGGCTCGCCCCGAAAGCTCGCCGGACTCGACGAGTTCTATCGCAAGTACCGCCAGCGAATGACCGATGCCCAGCGCGCAGCGTTCATCGAGCGCGGGGCTCGGCTCTTCGGTTGGTCGCCGCCAAGGCCGACGCCCTTGCCGGTGCCTCCCGTCGGACCCGAACCCTTGCATTTTCCGGGTCTGCTCACATTGATCGTCGGGATGACAACGTCGTCGCAGCCCACCGATGCCCTGACGGCGCTGCTGCACGACCTGGCCCTGCTCGGCGAGGACCCGCGACTCGCGGCGTTCGATGTCGTCCTGCTGGAAAACGGTCCGCGCGGCGAGAGCGATGGCGAGACGCTCGGCGACGTCGCTCGCCGTCTGCACGACCTCGGTATCAGCGCCCTCGTGGTTCCGTTCGAGCGGCAGTCGTTCGACGCAAACGCCGGGCTCTTCGGCGCGCCATTCTCGCGCGGCACCGAGCGAGTCAGCATCGCCCTCGCCCGCACCATGCTGCAGGCGTACGCGTACCTGTGGGCGCGACACCGACCCGGGGCCGTCGTGTGGATTCTCGACGACGACATGCGGCTCGACAACCTGGTGTGGCGGGGAGGCCGTGCAGTCGAACGCGCGCGCCTCGACGTCGTCGGGACTCTCGCGCGGTTACGCGCCACGGATGTCGCCATCGCGCTAGGCTCCTGCACGGAAGCTCCTCCTCTCCCCTTCGCGAGCTGCGTTCGAACCCAACTCGTCGATGCATGGCACAACTTCGAGGTGCTCGCGGCCCTAGACCCGGAAGCCCCGTTCCCAGACCTCCTTGCCGAGAACATGGCCACGCGGGCGCGTTTCAGCGACTACTACTATGACCTGTCACGCCGCGAGACGGATCAGCTCGAGACGCCTTTCTGGTACGTGCCTGACGCGCCCGGACAGCGTGCCGTCGATGTGTTCGCGGCGATGGTCGGTCGTCTGCCGCGGATCCTCGCTGGCGAGGAGGTCTTCCGACCGCTGGTGCAGGACGCGTCGATCGACCCACTCGACCACCTGCAGCCCTCGGTCCATAGGGGCGGCAACGCGTTCGTGTTCGATCTGGAGGCGCTCTGGGACTTCCCGAACGGAGTCCCGCGGATCGGTGGAGACGACACGCGCCGGTCCGACATGGTGTGGAGTCTCCTCAACCGCTACGGACGTCGGCGCAGGGTGATCAAGCTGCCGCTGCCGGTACGCCAGGACCGAACTCGCGTCAATGTCGAGACTCTCGACCTAGAGAAGCTGGCGCGAGACATCCACGGTTACGCAATTTACTCCGCGCTGGACGACCTGCTCCTGGAAAGGTGCGAATCGAGCCATGAGGCGGGGAACGGGCACCTGCCCGATGAGCTTGACCTGACCGAGAACGAGATCGACTTCGCCACGAAGCGCTTTCAGAAGTACACGCGCGAGCGACTTTACGCGTTCCAGATCAGTTTCCACCGAGCCGCGGGACTCGCGCGCTCGCTGGCCCGGTACCTCGACGATCGACACGGGTGGTGGTGGCTCCGCGACGCGCGCTGCGTCGAGTCTGTCCCTCAGCTTCAGGCGGCCGTCGAGTGGTTCCAGCGTGAGTACAAGCTCGAACGCCTGAAGGGGTTCCGGCGGAGCGTACTCACCGTCGATAACAACGTCGTGCGGACCTGGCTCGACACGCTCCGCTCGGAGATCCAGGCACGCAAGACTCGCGAGGCCTCAGCGGGGGACGTCATTGCGTGGCTGGACGAGCAGCGAGCGCAGAACGCGGCGGCACTGGTTCGTGGGGCGTTCCGCGCAAGCGAACTGCGCCTGCTCGGTCAGGGATCCGAGGGCGTCGCGCTCACCGACGGCGTCTCCGTGTTCAAGTGTTTCGACGCAGGGCGCCTCGCCGAGCCCAAGCTCGGCCAGCTTCGCCAGCTAGTCGGGCGATGGTCCGGCTACCGCACGCTGTGTAACATCCGAGAGATCCGCCTCGTCGGAAGGGTGCCGATCCTGGTGTACGACTACGAGAACTCGACGCCCTACGGAGGAGGTCGAGGCGACATGATGCGGTTGCTCCTGGACGAATGCCGCGACGCAGGGATCGTCCTCACGAACGTTCACCCCAAGAACCTCATCGTCACCCCGTCCGGTGCCGTGAGGTTCATCGACTACGGCTGCGACATCGAGCCGTTCAGTGAGGGCGACTGGCACCTGATGGCACGCCGCGTCTGGCTCTCTGCCCGTCACCCCGGGCACCCGGATCTGAAGGCGCTAATGCGGCGCTCGCTCAGAGAGGATGACCTCGCGGAGCTCGCCGGACTCGAAGGCTTCCTCGCCGTGGATCCGAGCTCCACGAAGGAATCGCTCCTCGACTCACGGCTGGGCGCGTTGGTGCGCGAGCGGCACCCACGGCGAGTCCTCGACTACGGCTGCGGGCGCGCTGGGCTAGTCCAGGACCTCGCCAAGGGCGGCGTGGCCGTCACCGGCTACGATCCTGATTCGTCCCTGCCGGACTACTGGGCCGAACGCCGTCCGGATCTGCAACTCTGGGAGCGTCCGGGTCTCGCGGCCGCCCTCACCCGCGGAGTGACCTACGATGTCGTCGTCTGCTCGCTGGTCGTTTGCGTGATCGAGGACGACGAGGAGCTCGCGCGAGCCACCGAAGAGATGTCGTGCCTCGTCGCCGCCGGAGGCTGCCTCCTCGTTACCATCTGCAACCCGGCCTACGTACAGCGCAGTACGCACCTGCAGCACCGTGAGCCCCCGCCCGACGCACGCGCGAAGTGCATCACGTGGAAGATTGTTCGGTCGAGCGGCAATCGCCGGCGCGATGTGCATCGACCGCTTTCCGACGTCATGGCAGCGTTCGAGCGGGTCGGCTTCGAGCTGGTCTACAGCGAGGAGACCTCATCTTTCGATCCCGCGACACTCGATCCGTCATCGGACTTCCTTATTCTCCAGTTCCAGCGCGCACCCGATCGGAGGACGGCATGAGCACACGACGCAGGCGCACGGCCGCGGTCATCGGTGACGCGCGTGCGGACGTAGACGACCTTCGTCTGGCTGAGGAGCTCGGCCGCGTCATGGTCGAGAGCGGATTCCGGCTCGTCACTGGCGGCCTCACGGGGATCATGGAGGCGGCATCCCGGGGAGCCCGGTCGGCGCCCGGCTACCGCGAGGGGGATGTCGTCGGCATCGTGCCGACCTACTGCGCCGACGATGCGAACGAGTTCGTGGACATCGCGATCTGCACGGGGATGAACCACGCCAGGAACGTCGTGGTCGTGGCCTCCGCCGATGTGGTCTTCGCAATCGGTGGTAAGAGCGGCACGTTGAGCGAGATTGCGCTCGCCTGGAAGGTCGGCAAGCCGATCATCGTCGTTGGCAGCGCAGCGGGTTGGGCAACTCGCCTCGCGGGAGACGCGATCGACGGCCGCCGCGAGGACCGTGTGCACGGTCCGCTGGCACCAGCCGACGCCGTCCGCTTCGCTGTCGAAGTTCTCGCTGCTCCGCAGCCGAAACACAGAGGCTTCTGATGAACTGGCCCCTCGCCATCCTTTGCTATCACCGCGTGCTTCCGGAGGAGAAACGTGCCGCAGAGGGGCGCCCATACTTCGCGCGGGGAACCGCGGTGAGCGAGTTGAACTTCACGGCCCACGTGTATTCGCTACAGCGAAGCTTCGACGTTGTCGCCGAGGCTCAGGTCCTCGACTGGCTGGGCGGAGAGAGCGTGTTCTCCAAGCCCTCCTGCTGGATCACGTTCGACGACGGATACCACGACATCGTCCGGACCGTCGCGCCGATCCTGCAGTCCGCGGGCCTTGCCGCAACTGCATTCGTCACGACTGGGGTTGCCGACGATCGAGGGCGCTGGCTACCCGCAGATCGGTGGTATGCCATCCTCAATAGCGCGACCAAGCGTCGCGGCACGCTACTGGATGCAGACGGTCGCCAGCGGTCGTTCGACCTCGAACTCGACTACGCGAGGTTCATTGATGGGCGGGAACGGCGGGCGTTTCTCGCTGCCCCGGCAATCGCGCAGGACCGGATGCAATCCGCGCTTGCCGAGTCGCTAGGCGTCGCAGAGTTGTCGTCGCCCGACCTCTATCTGGACTGGGGCGATATGAAGCAACTCGCAGAAGTAGGCTGGTCGATCGGTGGTCACGGCGCGACTCACGCGATCCTGACGAACATCCCCAGTGTCGACGGCGTCGGAGAACTGACGACGTGCCGTCAAGCCCTGGAAGGCCACGGGCTGCAGGCGTGCGTGTTCGCGTACCCCGACGGCGCACACGACGCTCGCGTAGCCTTCGCTGCGAGCGACGCAGGGTGGGCGGCCGCAGTGGCGCTGGAGAATCGAACTGCGCGTTGCGCGGACGGCGCGTTCAACCTACCTAGGTTCATCCCGTCCGATGACCCGGCGTGGGTCGATAACGTCCTGCTCTGCGCGTACGCAGCCACACTGCGAAGTTACGTCTGAGTCCAGCCGCGGGCGCGAATTGGAGGTTCGAAGCGCGCGCACCAGACTGCGAGGAAATTCCCTCTGTGTGAGGGGATGCGTATGTCGTACTCGTGGCCACGTCAACGCTGACTTGGACAGCAAGTGCCGCCTCCGACGCCCATGGCGACGAACCTGCTCAACAGGAGTCTTGTACCTGCGGCGCGCAATCGGGGGTGGGGTTTTGACATGACTTGCATCTAGACCGATGAGAGTTGGCTGTACCTGGCTGTGGTTCTAGATCTGTTCAAACAGGAAGTCGTCGTCTAGTCGATCAAGCCGCGCACTAAACAAAACATTGGCATAGATGCGCCGACAATAGCGGAGTTCCGCTGGAAGTCGGCGCCAGCGCTGTATCCCGCTGGGGCGGAACGCGAGCGCCGCACGAAAATCGGCCGGGTCCGCCACTTCGTGGCAACGCAGGTTCCCTGCGCCGCCGCTGCCCGACAGGGCAATACCGGCCGTGGGCCGGGTGGGGGGAAGGCGGGCTGGCCCCTCCCACGAACGCGGGACGACGCGGCCCCGCGGGCCTCAGTTGCTGAAGGCCGGAATGTCGGTGATGGCCCGCCCGAGGATCAGGGCGTGGATGTCGTGGGTGCCTTCGTAGGTGTTCACCACCTCCAGGTTCACCATGTGCCGGGCGATGCCGAACTCGTCGGAAATGCCGTTGCCGCCCAGCATGTCGCGGGCCATGCGGGCGATGTCCAGGGCCTTGCCGCAGGAGTTGCGCTTCATGATGGAGGTGATCTCCACGGCGGCCGTGCCCTCGTCCTTCATGCGGCCCAGGCGCAGGCAGCCCTGGAGGCCCAGGGTGATCTCGGTGAGCATGTCGGCCAGCTTCTTCTGGATCAGCTGGTTGGCGGCCAGGGGCCGGCCGAACTGCTTGCGGTCCAGCACGTACTGGCGGGCCATGTGGAAGCAGAATTCCGCCGCGCCCAGGGCGCCCCAGGCGATGCCGTAGCGGGCCGAATTCAGGCAGGTGAAGGGGCCCTTCAGGCCGGTGACGCCGGGCATCAGGTTCTCCTCGGGGACGAAGACCTCGTCCATGACCACCTCGCCGGTGATCGAGGCGCGCAGGCCGACCTTGCCGTGGATCGCCGGGGCGGAAAGGCCCTTCCAGCCCTTCTCGAGGATGAAGCCGCGGATGATGCCGTCCTCGGTCTTGGCCCAGACCACGAAGACGTCGGCGATGGGCGAATTGGAAATCCACATCTTGGCGCCGGAGAGCAGGTAGCCGCCGTCCACCTTCTTCGCCCGGGTGACCATGCTGCCGGGATCGGAGCCGTGGTTGGGCTCGGTGAGGCCGAAGCAGCCTACCCACTCGCCCGTGGCCAGCTTGGGCAGGTACTTGCGCTTCTGGGCCTCGGAGCCGAACTCGTTGATCGGCACCATGACCAGGGAGGACTGGACGCTCATCATCGACCGGTAGCCCGAGTCCACCCGCTCCACCTCCCGGGCGATCAGCCCGTAGCACACGTAGTTCAGGCCGGCGCCGCCGTATTCCTCCGGAATGGTGGGGCCGAGCAGGCCCAGTTCGCCCATCTCGTTGAAGATGGCCCGGTCGGTCTTCTCGTGGCGGAAGGCTTCGAGGACCCGGGGCATCAGCTTGTCCTGGCAATAGGCGCGGGCCGAATCCTGCACCATGCGCTCGTCCTCGGTGAGCTGGGTGTCGAGCAGCAGCGGGTCTTCCCATTTGAAGGTGTTCTTGGCCATGCTTCTTCTCCTCGGTCTGTGGTCGCCCCCGCCGGGCGGGGTATGGGTTGCCCGGGCGGGGCCGGTCTCGTCGCCCCATGGGCGCGGCCTGGTCGTCCCCGTGGGACGGGTTTCGCATCCTAGGGCCGGTGGGCTACGCCGGCAATCGTTATTTTTGCACTTAATTGTGAGAAAAACGCACAATAAAGCCGGAGTCCCGGACCTGCCTTTCCGTCTCCAGCCAGTATCCGCAGGGCGGTACCGGCTGTGGCAATGGAATCCATGACCGAGATATGCCTTTCGATCACAAGGAATGCCATGCGACGCAAGATACCCAACACCGCCGCCCTGGTCGCCTTCGAGGCCGCGGCCCGGCACGAAAGCTTCACCCGGGCGGCCGAGGAAATGGCCCTGACCCAGAGCGCGATCTGCCGGCAGATCGCCGGCCTGGAAGCCTTCCTCGGCCTCGAGCTGTTCCGCCGCACGCGCCGCGGGGTGCAACTCACCGAGGCCGGCCAGTCCTACCGGCGGCAGGTGGCGGCGCGCCTGGACGAGGTGGAGCGGGACACCCTCGAACTGATGGCCCACCGGGGGCGCGGCGCGGTCGTCCAGCTGGCCGTCGTGCCCAGTTTCGCGACGGCCTGGCTGCTGCCGCGCCTGCCGGGCTTCCTGTCCGCGCACCCCGACGTCACCCTGCACATGGACACGCGCACCCGGCCCTTCCTCTTCGACGAGACGACCTTCGATGCCGCCATCTATTTCGGCGACGCGGGCTGGCCGGGCACCCGGGCCCATTTCCTGATGCGCGAGAAGGCGCTGCCGGTCTGCAGCCCCCGCCTCCTGGGGAGGCGCAAGCGGCTGACGCCCGGGCAGGTGGCGGAACTGCCGCTGCTGCAGCAGTCCACGCGGCCCTACGCCTGGCGCCAATGGTTCGAGGCCGCCGGCCTGCGGATCGCGGGCGACATGACGGGCTCCCGTTTCGAACTCTTTTCCATGCTCGCCCAGGCCGCCATGCACGACCTGGGGGTGGCCCTGATCCCGCCCATGCTGATCGAGGCGGAGCTGGCCGACGGGCGCCTGGTAGCGGCCTGCGACCTGGGCTTCGAGGGCGAGAAGGCCTATTACCTGATCGTTCCCGAGCGCAAGGCGGAAACTGAGGCCCTGACGGCGTTTCGGGGGTGGCTGGTGGCGGAAGCCGAGGGCTTCCGTCAAGGCGGTAGCGTCGGGGGTGGTGCGTTGGGGCATTCATGAATCTGCACGACCTTTGATTTGGATCAAAGGTTGAGGCTTCGTGTTTCTGCAACATGCAACATAGTTCCATGCATGCACTATCTTGCATCTTCCCGCCGAAAGCGGGAACCCGGCGCAAACCACAGGAGGAGGCCCCTTTCCGATGAGCGACCAGCTGTTTGACCAGTTCAAGACCTGGTACGAAAAGCGTCACGACTACGCCCGCGACTGGAAACAGCGCACCGGCGGCCAGGTCGTGGCCACCATGTGCACCTACACCCCCGAGGAACTGCTGATCGCGGCCGACATGCTGCCGGTCAGGGTGCTCGGCGCCCACGAGCCCCAGAATGTGTCCGAGCCCCACATCTTCGGCATGTTCTGCCCATTCTGCCGCGATTCCCTGGCCCAAGGCCTGCTCGGCCGCTTCGACTACTGCGAGGGCGTCACGCTGACCCAGTCCTGCATCCAGTACCGGCAGGCCTTCGGCTCCTGGCGCATGCACGTCCCCACCGTCCAGTGGGACTACTACTGCCCGATGCCCAACGACGTGCAGAGCCCGCACGCCAAGAAGGCGCACTACGGCGAGATCGGCCGCTTCCGCGAATTCCTCGAGCAGCTGACCGGCAAGAAGCTCACCGACGAGAAGCTGAACGAGGCCCTGGAAGTGGTCAACGAGAACCGCCGCCTGCTGCGCGAGTTGTTCGAATACCGCAAGGCCACCGATCCCCAGGTCACCGGGGTCGAGGCCCTGCTGGCCGGCCTGACCGCCCAGTTCATCGACAAGCGCGAGCACAACGCCGAGCTGAAGAAGGTGCTGGCCGCGCTGCCGAAGCGCAACATGGAGCGCCCCGAGGGCATCCGCTTCATGACCATCGGCTCCGAGAACGACGACGTGGCCTTCATGGCCATGGTCGAGTCCGTCGGCTCCACCATCGTCATCGACGACCAGTGCTCGGGCACCCGCTACTTCTGGAACGAGGCCAAGCTGAACGGCGACCCGGTCAAGGCCATCGCCGACCGCTATTGCGACCGCCCCGCCTGCCCGACCAAGGACTACCCGAACCACACGCGCTTCGACCACGTGCTGAACCTGGCCAAGGACTACAAGGCCCAGGCCGCCGTCTTCCTGCAGCAGAAGTTCTGCGACCCCCACGAAGGGGACTATCCGGACCTCAAGCGGCACCTGGAGTCGAACGGCATCCCGACCCTGTTCCTGGAGTTCGACATCACCAATCCCATCGGACCCTTCCGCATCCGCATCGAGGCTTTCCTCGAGACGCTGCGCGAAGACGACCTGTTCTAAAGGGGAGGAGCCCACCCATGAATGCACCCAACATCTACCCCACCGAGCCCCTGAAGCTCTGGAAGAAGGCCAAGGAACTGCGCGAGCAGTACTACGTGAACTACGCCAAGGCCAAGGAAAAGGGCGGCCTGCGCTGGTCCGGTTCGGCCTGGGCCCTGGACGCCATCCCGACCGCCTTCGGCGACGACGTGTTCTCCCTGACCGGGGAGCCCTATGCCGCCACCGTCTCCCACGACCGCAAGTTCGCCCAGGAATGCATGAACGCCGCCGAGGCCTACGGCTTCGCCCGCGACCTCTGCTCCTACATGCGCATCTACTGGGGCGGCATGCACCTGAACAAGTATGCCCTCGGCGGCGAGTTCCCGAAGCCCGACTTCATCTTCCAGACCCAGATCTGCTGCTCCCACTCCAAGTGGTACCAGCACGTGGCCCAGGTCGAGAAGGTGCCGGCCTTCTACCTGGACGTGGGCGTCGGCCCGTTCAAGGAGCTGACCACGGACCGCGTCGAGTACGTGGCCAACCAGCTCCACGACGGCATCGCCTTCATCGAGAAGGCCACCGGCCGCAAGTGCGACGACGAGCGTCTGATCCGCGCCATCAAGAACGAGATGCGCTCGACCAGCCGCTGGGCCGACATCTGCGCCCTCAACAAGGCCAAGCCGGCACCCCTGGACGAGAAGACCATGTACTCGCTCTACGTGCTGGCCACGCTGCACAAGTCCTCCCAGTGGTGCGCCGACTTCTACGACGAGCTCTACGAGGAGGTGAAGGACCGGGTTGCCCGCGGCATCGCCGCCGTGCCCAACGAGCGCTGCCGCGTCATGTCCGACACCCAGCCGCCCTGGGCCTTCCTGAAGATCTTCCGCTACCTGGAATCCTACGGCGCGGTGTCCGTCGGCTCCCTCTACACCTTCGGCCTGGAAGGCATCTGGGAAGACAAGCCGGACGGTTCCTGGGGCGGCCGCACCCTGCCCTGGGAGAAGGGAATCGAGATGAACGACCGGGACACGGCCCTGCGCCTGTATGCCGACTGGAACCTCTCCAAGCCCCAGTGGCAGCATTTCTACGACCCGCGCCTGAAGACCGAGATGATGCTGCGCATCGTCAAGGAGTGGGGGGTCGATGGCGTCATGCTGCACCTGAACCGGGGCTGCGAGGGCCTGAGCCTGGGCATCATGGAAAACCGCAAGGGCATCGCCGAAGCCGGCGTGCCGATCATGACCTTCGAAGGCAACATGGGCGACGAGCGCGAATTCGACGAGGTTCGCACCCAGTCCCGCGTCGATGCCTTCATGGAACAACTCGGCCTGCGCAAGAAGGCTGCCTAACAGGAGGAGATGAAAAACATGATTACCGCTGGAATCGATATGGGCTCCCGCACCGTCAAGGTGGTGCTGATGGAGGAAGCGAAGGTGGACGGCGCTCCGCAGCTCAAGTACGTGGTCAAGGGCAAGTACATGATGTTCCCCGGCGACCTGGATGGCGACGCGGCGGCCGACAAGGCCTATGACGAGGCCCTGTCCGCCGCCGGCCTGGACCGCAGCAAGGTGGGCGCGGTGTTCGCCACCGGCGCCGGCCGAAAGATGGTGAACTTTGCCACCGACAGCGTTTCCGAGATGTCGGCGGGGGCCAAGGGTGTCTCCTTCTTCTTCCCGACGGCGCGCACCATCGTCGACGTCGGAGCGGAGGAGGGCCGCGGCATCAAGACCGACGGCACGGGCAAGGCGACCGACTTCGCCGGCAACGAGAAGTGCGCCGCCGGCGCCGGCTCCTTCGCCGAGGCCATGAGCCGCGCCCTGCAGCTGACGCTGAAGGACTTCGGCGATGCCAGCCTGCGCTCGGACAAGAGCATCCCGATGAACGCGCAATGCACGGTGTTCGCCGAGTCGGAGGTGGTGTCCCTGATCCACTCCTCGACGCCCAAGGAGGACATCGCCAAGGCCGTGCTCGACGCCGTGGCCAGCCGCGTCTGCGCCATGGTCCGCCGCGTCGGCATCGACAACGACGTGGTGCTGATCGGCGGCATGGTCCACAACGCCGGATTCGTGGCCTCCCTGAAGGCGGCCATGGACCTGCAGGACATCAAGCTGCCCGACATGCCCGAATACGTGAGCGCCATGGGCTGCGCCATGCTCGCTGCCGAACGGCAGCAATGACCGAACACTGAGAGGAGCGAGAACATGAGTGAAGTGAGCACGGCCCCGACCTCCGAGGCGAAACCCGAATTCTGGCGCTGGCAGGAGAACTGCTGGGCCGACGAGTCCAAGGACTGGAAAAGCGCCAAGGCCATCACCGTCGGCATCGACGTGGGCTCCGTATCGTCCCAGTGCGTCATCGTCGCCGACGGCGAACTGTATGCCTACAACTCGATGCGTACCGGCAACAACTCGCCGGATTCGGCCAAGAACGCCTTCCTGGGCGTCACCCAGAAGACGGGCCTGACCCTGAACGACGTCCACATGGTGGTCGGCACGGGCTACGGCCGAGTCAATGTGCCGTTCTCCCACAAGGCGATCACGGAGATCGCCTGCCATGCCCGCGGCGCCAACTACATGGGCGGCAACGGCGTGCGCACCATCCTCGACATGGGCGGCCAGGATTGCAAGGCCATCCACTGCGATGAAAAGGGCAAGGTCACCAACTTCCTGATGAACGACAAGTGCGCGGCCGGTACCGGCCGCGGCATGGAAGTCATCTCCGACCTGATGCAGATCCCCATCGCCGAACTGGGCCCGCGTTCCTTCGAGGTGGACGTGGAGCCGGAGGCGGTTTCCTCCGTGTGCGTAGTCTTCGCCAAGTCCGAGGCCCTGGGCCTGCTGAAAGCCGGCTACACCAAGAACAAGGTGATCGCCGCCTACTGCCAGGCCATGGCCGAGCGCGTGGTTTCCCTGCTGGAGCGGATCGGCGTCGAGGAAGGCTTCTTCATCACCGGCGGCATCGCCAAGAACCCCGGCGTCGTGAAGCGGATCGAGAAGCTCCTCGGCATCAAGGCCATGGACACCAAGATCGACAGCCAGATCGCCGGCGCCCTGGGCGCAGCGCTCTTCGCGAACACCCTGGTGCAAAAACAGGGACCGCAGGCACCTATCGCGTGCTGAGCTCGCAGGACGGAGAGGGGGGCGCGATGTTTCGCACGCGAAAGGCAAAGGAAGGTCCGCCCCCTCCCGACATCCCCCTCGCGGGGGAGGCGACTGATCGGCTCGCTTTGCTCTAAAATAGAAGCGGCCGGGGTGAATTTTCAACGCCGAGGTCAATATGATTGCCAACTACGGCTACAAGGACGGGTCGGGTGAGTACTACATCAGCATCGACACGGACAAGTGCATCAATTGCGAGGCCGGCCGCGCCTGCCTGACCGGCTGCCCGAAGGGCATGTTCGAGACGATGACCGACGATTACGACGACGAGGTGGTGCAGATCAAGCAGTCCTTCCGCCGCAGCCTGGCCTACGACTGCGCCGGCTGCAAGCCGGCCGGCGGCCATACCTCGCTGCCCTGCACCACCGCCTGCACGCCGGGCGCCGTCAAGCATTCCTGGTGAGCGCCGTGGCGGGCGAACGCAAGGTCATTCCCATCGTTGCCGGCGGATCGGCGGGCGGCGGTTGCGCCACGCCCGGCCCCGTGGCCGACGGCTGGGAACTCCTGTCCACCCTGTCGGAACCGCGCCTGTCGGAGATGGCAGAGAACTATCGCGGCCTCGGCTACGAGGTGGATATCAGGGACGTGCAGAAGGTGAATGGCGACGGCTGCAACACCTGCTTCGACGCCGGTCGCGAGATCGGCCAGGTCTTCGGTACGCTGTACGTGCGCCGCAAGGCCGCCGCGCAGCAGGACGACGAACTTTTCGATTGATGGAATCGCCGGCGAGTCCGGCAACGAATCTGGAGGAGGACAACATGGCTGGAGAGCGCATCATGCGCGTGTTGAAGAAGGGCGACCTGGAAGCGATCGTCGCCATCGACGAGAAGGTGAGCAGGCAGAACCGCCGCGAGTACTACGAGCGGAAGATCGCGACGATCACCGACCCCGAGCGCAGCATCAATTCGTCCATCGTCGCCGAGGTGGATGGCAAGGTGGTGGGCTTCATCATGGGCGACGTCTATTTCGGCGAGTTCGGCATCCCCGAGACCTCGGCCACCATCGACACCCTGGGTGTCGATCCGTCCCTGCAGAACAAGGGCCTGGCGAGCGAACTCCTCGACCAGTTCATGATGAACATGAAGGTGGCGGGGGTGAACAAGGTCTATACGCTGGTGAACTGGGACGACTTCGCCCTGGAGAAATTCTTCTCCCGGCACAAGTTCGTGCCGTCCAAGCGCATCAACCTCGAATTCCAGATGCCCTGACCGCGGCGGCGGGCCCATGGGATGCGGGGGATGTGGATCGACTGCCACTGCCACACCAGGTACTCCAACGACAATTACCTGGAACCCCTGGACCTGGTGTGCAGGGCCAGGGCGCTGGGGCTGGACGGGGTGGTGATCACCGAGCACCACTCGGTGGTCGCCTCCGAACCGGTGGAGCGCATCGGCCGCGAGGAGGGCCTGATGGTCCTGCGCGGGGTCGAGATCTCCACCGACCGCGGCCACCTGCTCGCCTTCGGCATCGAGGACGACGCCTGGAACGTCTGGGGCCGCAACAACTACATTCCCCTGCAACCCGTCATCGAGCGCATCAACGGCCTGGGCGGCATCTGCGTGCCGGCCCATCCCTTCCGCGAGATCGGGCTGGCCAGCCTGCTGGAAGGCCTCCTGGACCTGCAGGACATCGTCGCCGTGGAAACCCATAACGGGGGCAACCTGGAGACGGACAACGACCTGGCGATCACGGCCGCCGGGCACATGCGCCTGCCGGGCCTGGGGGGCAGCGACTGCCACAAGGTCGAGGCCGTGGGGCGCTGCGCAACGGAATTCACGCAACCGGTCGCGGACATGGCGAGCTTCATCGCCGCGATCCGTGCCGGTGCCTGCCGGGGAGCCTATTTCCCCGGTTACGCTGGAGGAGGAGCCAATGGGTGACGTGCAGGAAGTGAAGTGGTGGGGCGCCAGCCGTCCGGCCGCCATGGCAGCCTTCGGGCCGCCGGTGAAGCTGTCCATCGACGGCAGGACCGTCGAGGCGCCCGCAGGCGCCTCGGTGCTGAATGCGGCCATCGCGGCGGGTGTCTACATCCCTTCCCTCTGCGCTCATCCGGACCTGGCGCCGGCGCTCCAGCGCGGCAATGGCGGCGGCGGCTGCAACCTCTGCCTGGTCGAGGTCGCCGGCACGCCGGGGCTGCGCAAGTCCTGCTCGATGAGCGTGGAGGAGGGTATGGCAATCCGTACCGATACGCCCGCCGTCAAGGAGGGACGCCAGGCCGCATTGGCGAAGATCCTCGGCGGCCATCCCCATGTCTGCCTGACCTGCCCCCAGCGCGAAGGCTGCAGCCGCAGCCAGTGCTCTTACGGCAATCCGCCGGAGACGCGCTGCTGCACGATCTTCGCCACCTGCGAGTTGCGCAAGGTCTCCGATCACGTCGGCATTCCCAACTCGACCCCGCCCTACAAGCCGACGACGCTCCCGGTGGTCAAGGACGAGCCTTTCTTCGACCGGGACTACAACCTCTGCATCGACTGCCGGCGCTGCCTCACCGCCTGCAACGACGTCCGCGGTGTCGGCTGCCTGGAAGTCAAGGAAGTGGAGACACCCCAGGGCAAGCGCAGCTATGTGGGCACCATCGCCGCCACGCTGGCCGATTCCGGCTGCAAGTTCTGCCAGGCCTGCGTCACCGTCTGTCCGACCGGAGCGCTCACCGACCGGACGCTGGACCCGGCCCGGCGCGAGGAATCGATGGTGCCCTGCCAGGCCGCCTGCCCGGCCGGCATCGACGTGCCGCGCTACGTGCAACTGGCCGCCGAGGGCAAGTACGGCGAGGCCATCGCCGTCGTGCGCGAGAAGTTGCCCTTCCCCGGCATCGTCGGCCGTGCCTGCTTCGCCATGTGCGAGTCGGCCTGCCGGCGCGGCGCGCTCGACGATCCCCTGTCCATCCGGACCCTGAAGCGGGTCGCCGACGACAACGACACGGGCCTCTGGCGCCGGAATTCGAAACAGCTGCCGCCCACCGGCCGCCGCGCCGCCATCATCGGCGCCGGTCCGGCGGGGCTCACCGCCGCCTACTACCTGGCCAAGAAGGGCCACGCGGTGACCGTCTTCGACGCCCAGCCGGCGGCGGGCGGAATGGCGCGCTACGGCATTCCCTCCTACCGGGTGCCCCTGGAGGTGATCGATCGGGAGGTGGCCGAGGTGGCTAAGCTCGGCGTCGAATTCCGCTACGGCACCCGGGTGGACGACATCGGCGCGCTGCAAACGCAAGGCTACGAGGCCGTCTTCATCGGCATCGGCTGCCAGGGCGGCGACCGCCTGGGCATCCCGGGCGACGACCTGCCGGGGGTCATGGACAGTCCGGCCTACCTGCAGGCGGCCACGATGGGGCTGGTGAACGCCGAGGGCTCCGGGTTGACCACCGGACGCAAGGTGGCGGTGATCGGCGGCGGCAACGTGGCCACCGACAATGCCCGTTCCTCGCGCCGCTTCGGTGCCGACGTTGACATGGTCTACCGGCGCACCAAGGAGGAGATGCCGGCGCGGGACGAGGAATTCGAAGGCTGCGTCGACGAGGGTGTGAACATCCGTTACCTGCTGGCGCCGAAGAAGATCGAAGCCGGCGCGAACGGCTCCCGCCTCGCCATCACTTACGTGCGGATGGAACTGGGCGAGCCCGACGCCTCGGGGCGCCGGCGGCCGATGGAAGTGGCCGGCAGCGAATTCCAGGAGGGGGTGGACCTGGTCATCGCCGCCATCGGCCAGCACCCGAAGAAGTTCGATGGCTTCGGCGTCCACACCGATGCCAAGGGGCGGGTCACCGTTCGGGAGGACACGCTGCTCACCAGCCGGCCGGGCGTCTATGCCGGCGGCGATTGCGTGCTCGGCCCCTCGACGTTGATCGAATCCGTTGCCCACGGGCGGCTCGCCGCCGCGGCCATGGACAGGCAGCTCGGCGGTGACGGGGATATCGAGGAAAAGCTGCTGGACGACGGCTGGGACACGAATCCGCGCATCGGCCGCGACGAGGGCTTCAACAGCCGCCGCAAGATCCATCCCATCATGCTGGCGCCGGCCGGGCGCACCGGCTGGGACGAGGTGGAACGGGGCTTCGAGGATGCCGACGCCCGGTCCGAGGCGTCGCGCTGCCTCAAGTGCAACCTGGCGCCGAAGATCGCGGATGCCGTGCTGCCGCCGGAGTCCTGGCTCGAGTTCAACCCCGAGGTGGTCTCCGGCATGACGTTCGAATCCGGTGTCTTCCAGCTGCTCGACGCGGACAAGAACGTGCTGATGATCAAGGGCGTGGATAATCTCTACGAGGGCCTCACCGGGCAGCTGGGCCGCGTTGAAGCGGCGAAGTACTTCGTCTTCGAGGAGGCGCCTCTCTATACCTCCCGTGAGTCGCAACTGATCCAGGCCTACCTGCAGCAGTACGGAAAGATGCCCGGCGGCGGTGCCGACGAACTGGATGACCTGTTTTGAAATGAGGAAACCCCTTCACCGCAAAGGCGCGAAGGCGCAAAGGGCGCCAAGGGATGCCAACGGGGCGGCGACGGATGAGCGGATCGCGGGTTCTGTTCTTCCGTTGCGGAACTTCGCGCCTTGGCGCCTTTGCGGTGGATGTTGATTTTTCGAAGGACGAACGATGACCGCGTACCAATTCATCACCACCTCCGTTGCCGACGGCCTGGCGACGCTGACCATCAACCGGGCGCCGCTCAACGTGCTCGACATCCCGACCATGGAGGAGATTGACCGGGCGTTGGCCGGACTGGCGGGCGATGCCTCGGTGCGGCTGCTCCTGGTCGCCGCCGCCGGGGAGAAGGCCTTCTCGGCCGGCGTCGAAGTGGCCGACCACACGCCGGACAAGGTCGACCGGATGATCGAGATCTTCCATTCCGTGATCCGCAGGATCGAGGATTTCCCCGTGCCGAGCCTGGCCGCCGTGAACGGCGCGGCCCTGGGCGGCGGCCTGGAAGTGGTCCTGGCCTGCGACATGATCGTGGCCGCGGCCGGGGCCAAGCTGGGCCAGCCGGAGATCAAGCTGGCGGTGTTCCCGCCGGTGGCCGCCGTGCTGCTGCCACGCCTCTTGCCGCCCGTGCGGGCCAACGAACTGCTCTACGGCGGCGGGGTCATGACCGCCGAGGAGGCCCTGCAGTTCGGCCTGGTAAACCGGGTCTTCCCGCGCGATGGTTTCCCGGCGGCGGCCCTCGGTTTCGCCGCTCCGTTCCTGGAACTGTCCCGGTCGGCCCTGGCCAGCACCCGCAAGGCCGTGCGGCTGGCCGCCGGCAAGCCCTTCGGCGCCGCGCTGTCCGATGTGGAGGCCGTCTACCTGAAGGAACTCATGGCCACCGCGGACGCCAAGGAAGGCCTGGAGGCCTTCCTCGCCAAGCGTCCCGCCGTCTGGCAGCACCGCTGAACACTTCTTCACCCTTGATCAGGATTTTCCAGGAGACCCCATGATCCCCAGCCACATCGACACCTGGCAGATGACCGAGCCCGGCAAGCTCGCCAGGACCCGCATTCCCATGCCCGCCCTCGGTCCCGACGACGTCGTCGTCGAAATCGCCGGCTGCGGCGTCTGCCACACCGACCTCTCCTACTTCTACATGGGCGTCCCCACGATCCAGAAGCCGCCCCTCTCCCTCGGCCACGAGATCTCCGGTGTCGTCATCGGCGGTCGCGCCGACCTGGTCGGCAAGGAAGTCATCATCCCCGCCGTCATCCCCTGCGGCGACTGCGACATCTGCAGGAGCGGGCGCAGCAACCGCTGCCTCGACCAGCACATGCCCGGCTACAGCATGGGCATCTACGGTGGCTTCTCCAGCCACATCGTCGTCGGCGGCCGCTTCCTCTGCGTCGTCGGGAACCGCGGCGCCATGCCCCTCGAACACCTGTCGGTGGTCGCCGACGCCGTCACCACCCCCTACCAGGCCGGCTGCCGGGCCAACCTCGGTCCCGGCGACGTCGCCATCGTCATCGGTGCCGCCGGCGGCGTCGGCTCCTTCATGACCCAGACCGCCAAGGGCATGGGCGCCCGCGCCGTCATCGGCATCGACATCAACGAAGAGAAGCTGCAGATGATGACCCGGTACGGCGCCGACTTCGTCGTCAACCCCAAGGGCAAGAGCCCCAAGGAGGTGCGCGACCTGATCAAGGGCTTCTGCAAGCAGCAGGGGCTGCCGGCCAATTTCGGCTGGAAGATCTTCGAAGTGACGGGAACGAAACCCGGCCAGGAACTGGCCCTCTTCCTGCTCTCCTTCGTCGGCACCCTGGTGGTGGTCGGCTACGGCACCGACGAGACCCGCTACATGCTCTCCCGGCTGATGGCCTTCGATGCCCAGCTGATCGGCACCTGGGGCTGCCCCCCCGAGCGCTACCCCGACGTGCTCGCCATGTGCCTGGACGGGCGCATCGCCCTCGGCGACTTCGTCGAGACCCGGCCCATGAGCCGGATCCAGGAGACCTTCGAACAGGCCCACCACGGCGAGCTCAAGCGCCGGGTGGTGCTGACGCCGGATTTCTGAGGCGATACGGCAAGAGCTTGCACCGCAGAGGACGCAGAGAGCGCAGAGAAGGACGGAGAAAGGCAGGGAGGGGCAAAGACGGGCAGGGAAGGGTACGCGAATTCCTCGTCTCCGGTTTTTCCTCTGCGCTCTCTGCGTCCTCTGCGGTAAACACGGTTTTTTGACTTATTCAAGGAGACCCCCATGGCACTGGAATGGCTGCGCCGCGACAACGAACTGAAAGACCACCAGCTCTTCGACAACAGCCACTTCGGCCAGGACGCGCCGACGGTGATCTACGAAGAGCGGCCGATCCTGGACGACCAGGGCCGGCAGACCGCCGAAGGCCTCTGCTCGGCCTGGATCTGGCTCAACAACCCGAGCCAGTACAACTCCTACACCACCGAGATGGTGAAGGGCGTCATCGCCGGCTTCCAGAAGGCCTCCTCCGACCGCAAGGTGGTGGCGGTGGTGTTCACCGCCGTCGGCGACAAGGCCTTCTGCACCGGCGGCAACACCGCCGAATACTCGGCCTACTACTCCAAGCGGCCCAACGAGTACGGCGAGTACATGGACCTCTTCAACGCCATGGTGGACGGCATCCTGAACTGCAAGAAGCCGGTGATCTGCCGGGTGAACGGCATGCGGGTGGCCGGCGGCCAGGAGATCGGCATGGCCACCGACCTGACGGTGTCCTCGGACCTGGCCATCTACGGCCAGGCCGGGCCGAAGCACGGTTCCGCCCCGGACGGCGGTTCCACCGACTTCCTGCCCTGGTTCCTGTCCATGGAGGACGCCATGTACAACTGCGTCTCCTGCGAGACCTGGAGCGCCTACAAGATGAAGGCCAAGGGGCTGCTGACCAAGGTGGTGCCGGTGCTGAAGAAGGACGGCCAGTGGGTGCGCAACCCGCAGGTGCGCACCGACACCTACGTGGACGACGGGGAGATCGTCTATGGCGAGGCGGTGGCCGACCCGGCGGCGGCGAAGGCGCTGATGGCCCAATGCACGGTGGACTTCGAGCTGCTGGACAAGGAAGTGAATCGGCTGATCTGGAAGTTCGCCAACCTCTTCCCGCACTGCCTGGTGAAGTCGATCGAGGGCATCCGGGGCAAGAAGAAGTTCTTCTGGGACGCCCTGAAGACGGCCAACCGGCACTGGCTGGCGGCCAACATGAACCACGAGGCCTGGCTGGGCTTCAACGCCTTCGACGCCAAGAAGACCACCGGCAAGGACGTCATCGACTTCATCAGGTACCGCCAGCTGGT
>JBPOHD010000039.1:0-39544 GCA_052035955.1 Pseudomonadota bacterium
CCACCAACAAGATCCTGCGCGCCTTCCTGAAGTCCAAGGGCGTCGCCGAGGCCGACATCATGGAGGAGTACACCCCCTTCGGCCACAGCGATTACCAGACCATCATCGCCAAGATCAAGAAGTTCGCATCCGAGGGCAAGAAGACCGCCGTCGTGTCCACCATCAACGGCGACTCCAACGTGCCCTTCTACAAGGAACTGGGCAACGCCGGCCTGAAGGCCACGGACGTGCCGGTGGTGGCCTTCTCGGTGGGTGAGGAGGAACTGCGCGGCGTCGACACCAAGCCCCTGGTCGGCCACCTGGCGGCCTGGAACTACTTCCAGTCGATCAAGAACCCCGAGAACGAGAAGTTCATCAAGATGTACAAGGACTGGGCCAAGAAGCAGAAGCTGCCCAATGCCGACACCGTGGTCACCAACGACCCGATGGAAGCCACCTACATCGGCATCCACATGTGGAAGCAGGCGGTCGAGAAGGCCAAGAGCACCGATGTGGACAAGGTGATCGCTGCGGTCGGCGGCCAGACCTTCAAGGCCCCGTCCGGCTTCGTCGCCAAGATGGACGAGAAGAACCACCACCTGCACAAGCCGGTGTTCATCGGCGAAGTGAAGGCGGACGGCCAGTTCAACGTGGTGTGGAAGACCAAGGGTCCGGTGAAGGCCGCCCCCTGGTCGCCCTACATCCCGGGCAACGACAAGAAGAAGGACGAGCCGGACAGCAAGTAATCGCCGGCATGGCCCGCGGTCCCGCAGGGGACCGCGGGTTTTCGAGAAACCGAAGACTCACCGCAAAGGCGCAAAGGCGCGAAGATGACGCAAGGGATTCGTTACGGGAATGGCGTGGCAGGCCTCCTTCGGCGCCTGGCCACCCTGGCCTTCGCGGCCCCTTTGCGTCTTTGCGCCTTTGCGGTGGGCTTCCTCGCATTCAGCCTCGCCCACGCCGGCCTCGATGCCGCGGTGGTGAAGAACCTGGCGTCGGAGGATTCCGACGAGAAGATCGCCGCCATCCAGAAGCTCGGCCAGAGCGGCGATCCCCAGGCCCTGAAGGTCCTCAAGGCCATGGGCGAGGACGCCCTGTTCTCGGCCGGGGAGGGCGCCGCCCTCCAGGTGTTCCTGCGCGAGGGCGACAAGGCCGTCGATGCCGCGACCGGCGAGCCGCTGGCCGCCGAGCCCGAGGGTGCCGACGCCCTCGGCATCAACAACCGCATCCGCGGCGAGCTGGCCGGGGCCATGGCGGCCCTGAAGCTCTTCGATCCCGACCGCAAGCTGCGCCTGGCCGCGGTCAAGGAACTGCTGGCCGGGGCCGAGGAGTCGATGGCGCCCATGCTCGCCAAGGCCATGGACAAGGAGGCGGACGAGCAGATCAGGGGCCTGCTGGTCCACGCCCATGCCGTTGCCACTCTGAAGAGCCCGGACATGGACGTCCGCATCGCCGCCGCCAAAGCCCTGGCGACCAGCGGCGACCCGAACATCAAGAGCCTGCTGCTGGCCCAGTCGGAGCCGGCCAACGAGGCGGAATCCCTGGTCCGACGGGCGGCCTTCGCCTCCTACCTCGAAGTGAAATCGAGGCTGGGCATGGGCGAGACCGTGGGCCGGGTCTTCACCGGCATCAGCCTGGGCAGCATCCTGCTCCTGGCCGCCCTCGGACTCGCCATCACCTACGGCGTCATGGGCGTCATCAACATGGCCCACGGCGAACTGCTGATGGTCGGCGCCTATTCCACTTACCTGATCCAGGGCCTCTTCCGCAACCACCTGCCCGGCCTCCTCGACTGGTACGTCGTGGCCGCCATCCCGGTGGCCTTCTTCGCCGCCGCCGCGGTCGGCATCCTGCTCGAGCGCACCGTCATCCGCTGGCTGTACGGCCGACCCCTGGAGACCCTGCTCGCCACCTGGGGCCTGTCCCTGATCCTGATCCAGGCGGCACGGGTGTTGTTCGGGGCCCAGAACGTGGAACTGGCCAACCCCTCCTGGATGGCCGGCGGCATCGAGCTGATGCCGTCCATCGTGCTGCCCTGGAACCGCATCGTCATCGTCGGCTTCTCGCTCTTCGTGCTCGCCCTGGTCTGGGTGCTGATGAACCGCACGCGGCTGGGGATGTTCGTCCGCGCCGTGACCCAGAACCGTCCCATGGCCGGCTGCGTCGGCGTGCCGACGGCCCGCATCGACACCCTCGCCTTCGGGCTGGGCGCGGGCATCGCGGGCCTGGGCGGCGTGGCCCTGTCGCAGATCGCCAACGTGGGGCCGGACATGGGCCAGGGCTACATCGTCGATTCCTTCATGGTCGTCGTCCTCGGCGGCGTGGGGCAGCTGGCCGGCGCCGTCTGGGCGGCCCTGGGCCTGGGCATCGTGACCAAGTTCATCGAGGGCTGGGCGGGCGCCGTGATCGCCAAGATCGTCGTCCTGGTGATCATCATCGTCTTCATCCAGAAACGTCCCCAGGGCCTCTTCGCCCTCAAGGGCCGCTTCGTCGAGAGTTGAAATGACCCGCACCCCCTTCGTCGTCCGCTTCCTCGCCGCGACGCCCGCCAAGGGCTGGGTGGCGCTGGGCGTCTTCGCCGCCGTCGCCCTGGTCCTGCTCCCCGGGCTTTACCTCTTCACGCCGAAGGAAAGCGCCTTCCACGTGTCGGACTACGTGATCACCCTGGGCGGCAAGATCATGTGCTATGCCATCGTCGCCGTGGCCATGGACCTGATCTGGGGCTATGCCGGCATCCTGTCCCTGGGGCACGGGGTGTTCTTCGCGCTGGGCGGCTACATGTTCGGCCAGTACCTGATGCGGCAGATCGGCCTGGACGGGGTCTACCACTCGCCCCTGCCCGATTTCATGGTCTTCCTCGACTGGAAGGCCTTCCCCTGGTACTGGGCCGGCACCGACAGCTTCGCCTTCGCCGTCTTCAAGGTGGTGGCCGTGCCCGGCCTGCTGGCCTTCGTCTTCGGCTTCTTCGCCTTCCGGTCCCGCATCAAGGGCGTCTACTTCTCCATCATCACCCAGGCCCTCACCTACGCCGCCATGCTCTACTTCTTCCGCAACGACGCGGGCTTCGGCGGCAACAACGGCTTCACCGACTTCAAGCGCATCCTCGACATGCCGATCACGGCGCCGGAAATGCGGGCCGCCCTCTTCGCCCTCTCGGCCGTCATGCTGATGGCGGTGCTGCTGCTGGGGCGCTACCTGATGACTTCCAAGTTCGGCCGCATCCTCACCGCCATCCGCGATGCCGAGTCCCGCGTCATGTTCCTGGGCTACAACCCGCTGCATTACAAGCTGGCGATCTGGACCCTGTCCGCCATCCTCTGCGGCATCGCGGGCGCCCTCTACGTGCCGCAGGTGGGCATCATCAATCCCAGCGAAATGTCCCCGGCCAACTCCATCGAGATCGCCATCTGGGCGGCGGTCGGCGGGCGCGGCACCCTGGTCGGCCCGGTCGTCGGCGCGGCGGTGGTGAACCTCTCGAAGAGCTTCTTCACCCAGGCCTTCCCGGAGTACTGGCTGTTCTTCCTCGGCCTGCTCTTCGTCCTCGTCACCCTGTTCCTGCCGACGGGCGTGGTCGGCCTGTGGAAACGCCTGAAGGAGAAGCGCGCATGAGCGCCCCGCACGGCCGCCCGAAGGGGCGCAGCCACGAACATGGAGCCGCGCAGCGGCGAACTGCCGTCACCCCCTCCGGGGAGGGGGCCGGGGGGAGGGGAGGCCAATGAATTCCATCACGGCCGACGAAGGCCTGCCCACCACCTGGGAGGACCAGGCCAACCTGGGACACGTGCTGGTGCCCGGCGAGGTGGACCTCTCCCACAACGTCATCCTCTACCTGGAGGGCATCACGGTCAGCTTCGACGGCTTCCGCGCCCTCAACAAGCTTTCGCTGGCCATCGACGCGGGGGAACTGCGCTGCATCATCGGTCCCAACGGCGCGGGCAAGACGACCATGATGGACGTCATCACCGGCAAGACGCGGCCAGACGCGGGCAAGGCCTTCTTCGGCCAGACCATGAACCTGCGCACCATGACCGAACCGGAGATCGCCCACGCCGGCATCGGCCGCAAGTTCCAGAAACCCACCATCTTCGAGAACCACACGGTGTTCGAGAACCTCGAACTGGCCATGAAGACGGACAAGCGCGTCCGGCGCAGCCTGTTCTCGGTCGTCGACGGCGAAACCCGCGACAGGATCGCCGACACCCTGAAGCAGATCCGCCTGGAGAAGGAGGCCGACCGCCTGGCCGGCCTGCTCTCCCACGGCCAGAAGCAGTGGCTGGAAATCGGCATGCTGCTGATGCAGGATCCGAAGCTGCTGCTCCTCGACGAGCCGGTGGCCGGCATGACCGACGAGGAGACGGAACGCACCGGCGAACTGTTCAAGTCCCTGGCCGGCAAACACAGCCTGGTGGTGGTCGAGCACGACATGGCCTTCATCGGCCAGCTCGGCGGCAAGGTGACCGTGCTGCACGAGGGTTCGGTGCTCGCCGAAGGCGACCTGGGGACGGTGCAGAACGATCCGCGCGTCATCGAGGTGTACCTTGGCCGCTAACTTCATTCACCGCAGAGGGCGCAGAGAGCGCAGGGGACCCCATTCAAGGTTTTCTCTGCGTCCTCTGCGTTCTCCGCGGTAGGGGTCTTTTCCTGCCATGCTGAAAGTCGACAACCTCAACCAGTACTACGGCGGCAGCCACATCCTGCGCGACATCGGCTTCGAGGCGCCGATGGGCAAGGTGACGGCGCTCCTCGGCCGCAACGGCGTCGGCAAGACGACGCTGCTGAAGTGCCTGATGGGCCTGGTGCCGGTGAAGGGCGGCAGCCTGGTCTTCGACGGCCGCGACATCACCCGGGTGGCGTCCCACGAGCGGGTCAGGGCAGGCATCGGCTACGTGCCCCAGGGCCGGGAGATCTTCCCCCGCCTGACCGTCGAGGAGAACCTGCAGATGGGCCTGGCGACCCGGCCCGGCAGCACGCCCCTGCCGGAGCGCATCTTCACCATGTTCCCCGTCCTGAAGCAGATGCTGCGGCGGCGCGGCGGCGACCTTTCCGGCGGCCAGCAGCAACAGCTCGCCATCGGCCGGGCCCTGGCCTTCGGACCGCGCCTGCTGATCCTCGACGAGCCGACCGAGGGCATCCAGCCCTCCATCATCAAGGACATCGAGCGGGCGATCCGCGAACTGGCGGCCACCGGCGAGATGGCGATCCTGCTGGTGGAGCAGTACTACGACTTCGCCCGCGACCTGGCCGACCAGTACCTGCTGATGGAACGGGGCGAGATCATCCGCCGCGGTGCCGGCGCCGACATGGACAAGGACGGAATCCGGGAACTG
This sequence comes from Pseudomonadota bacterium, assembly GCA_052035955.1. Lineage (GTDB taxonomy): Bacteria > Pseudomonadota > Gammaproteobacteria > Burkholderiales > Rhodocyclaceae > JAEUNJ01. The sequence continues at coordinate 5,307 of JBPOHD010000039.1, forward strand.
CTTTCGGTATGATCGCCCGATGCGCCCGATCGAGCCCGTCGTCGCCCCCTGGCATGCCCGCCTGCATCTGGGCTTCGCCCGTCGCGGGGACAGCACGCTCCTGACCCGCCGGGAGCACAGCGGGCCCCTACGCGTGCAGAAGGCGCTCCATCCCGAAGGTCCGGCGGTCTGCCACGCCATCATCCTGCACCCCCCGGCCGGCGTCGCGGGGGGAGACGAACTGGAGATCCGCGCCGACCTGGGGCCGGGCACCCACGCCCTGCTGACCACGCCGGGCGCCGGCAAGTGGTATCGGAGCGCCGGCCCGTGGGCGGCCCAGCGCCTGGCCTTTCGCGTCGACGAGGCCGCCCGCCTGGAATGGCTGCCCCAGGAAACCATCGCCTACGACGGAACCCTGGCGGCGCTGGACACGGAGGTGGATCTGGCCGAAGGCGGCCGCTACCTTGGCTGGGAAGTGCTGTGCCTCGGCCGTCGCGCCTCGGGCGAGACCTTCGATTCGGGCCAGTTGCGACTGGAGACCCGGATCCGCCGCTGCGGCGTGCCCCTGTTCCTGGAACGCGGCCGCCTGTCGGGCAGCGATCCCCTGCTCACCGCCACCGCCGGCCTGGCCGGCTATTCGGTCTGCGGCACCCTCGTCGCCGCCGCCGGCGACGTGCCGGCCGATCTGGTCGCCCGCTGCCGCGCCGTGGCTCCCCGCGAGGCGGGCACGCGCCACGGGATCACGGCGCCGCCGGGCCTGTTGCTGGCCCGTTTCCTGGGCCACTCGTCGGAGGCGGCCCGGTATTGGTTCGCGGAACTCTGGGCCTTGCTCCGCCCGGCCCTGGTCGGGATCCCCGCCGTACCGCCCCGCATCTGGAACACCTGAAATCCACGAGGAGGAAACATGGAACTCACTCCCCGCGAGAAGGACAAGCTGCTGATCTTCACGGCGGCGCTGCTCGCAGAACGACGCAAGGGCCGCGGGCTCAGGCTCAACTATCCGGAGGCGGTGGCCTTCATCACGGCGGGCATCCTGGAGGGGGCCCGGGACGGCAAGTCCGTGGCCGAACTGATGAGCCTGGGGACGAGCTTCCTGGCCCGGGACGAGGTCATGGAAGGAGTGCCGGAAATGATCCCCGAGATCCAGGTGGAAGCCACCTTCCCCGACGGCACCAAGCTGATCACGGTCCATAACCCCATCGTCTAGGAGGCGCGACATCATGATCCCCGGCGAAATGCTGGTCGAACCCGGCGACATCGAACTGAACCCGGGCCGCCGCACCCTGGTCCTGGAAGTGGCCAATACCGGCGACCGGCCCATCCAGGTCGGTTCCCACTACCATTTCTTCGAGACCAACGATTCCCTCGCCTTCGACCGGGCCAAGGCCCGCGGCATGCGGCTGAACATCGCCGCCGGCACGGCCGTCCGCTTCGAGCCGGGGCAGACGCGGACGGTGGAATTGGTCGCCTACTCGGGCGACCGGAAGGTCTACGGCTTCCAGGGCAAGGTCCAGGGAAACCTGTGATGCGCTTGGCCGAATAGGAAGGGGGTACGGGGGGAACCCGGGTTCCCCCTGTTCCGAGATTGCCGATTTTCCGTGCCACGGAGTGAGACATGTCAGGAAAGATTTCGCGAAACGCCTATGCCGAGATGTTCGGGCCGACGACGGGGGACCGCCTTCGCCTGGCCGACACGGAACTCTGGATCCAGGTGGAGAAGGACTTCACCCTCTATGGCGAGGAAGTGAAGTTCGGCGGCGGCAAGGTGATCCGCGACGGCATGGGCCAGGGCCAGGGCCGGGCCGCCGAGGTGGCGGACACGGTGATCACCAATGCCCTGATCGTGGATGCGGTGACCGGCATCGTCAAGGCCGACATCGGCCTCAAGAACGGTTGCATATCGGGCATCGGCAAGGCGGGCAACCCGGACGTGCAGCCGGGGGTCACCATCCCCATCGGCGCCGGCACGGAGATCATCGCCGGCGAGGGCATGATCGTCACCGCCGGAGGCATCGACACCCACATCCACTTCATCTGCCCGCAGCAGATCGACGAGGCCCTGATGTCCGGGGTCACCACCATGATCGGCGGCGGCACCGGGCCGGCCACGGGCACCTTCGCCACCACCTGCACGCCCGGCCCCTGGCATCTCCATTCCATGCTCTCGGCCGCCGAGGCCTTCCCGATGAACCTGGGTTTCCTCGGCAAGGGCAACGTCTCGCTGCCCGAGCCGGCGCGGGAGCAGGTACGGGCCGGCGCCATCGGCCTCAAGCTGCACGAGGACTGGGGCACGACCCCGGCGGCCATCGACAACTGCCTTTCCGTGGCCGACGAAATGGACGTGCAGGTGGCCATCCACACGGATACGCTGAACGAATCCGGTTTCGTGGAGGCGACCCTGGCCGCCTTCAAGGGCCGCACCATCCACACCTTCCACACCGAGGGCGCCGGCGGCGGCCATGCTCCCGACATCATCACGGCGGCGGCCCTGCCCAACGTCCTGCCCAGCTCGACGAATCCCACCATGCCCTATACGGTGAATACCATCGACGAGCACCTGGACATGCTGATGGTGTGCCACCACCTGGACCCGGCCATCGCCGAGGACGTCGCCTTCGCCGAGAGCCGAATCCGGAGGGAGACCATCGCCGCCGAGGACATCCTGCACGACCTGGGGGTGTTCTCCATGATGAGTTCGGACTCCCAGGCCATGGGCCGCGTCGGCGAGGTGATCATCCGCACCTGGCAGACGGCCCACAAGATGAAGGTGCAGCGAGGCGCCCTGAAGGAGGACAACGCCCGCAGCGACAACGAGCGGGCCAAGCGCTACATCGCCAAGTACACCATCAACCCGGCCATCACCCACGGCATCGCACACCTGGTGGGTTCGGTGGAGGTCGGCAAGCTGGCCGACCTGGTGCTCTGGCGGCCCGGATTCTTCGCCGTCAAGCCCAGCCTGATCCTCAAGGGCGGCATGATCGCGGCGGCCGCGATGGGCGATCCCAATGCCTCCATCCCGACGCCCCAGCCGGTGCATTACCGGCCCATGTTCGGCAGCTTCGGCGCCGCCCTGCGGACCTCGGTCACCTTCGTTTCCCGGGCCGCCATGGACAATCCGGACATCGCCTCCCTGGGCCTGCGCAAGCGCCTGGAGCCCGTGCGGGGCTGCCGGGCCATCGGCAAGAAGGACATGGTGCGCAACCGGGCGACGCCGCGGCTCGAGGTGAATCCGGAAACCTACGAAGTGCGGGCCGACGGCGAGTTGCTGGTATGCGAGCCGGCGAAGGTACTGCCCATGGCCCAGCGCTATTTCCTGTTCTGAACTTCCGCCCGGCATCCCCGGGCCTTCAACGGCGCCAAGAGGAGAACTCCCATGCCCAACAGACCGATACGACAGATCATCAGCCGGCAACGCAGCGTCACCACCGCGGCCGACACGACGGTGACCGAGGCTGCGAGGCAGATGCGCGATGCCAGGGTGGGTGCCGTGATGGTGGTGGAAGGCCCCCTCCTGGTGGGCATCTTCACGGAGCGCGATGCCCTGATCCGGGTCCTGGCCGAGGTCCGGGATCCCAAACGCACGACGGTCGGCGAGGTGATGACCCGCAATCCCCGCACCATCGAGCCGGACAAGCCTTTCAGCCATGCCCTCCACATCATGTACGAGAGCGGTTTCCGCCATGTTCCCGTGGTGGAGAACGGCTGGCCGGTGGGCATGGTCTCGGCCCGGGATGCACTGGGGCCCGAGATGGAGCAGTTCGAGGAGGAGAAGCGGCTGCGGGAGCACATCACGGAGATCCTCGGCTGACCTTTGCCGCGAAGGCGTCCGAATACACGAAAGGGGAAGCGCATGCCGCTCATGGATATCGGCGGATTGAACGTCTATTACGAATTGCACGGCGACGGGCCGGAGACCGTCACCATCCTCAACGGGCTGACCATGAGCACCGTGGCCTGGGCGACCCAGGTCAAGGATTTCGCGCCCCATTTCCGTGTCCTGCTGCTGGACATGCGGGGCCAGGGCCAGACCCAGCGGACCGACGAGGAGACCTACCCGCTGCCGCGCCAGGCGGACGACCTGGCGAAACTGCTGGACAAGCTCGGCATCGCGAAGACCCATCTCTTCGCCCTCTCCTACGGCGGCATCGTCGCCCAGTATTTCGCGCTCCAGCATGCGGAGCGGCTCGGGCGAATGGTGCTGCTGGACACCCTGGCCTGGACCGACGAGGTGAACCGGGCGCTGCACGACGCCATTGTCATGGCCTGGGAGGCGGGCGGCACCCGCCTGCGCTTCCGGGTGATGCTGCCCATCACCTTCGGCAACAACTTCCTCAGGCTGGCCGCTCCCATGATTCCCACCCTGGAGCAGCTTGCCGAGGCCCTGCCCTGGGCCGGCACCAAGGCCATGATGACGGGCGTGCTGGAGCACGACCTGCGGGAACGCCTGAAGGACATCCGGGCGGAGACCCTCGTCGTCGTCGGCGAGGACGACCGGTTCACGCCGATCTACCACGCCCGGGTGCTGCAGCAGGGAATTCCCGGCGCCGTCCTGCGCGTCGTTCCGGGCGTCGGCCACGCCTCGCCGCTGGAGAATCCGCCGGTGATCGACGGCATGGCGCTGGCCTTCCTCCGGGGCGAGCCCCTGCCGCAGTGAGAACGACGCCGTGCTCCTGATCGAATCCGTCGCGCCGGCCGGGAGTCCGGCCGGCGAACGCCTGGTCCTGGCCTTCGAAGCCCGCTGCAAGAGCCGCCTGCGGACCAGGCTGGAGAGCGGCGAGGAGGTCGGCCTGTTCCTCGAGCGGGGCCGGGTGCTGCGGCCCGGCGACCGGCTGGCCGGCAACGACGGCCGCATCGTAGAGGTCGTCGCGGCCGCGGAGGAATTGCTCGAAGCCACCAGCGACGACCCCCTGGCCCTTGCCCGGGCGGCCTACCACCTGGGCAACCGGCACGTGGCGGTCGAGATCGGGCCGGGCCGGTTGCGCTTCGCCCGCGATCACGTGCTGGGCGACATGGTGCTCGGGCTCGGCCTTCCGGTCGCCGCGATCGTCGCCCCCTTCGCGCCGGAAAGCGGCGCCTACGGGGCCCACGGCGGCCACGCCCACCCGCACGGCCACAGCGCCGACGGCGAGGGACGGGGTCCTCGCATCCACGACCATTTCGCCGCCCGCTGATCGATGCCCCACGGTTCCGCAGACCTTGCCCTGGTTCGCCTGCTGCATCTGGCCAGCCCGGTGCTGCCGGTCGGCGCCTACACCTATTCCCAGGGCCTGGAGTGGGCGGTGGAGGATGGAACGGTGGGCGACGAGGACTCCGCCCTGTCCTGGATAGGGGATTGCCTGTGCTGGGGGATCGGGCGCTTCGAGGCGCCCTATCTCGCCGCCATGCTGCGGGCATGGGCTGCCGGGGACCGGGAGGTCCTGGCGTCCCTGGATGCGGAATTCCTGTCCAGCCGGGAAACCGCCGAATCGCGTGCCGAGTCGCTGCAGATGGGCCATTCCCTGGCCCGGCTGCTGGGCGACCTGCCGGGGTTTCCCGCCGACAGGCTGGCGTACTTCCTGCCCTGCAGTTTCCCCCTCGCCTGGAGCTGCGCCGCGGCGGCCTGGCAGATTCCCGCGGCGGATGCGCTGGCTGCCTACCTGTGGGCCTGGTGCGAGAACCAGGTGATGGCGGCGGTGAAGGCCGTCCCCCTGGGCCAGACGGCAGGGCAGCGCCTGCTGCTCGCCCTCGGCGACCGGATCCCGGCGCTGGCTGCCGCCGCCGAGGCCACCGCGCCCGGCGAGGCCGCCAATTTCCTCCCCGGCCTGGCCATCGCCGGCAGCCGCCACGAAACGCAGTACTCACGCCTTTTCAGATCATGACGAACAAGAATCCTGCCCGTACCGCCGATCCCCTGCGCGTCGGCATCGGCGGTCCCGTCGGTTCCGGCAAGACGGCGCTCACCCTGGCCCTCTGCCGTGCCCTGCGCGAACGCCACGAGATCGCCGTCGTCACCAACGACATCTACACGGAGGAGGACGCCCAGTTCCTGGTCCGCAACGAGGCCCTGGAGCCCGCCCGCATCATCGGCGTCGAGACCGGCGGCTGTCCACACACCGCCATCCGCGAGGACGCCAGCATCAACCTGGAAGCGGTGGACCGGCTGAACCGGCGCTTTCCCGGGCTGGAGATCATCTTCGTCGAGAGCGGCGGCGACAACCTGGCCGCCACCTTCAGCCCGGAACTGTCGGACCTGACGATCTACGTGATCGACGTGGCGGCCGGCGACAAGATCCCCCGCAAGGGCGGTCCCGGGATAACCAAGTCGGACCTGCTGGTCATCAACAAGATCGACCTGGCGCCGCTGGTCGGGGCCTCGCTGGAGGTGATGGACCGGGACGCGCGGAAGATGCGCGGCGAGCGGCCCTTCGTGTTCTCGAACCTGAAGACGGGCCAGGGCCTGCCGGAGATCATCCGCTTCATCGAAACGGCGGGAATGTTCCAGGCATAGTCCTTCCCGTGGGCGCTCCGGCGCCCGGAAGGTACGCCGTGGCAGGGGAGGGTCCGCAGGAGCGGTCTCGTCCGCGAACGGCCCTTCCTCCGGAGCCGCGTTCGCCGGGTAGCCTCCCTCCGATGGCATTTCTCCTGCCGGCGCGGGCCGGAACGAGTTCGCCGGCAGGCCCGCGCCGGCAGGGCCTGGCTCGATTCAGGCCGGGGCCGGCGGTGAATAGCCGGCGTGCTTGCCCAGGCCGGCGACCACGGCCGCGACGAGGCGGTCCAGGGTCTCCGTGTCGCGCAGGAAGGCGCGTCCGCACAGGTAGTAGGTTTCGGTGCCGACCGGGATGAAATCCAGGGCGAAACCCTCCGCCGCCGCCCGCACGGCGAAGGCCACGTCGGCGGCGCCGGCCGCCACCGCGGCGGCGACGGCGAAGTGGGTGAATTCCTCCTGGTCGTAGCCCTTGATGGCCCGCGGGTCCACCCCCTGGGATTCCAGGAGCTGGTCGAGCCAGAGGCGGGTGCCGGCGCCGCGCTGGCGGTTGATGAAGCGGATGTCGGGGCGCGCCAGGTCGGCCACCTCGCGGATGCCCTTGGGATTGCCGCGGGCGACCAGCAGGCCCTGCTCGCGGCGCATCAGCGGGATGACGAAGAGGCGGGGGTCGGAGAAGACATGGCCGATCTCCATGGGCACCGGCATGTTCCCGGGCAGGTGGAAGCCGGCCAGGTCGGCCTTGCCCGATTCCATGGCCAGCAGGGCCTTGGTGGAGCCCATGAAGCGCATCTCGAGGAAGGGCAGGTGGCCGTCGGTGGCGCATTGCTGGAGCAGGATGTCGTGGCTGCAGGCCATGCGCAGGCGGGGCTGCTCCAGGGCCAGCAGTTCGCGCAACTGGCGCTCGAAGCCGGAGACCTCCTTCCGGGTCACCTCCCTGGCGCGCTGGCGCATCTCTCCGGCCAGGCGCAGGACCTCCTTGCCGGCCGCCGTGAGGCTGCTGCCATGGCCCTTGGCCTTGATCACCAGGCCGCGGGCGAGGATGGTCTCCGCATTGCTGATCTTGCCCCAGATGCCGCGATAGGACTGGCTCATGCGTTCCGCGGCGCCGCGCACGGTGCCGGTTTCCGCGATGCCGGCCAGGATGTCGGCCAGTTCGCCCAGGTCCACCTGATGGTCGTCCTGCGCCAGGAACAGGGCGGGTTCGAGCTTCAAGTGCATATATGTATCTCTTTTCTTATTGAGGCTGGCGGCGATTTCCTCTAGCTTACCCGATAGGCCGCAGGCCGAGCGGGACGCCGACCGGCGCCCCGCCCATTTTCCCGGCCGCGACTGCCTTGCGCAGTGCCGGGATTCACCATCCCACAAGAGAAACCATGAGAGATTGCACCAAGCTTTACATCGGCGGCCGCTGGGTCGCGCCTTCCGGGCCAGGCAGCATCGACGTGCTGTCCGCATCCACCGAGGAGGTCATCGGCCGCATACCGGAAGCCGATGCAGCCGACGCCGACGCCGCGGTCCGGGCCGCCCGGGCCGCCTTCGACGCCTGGAGCCGCACGACGCCCGCCGAGCGGGCCGAATTCCTGCAGAAGATCCACGAGGGCCTGAAGGCCAGGCAAGAGGAACTGGCCCGGCTGATCGCCGAGGAGGTGGGCATGCCCCTCAGGATGGCCGGCCCCATCCAGGTCGGTTCGCCCGTCGCCAACTTCCGCCAATACGCCAAGCTCGCCACCCAGTTCGCCTGGGAAGAGACCGTCGGCAATTCCAGGGTGGTGCGCGAACCGGTCGGCGTGGTCGTCTGCATCACGCCCTGGAACTACCCCCTGCACCAGATCGCCGCCAAGGTGGCGGCGGCCCTGGCGGCCGGCTGCACGGTGGTCCTCAAGCCTTCGGAGGTGGCGCCCCTCAATGCCTTCGTCCTGGCCGAGATCGTCGATGCCGTCGGCCTGCCGGCCGGGGTTTTCAACCTCGTTACCGGCTACGGGCCGGGGGTCGGCGAGGCCCTCGTCGCCCATCCGGAGGCGGACATGGTGTCTTTCACCGGATCCACCCGGGCCGGTCGGCGCATCTCCGAAGTGGCGGCGGCCAACATCAAGCGCGTCGCCCTCGAACTGGGCGGCAAGTCGGCCTCGGTGATCCTGGACGACGCCGACCTGGCGGCTGCCGTCAAGGGTACCGTCAATGCCTGCTTCCTGAACAGCGGCCAGACCTGCTCGGCCCATACCCGCATGCTGGTGCCCGAGTCCAAGTACGCGGAGGCGGCCCGGATCGCGGCCGAGGTGGCGGCGGGCTTCACGGTGGGCGATCCCCTGGGCGGCGCGGCCAAGCTGGGGCCCCTCGTGTCGGCGGCCCAGCGGGACCGGGTCCGCGACTACATCCGCAAGGGGATCGCCGACGGGGCGGAACTCCTCTGCGGCGGACCGGAGGCGCCCGAAGGCCTGGAGCGCGGCTACTACGTGAAGCCGACGGTCTTCGGCCGGGTGAAGCCGGACGCCACCATCGCCCAGGAGGAGATCTTCGGCCCCGTGCTGTCCATCATCACCTACCGGGACGAGGAGGATGCGATACGCATCGCCAACGGCACGGCCTACGGCCTCTCGGGCGGCGTCTGGGCGGGCAGCGACGAGGGGGCGGAACGGGTGGCGCGCCGCCTGCGCACCGGCCAGGTCGAGATCAACGGCGGCCCTTTCAACCTCCAGGCGCCCTTCGGCGGCTACAAGCAGTCGGGCAACGGCCGCGAGATGGGCAAGCCGGGGCTCGAGGAATTCCTCGAATACAAGGCCATGCAGTTCAAGCCAGCCGCCGCCAAGGCGGCCTGAGCAACAAGGGAGACTCCACCATGCATCGCATATTCCGGGCCGCGCTGGCGGCCATCGTCCTCGCCGCGGCCGGCGCCGGCCAGGCGGCCGAGTTCATCACCGTCGCCTCGACCACCTCCACGGAGCAGTCGGGCCTCTTCAAGCACCTGTTGCCGGCCTTCACGGCGAAATCGGGCATCGAGGTCCGGGTGGTCGCCCTGGGCACCGGCCAGGCCCTCGACCAGGGCCGCCGCGGCGATGCCGATGTCGTGTTCGTGCACGACAAGGCGGCCGAGGAGAAATTCATCGCCGAAGGCTTCGGCGTCGAACGCAGGGAAGTCATGTACAACGACTTCGTCGTCGTCGGCCCGAAGGACGATCCGGCCAAGGTGGCCGGCGGCCGGGACGTGACGGCCGCCCTGGCCAGGGTGGCGGCGGTCCAGGCGCCCTTCGTCTCCCGCGGCGACAAGTCCGGCACCCATGCCGCCGAGTTGCGCTACTGGAAGATGGCCGGCGTGGACCTGGACAAGGCCCGCGGCCCCTGGTACCGGGACGTCGGCGCCGGCATGGGGCCGGCCCTCAACTCCGCCGCCTCCATGAACGCCTACGTCCTGGCCGACCGGGGCACCTGGCTTTCATTCAAGAACCGCCAGAACCTGGAAATCCTGGTGGAGGGCGACCCGCGCCTCTTCAACCAGTACGGAGTCATCCTGGTCAATCCGGCAAAGCATGCCCACGTCAAGAAGGATGCCGGGCAGAAATTCATCGACTGGCTCGTCTCCGCCGAGGGCCAGCAGACCATCGCCGGCTACACCATCGGCGGCCAGCAACTCTTCTTCCCGAACGCCAAAAAATGAAACGACTCCTTTCCGTCCTCGCCGCCTTCCTGGTCCTTCCCGTAGCCGCCCAGGAGGCGAAGCCCACCGAGAGCTATGGCAACGGTGCCCGGGTCTTCCGTCTCGCCACGGGCAGTCCCGGGGAACTGGGCCTCCTGAAGGCCTGGGGCGAGGCCTACTGCCGGGCGGCCGATTGCCGTCTCGACTGGTTCAAGGCCGGCACCGGCGCCTCGATGAAACAGCTCAAGGAACGGAAAGTGGACCTGGCCATGGTCCATGCGCCCGAGCAGGAGAAGATCGCCGTCAAGGAGGGCTGGGCGACCCAGGCGACCCTGATCGGTTCCAACGAGTTCTTCATCGTCGGCCCTGCCACCGACCCGGCCGGCATCCGGCAGGCGACCGACGCCCTGGACGCCTACCGGAAGATCGCCGCGGCCAAGGCGAAGTGGATCTCCCGGGGCGACAACTCCGGCACCCACCAGAAGGAGAACGACCTGTGGAAGGCGTCCGGCGTGGCCGGCGAGGGCGATTGGGTCATCGTCACCAAGGACTTCATGACCGCGAGCCTCAAGCGGGCGGAGCAGGAGGGTGCCTACTTCATGACCGACAGCAGCACCTGGGTCGCCGAGGCGAAACGGGTGCCCGGCCTGACCATCCTGTTCCGCGGCGACAAGCGGCTGGTGAACACCTACCATGCCCTGCTGACCCCGGCCGGCGCCACGGCCGGCCGCGAGACGGCCGCCGGCTTCGTCGCCTTCGTCGCGTCGGAGCAGGGGCAGCGGATTCTCAGGGAATTCGGCAAGGCGGAGCACGGAGCGTCGCTCTACGACGACGCCGACTACGCGGCCCGCTTCGTCGGTCATTGAGGCGCACCCGCCGGAAAAAGAAAACCCCGCCGAGGCGGGGTTTTTCATGGGCTGGAGATGCCTCAGGCGCGGGTGGCCGCCTTGCGACGCGCGGCGGCACCGAGGAGGCCGAGGCCGGCCAGCATCATGGCGTAGGTCTCGGGCTCGGGCACGGCGACCACGGAATGGTTGTCGGTCTCCAGGGCGTAGCCGGAGGACTGGAACACGACCTTCGTGACCGGGGCGCCGGTATCGGCGAAGAAATTGAAGTAGCGGCCGATGGACTGGTCGCCGTTGGCCGGCGGATAGACGGCGGCGCCGGTGAAAGCACCCAGGAGCGTGGCGCCGCTGTAGAAGCTCACCGTGTTGTAGGCATCGGGCGAGCCCCAGAGGAAGCCATAGTAGCTGGCGCCGCCGCCGGAGAGATTGACGACGCCGGGGGTGGAGGGGCCGACGGACCAGTGATTGCCGGTGGACCCCGGGGGCACGGCGGTGATGCCGGAGATGCTCGTGGTATAGAGCCCGCCGCCCGAGTAGGCGAAGGGGGCGGGAGTGGGCGCATCGAAATCGAGGGTCACGATGCCGGACTCGAGGGAGTTGGCGCCGTAGGTGATGGTGGTGGTATAGGCGTCGGCGCGGAAGGCGGCGGTGAGCGCCGCGGCGATGACGGCGAGCTTGAAGACGGTTTTCATTTGAGGGCTCCCTGGGATGGTTGCGGCGAGAGGCCGCTTGACTGGTGCGAAGTCTAGGGAGGCCTCCGACGGGCGGGAATAGTCCGATCGGACTAAGGGGGCCGAAATCCCGTGAGGCAGTTCACGGTGGCGCCGGGAGATTGCCGGAATCCGGTATTTTTCCCACCCCGGAAAGGCAGACGGCCTCCGTGCAGGAGGCCGTCTGGGGATGACTTGGTGGGCTGTGAAGGATTCGAACCTTCGACCTACGGATTAAGAGTCCGCTGCTCTACCAACTGAGCTAACAACCCAAGGTGGCGAATTATAGCCAAACCTGCCCATGGGGGTAGTGGTGGGTCGGGCGAGACTCGAACTCGCGACCAACGGATTAAAAGTCCGCTGCTCTACCGACTGAGCTACCGACCCTCCTCCCGGCGGGAACAGAAGATTATAGCGGGCGCGGCCTCAGACGGTCAATTTCGAATCCGGATCCGGTGCCACGGGCGACGCGGCGCCTCAGAAATCGCCCGCCGCGCCGGCACGCATGATCTTGTCGATCGCCTCCCGGACGCGGACCGACTTCTCGCGCAGCGATTCCGATATCCGGTTCGGGTTCTTGCTGGAATCCAGCCAGCGGACGTCCCAGTCCAGGGTCATCAGCCAGATCTTCTTGTGGGCATCCTCGACGACCGCGATGCGGCAGGGCAGGAAGGCGGCGAATTCCAGGCTGAGGTCCATGATCTCCCGGGCCACCAGGGCGTCGCAGAAGCTGAAGAATTCGACGCGCGGGGTATCGGTCTTGCCGGTGATGGCGACCACGTCCTTCCACAGGGGGTTGTGGCCGACGAACTTGAAGTTGATCTCGTTGGCCTTGACCTTCATGGCCTCGACCACGTCGTCGTACTTCAGCCCGTCCCTGGCCGGATACTTGACCACCATCATGGCGATCATCTCCCGCAAGGAGAAGGGGTTCACCGCCATCATCGAGGAGACGAAATTCGCCCGCGCCTCGGGACTGATGGACTCCGCGACGGTGTTGGGGACGATGTCCTCCTTGGGCCGCGTCGGCGGCAGGGCGATGTTGAACGCAGGCATGGCTGCGGCCGGAGCAGCCTGGGCTGGCGCCGGCTTGGGCTTCTTGTCCTGGTCCTGGGCTTGGGCCGCGACAGCGCTAAAAGCGAGGCCGGTGGCCAGGGCGAGGGCGCCGATGGGAATACGCATGTGTTCCACCTCAAGGCGAAGCGGGGCAGGCTGGAGCCTGCCCCGCGGGGTTGCCGGTGCCGGTCCCCGCGGGGGCCGGCGGTGCGTTTCTCCGCTTACTTCTTGACGGCGTCCGCGGCACCCTGGGCGGCCGCTGCGCCCGCCTTGGCGCCTGCGGCAGCGGTGTCGCTGCCGGCCTTGGCTCCGGCCTTGGCGGTGTCCGTCGCCGCCTTGGTACCCGCCTTGGCGGCCTTGGTGCCCGCCTTGGTGCCAGCCTTGGCCATGCCACCCGCCGCCTTGTTCATGTCCTCGGCCATCTTGGGCATCGCCGACATGGCCTGGGCCATGGCGTTCATCATCTGCACCATCAGCGCCGGGTTCATGGCCTTCATCATGGCGTCCATCATCTGCGGATTGGTCATGGCGCCGACCCACTGGTTCATGACTTCCGGCGAGACCATCTGCATCATGGAGTTGATCATCTTCGGATCGGTCATCGCCATCATCCACGGCGTCCAGACCTTCGGATCAGCCATGCCCATCATGCTGTTCATCAGCTTGGGATCGGTCATGGCGTTCATCCAGGGCGTCCAGATCGCCGGGTCGGCCATGCCCATCATGGAGTTGATCATCTTCGGATCGACCATGGCGTTCATCCAGGGGGTCCACACCTTCGGATCGGCCATCCCCATCATGCCGTTGATCATCTTCGGATCGGTCATGGCGTTCATCCACGGCGTCCACATCTTGGGATCCATCATGCCCATCATCGAGTTCATGAGCTTGGGATCGGTCATGGCGGTGATCCAGGGCATCCACACCTTGGGTTCGACCATGCCCATCATCGCGTTCATGAACTTGGGATCGGTCATGGTGGTGAGCCAGGGCCCCCAGACCTTCGGATCGACGACCGACATCATCGAATTCATCATCTTCGGATCGGTCATTGTCGTGAGGAAGGGTGTCCACACCTTCGGGTCGCCCATGGCGATCATGGAGTTGATCATCTTGGGATCGGTCATGGCCTTGATCCAGGGCGTCCACATCTTCGGATCGGCCATGGCCATCATGGAATTGATCATCTTGGGATCGGTCATGCTGTTGATCCAGGGCGTCCAGACCTTGGGATCGGCCATCTGCATCATGGAGGCCATCATCTTCGGATCGGTCATGGCGGTGATCCAGGGACCCCAGACCTTGGGATCGGCCATGCCCATCATGGAGTTCATCATCTGGGGATTGGTCATGGCGCCCATCCAGTCGCCCATGCCCTTGCTCCAGCCGTCCATGGCCGGCATCTGGACGGCGTCGGCGGCGAAGGCCGGGGTGTGCAGGGCCGTCGCCAGCATGGCGGCCATCAGGCTTTTGCGGAAATTCATCGAGTATCCCTCCTCAAGAAAAAACGTGTCCAAAAGGCCGCCAATAGGCATTGCTGGCCGCCGGATTGCTGTTGCTCTTTTCGGGGAATGCCCGGCTGCAGGGGTGCGCCGGGTCTCGTGCTTGTTCTTGTTCTGGAGTGCCGGCCGATATTACTGTGCGCGAATATTCCCTGCAAATCAGGAAATTGATTCGTCGATAAGCCTGCCTATCGGGCCTTGTCGCCGGTCTGCGGGTCGAGGGGGCAGTACTCGGCGTCCTCGCTGCCGCCTTCCTGGCGGACCGCCCCGCCGCAGGGCAAGGCCCGCCGCAGTTCCGCGAACATGCGGGCCCGGGATTCCTGGTCGCGGCTGTCCCCCAGCGCATTGGCCCACTGCTCCATGAAGCCCAGCCAGACCGCCATGGGGGAAGGCGGCGGACCCTCCGCCGCATCGGCCGGCAGCGCAAGCGCGCCGCAGCAGACCAGGCCGGCCCGGATGATGGCCCGCACTCAGGCTTCCTTCATCATGCGCCAGTATTCGTATTTCATGGTCGCCGTGGCGCCGGCCACGATGGCAGCGAAGGTGATGAGGGAGCCGACCGACAGCGTCGAAATGCCCGTGACGCCCTGTCCTATGGTGCAACCGACGGCGGTCACGCCGCCGAAACCCATCAGCACGCCGCCGATGATGTGGCGGAACATGTCCTGGGCCGAGACGAAATGTTCCCAGCGGAAGGCCTTGGTGGCCACCGCGAAAAGGAAGGAGCCGATGCCGACGCCGAAGACGGTCGCGATACCCCAGGTCACCACCGTACTGGTATCTGTCCACAAGGCCCAGAGTTCGAGGGTGTAGGCCGAGGGCGCGATGAAGGACATGGATTCGGCCAGTTTGGAGTTCGTGCCGAAGACCATCTCCTGCAGGGATTCCGGATCCTCTGCGTAACCGATCTTGCCCGTGACGTACCACCCGGCAACGACGATCGCGCCGACCACCAGGCCGCCCAGCAGGTTGTCCTTGTTCTCCCAGAACGCCTTGTCGAGGAAGACGAAGGCCATCAGGGCGCCCGCGAGTACCAGGGCGATGACCAGTTCGGCGGTCGCCAGGTCCATGCCCAGGGACTGGTACATCAGGTGGGGCAAAGTCTGGTGGGTCGGCAACTGGACCGTGACCGACGGCGCCTGCAGCACGTTGACCCGGACGACGGCGAAGATGCCCTTCAGGGTCAGGTAGGCCGAGTAGGCCATGTAGAGGAAGACCACCACGGCCTTCAGGTTGCCGCCGCCGACCCGAACCAGGGTCTTGTTGCCGCATCCCGATGCCAGAGTCATTCCCACCCCGAAGGTCAGTCCGCCGACCAGGTGGGCGAGCCAGGGGAGGTTCTGCCCCGTGTAGATCGTCTTGGCGATGTTGAAGGTGCCGTTGTAGGCCAGCAGGTTGGTGCCCAGGATGGCGATCGCGATGGCCAGGAGCCAGGCGCGCATGCGGCCCCAGTCGCCCATGTTGACGACGTCGGACACGGCACCCATGGTGCAGAAATTGGTCTTGTTGGCGAAGAAGCCGAAGATCACGCCGAGGCCGAAGCCCCACCAGACCACCGTCTTCGCCAGGGCTTGAACCTCAGGCATGGCTCCTCCGGAATGGCGCTCTGCGGCGCCTGAAGAAAGTAAGCGATTGTCGGGGAAAGGGTTTGGCCGCGCAAACAAAAGGGCTTTTGAGCGGATAACGCCGGTGAATGCATGCCGGGCGGGCGCCCGGTCCCGGCCGGCCGTCGTTCAGGGGCGGTAGAGCGTGGGATCGGAGACGCCGGCCGCCTCGAAGCCGGCCCGGCGCAGCCGGCAGGAATCGCAGGCGCCGCAGGCGCGGCCCTCCCGGTCCGCCTGGTAACAGGAAACCGTCATGGCGTAATCGACCCCGAGGACGGTGCCGCGGCGGATGATGTCCGCCTTGGTCAGTTCGATGAGCGGGGCGTGCAGGGCCAGGGGATGGCCTTCGACCGCCGCCTTGGTGGCCAGGTTGGCCATGGCCTCGAAGGCCCGGATGTACTCGGGCCGGCAATCCGGGTAGCCCGAGTAATCCACCGCATTCACGCCGACGAAGATGTCCCGGGCTTCGAGCACTTCGGCCCAGGCGAGCGCCAGCGACAGCATGATGGTGTTGCGCGCCGGCACGTAGGTCACGGGGATTCCGGGCATCAAGCCGCCCGTCGGGACCGCGATCCCCGGGTCGGTCAGGGCGGACCCGCCCAGCTGGGACAGGTCCAGGTGCAGGGTGCGGTGGCTGCGGGCGCCGAGGCTGGCGGCGACCCGGGCCGCCGCCGCAAGCTCGGCGTGGTGGCGCTGGCCGTAGTCCACCGACAGGGCGTGGCACTCGAAACCCCGGTCCCGGGCGATGGCGAAGGTGGTGGCCGAATCCAGGCCGCCGGAGAGCAGGACGACTGCGGCGCGCATGGGGCGATCTTAGCAGAGGGCCCGGCCGGCAACGGCCGGCGGGGCGGGACTTCGCCGGCCGCCGGCCCGGCTCATCGGGCCCGTTGGTTGCCCCACAGCAGCTTGTGCAGTTGCAGCTGGAAGCGGACCGGCAGGCGGTCCGCGAGTATCCATTCGGCAAGCTGCGCCGGGTCCAGCCTGCCGTGCACGGGCGAGAGGAGGACGGGGCACCGGTCGTCCAGCTTGTGCTGCAGCAGCACCTCGCGTGCCCACTCGTAATCGCCCCGGGAAGCCAGCACCAGCTTCAGTTCATCCCGCGGCGACAGCAGGCCCAGGTTCTCCCACCGGTTGCGCGCAGACTCGCCCGAGTCGGGCGCCTTGAGGTCCACGATCCGCGCCACCCGCGGGTCCACCGGCCCGATGTCGAGGGCGCCGCTGGTCTCCAGGGAAACCGAGAAACCGGCCTCGCACAGGGCCGTCAGCAATTCCGTGCAGGCCTTCTGGGCCAGCGGCTCGCCGCCGGTGACGCAGACCGTCGGGCAGTCGAAGGCGCCGACCCGCCGGACCACCTCGTCCATGGCCATGGGCTCGCCGCCGGAAAAGGCGTATTCCGTATCGCACCAGGCGCAGCGCAGGGGACAGCCGGTCAGGCGCACGAAGACCGTAGGCAGCCCGACCCGGGTCGACTCGCCCTGCAGGGAATGGAAGATCTCGGTGACGCGCAGCCTGGCGTCGGCGCCGCCGGTCACTTCTTCTTCGGGACGGGCATCGATTTGAGGCGCTGCCGGGCCGCCTGGGCCGCGCTGCTGGCGGGATGCTTCTGCACCAGGGCCTCGAGCACCGTTCGGGCGCCCTTCGCGTCGCCCGCCGCCTCCAGGGCATTGGCCTGGCCCATCAGGGCGTCCGGCGCCTTGGCGTCGGCCGGCCAGGCCTCCGCCACCTTGGCGAACAACTCGGCGGCCCTGGCGTACTCCTTCAGCTGGTAGTGGCTGGAGGCCGCCCAGAAGTGGGCGCTGGGGAGCAGGGTGCTGGCCGGATAGGCCTTGACGAAGGCCATGAAGGCGGCCTGGGCCTCCCGGTACTTGGCGCCGCGGAAGGCCATCAGGGCGGCCTCGTAGTCGCGGGTCTCGGCGGCCGGGTCGGCTTTCGGCGGCGGCGTTTCCTCCTTCGGGGCCTGGGCGGCGGCGGCCGTCGCTTCCAGCTTGCGCAGCCGGGTGTCCAGGTCCACGTAGAAATCCTTCTGGCGCTTCTGCAAGGTGTCCAGGTCGTTGACCAGCACCTCGATCTGCCCGCGCATGCGGGCCAGGTCGGACTTCAGCACTTCCGCCTGGTTGGCGAAGTCGATCTGGTTCTTCGACGCGGTGTCGAGGCGCTTCGATACCTCGGCCAGGTCGGCGCGCAGCTTCTCGATGCGCGCCCGTGCCTCCTCGTCGTCGAACAGGCCGGCCCGGGCCGGCAGGGCAAGGACGAGCAGGAAAAGGGCCAGCCAGCGGCGCACGGATCAGAACTCGCCGGAGTAGAGCATGTCGCCCCGCCGGTTGCGGGCCCAGCACTCTTCCGTCTGCTCGCCGCAGGCCGGCTTTTCCTCGCCCAGGCTGACGGACTCGAGCTGCTCTTCTCGGGCGCCCAGGAGGGCCAGGGCCTTGCGGACCGCCTCGGCCCGCTTCTGCCCCAGGGCCAGGTTGTATTCGCGGCTGCCCCGCTCGTCCGCATTGCCCTGGATCAGCATCCGGTACTTGGGCTTGGCGGCGAGGAACCGGGCATGGGCCTCGATCAGGGGCTTGAATTCGTCCTTGATCACGTAGCTGTCATAGTCGAAATAGACGCTGCGCTTGGACAGGATGCTCTTCGGATCCTTCAGGGCGGCGTCGCCGAAGGTCTCGCCGGCGCCGGTATCCACGGGCTTCACGGGCCGGCTGTCCACCTGCACGGCGTTCGGGTTGCGGTCCTCGACGCGGGAAGGATCCTGCTCGGGGGCGGGGGGTTGGGAGCCGCAGGCGGCGAGCAGCAGGCTCAGGGCGGCGGCGGACAGTACGCGGTTCATGGTTTTCTCCGGTGCGGGTGCGAAGGGGCCCGGTCGTCCGACGACGCCGGCCTCAAATGGTTTCGGGATGCGGGACGATCTCATTTCACGTGGGGACCCCAGGAGGGTTCCCGGACATCGGCCGCCTGGATGGAAAGCTTCTGCTTGACGCGCCCATCGGCGGACACGGCGGCCAGGACGCCCCGGCCGCCGATTTCCGTGGCGTAAAGGATCATGCGGCCGTTGGGTGCGAAGCTCGGCGACTCGTCCTTGGTCGAGTCGGTCAGGATCTGCGTCTGCTTCGTTGCCAGGTCGAGCAAGGTGAGCTGGAAGCGGCCGCCGCTGCGCGAGACGTAGGCGAGGCTCTTGCCGTCGGGCGAGGGGCGTGCCGTCACGTTGTAGCTGCCCTCGAAGGTCACCCGCTGGGCGTCGCCGCCCGTGGCCGGAATGCGGTAGATCTGCGGGCTGCCGCCGCGGTCCGAGGTGAAGTAGATCCACTGGCCGTCGGGCGAGAACTGGGGCTCCGTGTCGATGCCGGCCGAGGTGGCCAGCCGCGTCACGCCGCTGCCGTCCGCGTTGACCAGGTAGAGCTGGGAACCGCCGTCCTTGGTCAGCACCACGGCCAGGCGCCTGCCGTCCGGCGACCAGGCCGGCGCCGAGTTCGACCCCTTGAAGTTGGCCGCCACGTGGCGCCGCCCCGAGGCCAGGTCATGGACGTAGATGACGGGCTTCTTCGCCTCGAAGGACACGTAGGCGAGCTTCGCGCCGTCCGGCGACCAGGCCGGCGAGATGATCGGCTCGCGGGAGGCCAGGGCGGCCTGGGGATTCATGCCGTCGGCATCGGCGATCTGCAGCTCGAAGCGCCCGACGCTCTTCACCACGTAGGCGATCCGGGTGGAGAAGACGCCCCGCTCGCCGGTCAGCTTCTCGTAGACGAAGTCCGAGATCCGATGCGCCGTGGCGCGGATCTGGCCGCTGTTGTGGGCATAGGCCTGGCCGCCCAGGGACACCTGCTTCTGCACGTCGTGGAGGCGGAAACGGGTGTCGTAGCGGCCGTCTGCGGCCGCCTGGGTGGTGCCGGCCGTCACCGCGTCGGCGCCGGCGGCCTTCCAGTCGGCGTAGGCGACCGGCGTTCCTTCGGCCAGGGCCGCGGTGCCGGGATCGACGAGGCGGAACAGGCCGCTGCGCTCCAGGTCTGCCCGCACCACCGAGGCCAGGGCCTGGGCGACGATGCGCTCGCCGGCGAAATCCGGAATGGCGACGGGCAGGCGGTTGGCGCCGGCCCCGGTGATCTCGATGGAAAGCTGGGCGTGGGCCGGAAGCAAGCAGGCGGCGCCCAGGACGGCGACGACGAAACGGCGGAAGGGATTGATCTGCATGGAAAAGGAATTATACCGGCTCAATCCTCGACCGGCCGGAAGGTGAGCCTGAGGTTACGCTGGAAAAGCTCCGCCTGATCCGGCTTGGGCAGGGGGCTCGACTTGAGGATCGCCCTTTCGGTCGCCGCGTCCCAGGCCGCGTTGCCGGAGGATTTCGCCAGGCGCGCCGACAGAACCTCGCCGGTCGGCAGCTGGGTCACCTCGAACACCGCTTCCGGATTGCCCTTGATCTCCGGCGGCATGTAGATGTTGCCCTTGATCTTGCCCTTGATCTTGTCGATGTAGCCGGCCTCCGCCTTCTTCCTGGCGCTGCTGGCCTGGGCGGCCTTGGCCTCGTTCATCTGGGCCAGTTCCCTGTCGGCCGCCTGCTCGCGGGCCAGTTGTTCCTTGCGCCGGTCGAGCTCCTGCTGCTCCTTGCGCAGGGCGTCCATGGGATTGAACTGGGGCCGGGCCTCCTCCTTCGGCGGCGGCTTGGGCTTTTCCTTCTCCTTGAGCGCGATGTCCGGCTTGGGCGGCGGCGGCGCCTCGACCCGCGGCTCCGGCTTCGGCGGCGGCGGTTCCACCCGGGGCTCGGGGCGCGGCTCGACGACGGGCGCCGGGGGCATCGGGACCGCCCGCACCAGTTCCACCTCGATCGCCTCCGGCGCCTGCTTCTGCCAGGAGATGCCGTAGATCAGGAAGGCCGCCAGGCCCAGGTGCACGGCCACCGCCAGCACCGCCGAAGCATGGCGGCCGGGGGGCACGGGGCGGTCGAGCAGGGCGGCTTCCAAGCTTTTCTATTTCCCCGGCTGGACGAGCAGGCCGATCTTCGCCACCTGCTGTTTCTGGAGTTCGTCCATCACGTCCAGGACGACCTCGTACTGGGCCTTGCGGTCGCCGGCGATCAGCACGGACTGCCCCGGGTTGCGCTCCTGGGCGGCCTTGATCCGCGCCGCCAGTTCCTCGCGGGTGACCGGCGTTTCGGTGCTGCCCCTGGCCCGGTCGCGCAGGGCCAGGCTGCGGTCGGCGCGGACGATGACCTCCAGCGGCGCCACCGGCGGCTGCGCCGACTTGCCGACGCTGGGCAGGTCGATGCTGCCCGTCTGGATCAGCGGGGCGGTGACCATGAAGATCACCAGCAGGACCAGCATCACGTCGATGTAGGGCACGACGTTGATCTGGTTCATGAGGCGGCGCTGTCTCATGGGCGATCCACCGGGGTCCGGAGGCGGGCCGGGCTGCGGCTCACCGCAACTGCCTCTGCAGGATGTTCGAGAACTCCTCCATGAAGCTCTCGAAGCGCACCGCCACCCGGTCCACGTCGTGGGCGAAGCGGTTGTAGGCGACCACCGCCGGGATGGCGGCGAAGAGGCCGATGGCCGTCGCCACCAGGGCTTCGGCGATGCCGGGGGCGACCGCCGCCAGGGTAGCCGAGCTCATGCTGGCCAGGCCGCGGAAGGAATGCATGATCCCCCAGACGGTGCCGAAGAGGCCCACGTAGGGCGATACCGAACCCACGGAGGCGAGGAAGGCCAGGTGCGATTCCAGGTCGTCGATCTCGCGCTGGTAGGTCGCCCGCATGGCCCGCCGCACGCCGTCGATGACGGTGCCGGGGTCCAGGGTCTTCTGGCCGCGCAGCTTGGTGAACTCCCGGTAGCCCGCCTCGAAGATGCGTTCCAGGGCCCCGGCGTGGTGGCGGTCGTTCACCGCGCTCTGGAAGAGGCCGTTGAGGTCGCCGCCGCTCCAGAAGTCCCGCTCGAACTTGTCCGTCCGCCCCTTGGCGTCGCGCAGGGCGAACCACTTGCGGAAGATGTAGTACCAGGACATGAAGGAGACCGCCGCCAGCAGGCCCATCACCAGCTTGACGACGAGACTGGCGTTGATCACCAGTTCGATGATGGAGAGGTCCTGGGTGACGTTCATGAGGGGGTTTCCATGGAGGTTCTGAGGGTCTGCAGCAGGTCGGCGGGAAGGCCCGTGGGCCTGCCCGTGGCGGGATCGAAGCACGCCGCCTTGACCCGGGCATCGAGGAGAAGTTCCCCGCCGCGCTCGACGCGCTGGGCGAAGACCATCTGGGCGCGGCCGACGGAATCGGCCCAGGTCAGCACCTGCAGCTGGTCGTCCAGGCGGGCGGGTTTCAGGTATTCGGCGCTCAGGGAGCGGACCACGAAGGCCAGGCCCCGTTCCCGGAGCAGCTGCGTGTGTTCCATGCCCAGGGCGCGCAGCCAGTCGGTGCGGCCCCGCTCCAGGTAGCGCAGGTAGTTGGCGTAATAGACGACGCCCGCGGCGTCGGTGTCCTCGTAATAGACCCGCACCGGCAGGACGTGTCGAACGGCTGTCATGGGGAGGATTTTACCCGGGCTGGCGCCCGGGCTCTGTCCCCGATTAGTCCGTTCGGACTATTGACCCAGGAAAAGGCTTCCTGAACCATCCAAAATCGCAGATCGGCATCCTGGGCTTTCGATCGGAACCGGTTACCGTCAAAATCCCAGGCCACCCCGAAGACCTGCGGGTCGTGGTGGTTGTCATGCCGTCCGCGGCCATTCGGGATACTTATGGAGAATGCACCATGCACCCCAAGATCATCGCAACCGCGCTTTTCTCTGCCGTCCTTTCCGCCAGTGCGCATGCAGGCCCGATTCTTGTCTCCAGCACCTTCGACTCTGATACCGACGGCTGGACGGCCATCGTCACGAACGCCTCCTCCACCTGGGCGGTACAGGGCGTCGCCTCCGCCATTTTTGACAGCGATGGCAGTCCTGGCGGTTCCCTGCGCGTCACGGATCCGGATTCCTGGTGGAGTTACTTCGTCGCTCCGAGCCGTTTCCTCGGCAACAAGAGCGCGGCTTTCGGCGGTACCCTGTCGTTCGACAGTCGCTACGTAACGCCCGCTGACCGCTACGACAACGAAGCCGATGTGGTGCTGAAGGGGGCCGGTCTCACTCTGGTCCGGGACGTTACCAGCAGCCTGCCCGGTAGCTGGACCCATTATGAGGTGGCCTTGAGCGGCGGAGCATGGAGAGTGAACAGCACTTTTTCCGGCGCCGTCGCCACCGACGCGCAGATTCTCGCCGTCCTCACCAATCTCGATGCCATGTGGATCAATGGTGAGCATTTCAGTCCCGTCAAGGAGGTCATTGCCCTCGATAATGTCGTACTCGCCGCACCCGTGCCGGAACCGGAAACCTACGCCATGATGCTGGCCGGCCTTGGCATGCTGGGTGCCATCGCCCGGCGACGCAGGGCGGCCTGACCGGAAAGCCGGCATGCGAGAGGCCCGTGTATGCGGGCCTTCTTTTTTTGGCGGCCGTTTATTCCGGCGGCGGTTCCGACCACAGTTCCCGGCTCGCCGCCGGAATGGCCAGGCCGAAGTGGCGCCAGATGGCCGCCGTGGCGATGCGGCCCCGGGGCGTGCGCTGCAGGTAGCCCTGCTGGATCAGGTAGGGCTCCAGCACGTCCTCGATGGTGTCCCGGGCCTCGCCGATGGCCGCCGCCAGGTTGTCCAGGCCCACCGGCCCGCCGCCGAACTTCTCCAGGACGGCCGAGAGCAGCTTGCGGTCCATGACGTCCAGGCCCAGGTGGTCCACGTCCAGCATCGACAGGGCCGCGTCGGCCACCGGGCCGGTGACCCGGCCTTCCGCCCGCACGTCGGCGAAGTCGCGCACCCGGCGCAGCAGGCGGTTGGCGATGCGCGGCGTGCCGCGGGAACGGCGGGCGATCTCGCCGGCGCCGCCGGTCTCGATCTCGCAGTTCAGCAGTTGCGCCGAGCGGCGGACGATCAGGGTCAGTTCCTCGGGCGTGTAGAACTCCAGGCGGGCGACGATGCCGAAGCGGTCGCGCAGCGGATTGGTCAGCATGCCCGCCCGGGTGGTGGCGCCGACCAGGGTGAAGGGCGGCAGGTCCAGCTTCACCGAGCGGGCCGAGGGCCCCTCGCCGATCATGATGTCGATCTGGAAATCCTCCAGGGCCGGGTAGAGGATTTCCTCCACCACGGGCGACAGCCGGTGGATCTCGTCGATGAAGAGGACGTCGTGGGGCTCCAGGTTGGTCAGGATGGCCGCCAGGTCGCCGGCCCGCTCCAGCACCGGGCCCGAGGTCTGGCGCAGATTGACCCCCAGCTCGTGGGCCAGGATGTGGGCCAGGGTCGTCTTGCCCAGGCCCGGCGGGCCGAACAGCAGCACGTGGTCCAGGGCCTCACCGCGCCGCTTCGTCGCCTCGATGAAGATCTCCAGCTGCTCGCGAATCTTCTGCTGGCCCACGTAGTCGGCCAGCAGGCGCGGGCGCAGGGCCCGCTCCAGGGCGTCCTCCTGGGGCGATTCCCTGCCCCCGGAAATCAGTCGGTCGGTCTCGATGGCCATGGGCGCAGTTTATTGCAATCTGAAAACCGCAGTCGAACCGCGGCGCAAAGGCGCAGAGGAGGGCAGGACAACGCGACGGTCCCTGTAGGAGCGGCGGTCACGCCGCGATGCCTTTCGGACCCACCCTCATCGCGCCGCATGCGGCGCTCCTACGGGGCCGTGCCGTCCGGCATCTGTAAGAGCGGCGATCACGCCGCGATGCCTTTCCTGGCCGCCACGTTGGCATCGGGCCGCGGAAGGTCAGGAACCTCACCGCAGAGGCGCAAAGGCCCAGAGGGACGCAAAGGAAGGCGAGGGCTTTGCGGGCGCTTCCCTCTCCCTGGGAGGCATGCTGTCCAGGGAATGCCTTTGCCGTTCCCTGGCGCCCCTTGGTGCCCTTGGTGTCTTGGTGGTTTGCCTTTCCGGACGGCGGGCGGCGGACCACCCTTATCGCGCCGCATGCGGCGCTACGGCGCCGTGCCGTTCAGTGGGCCGACGGCGGCAGAGCGGTGTTGTAGGAGCGGCGGTCACGCCGCGATGCCTTTCGGGACCGCCCTTATCGCGCCGCATGCGGCGCTCCTACAAGGGTCATGCCATCCGGTTTTTCCGGGGAGCCGCGGCCACGCCGCGATGCGCCTGGTCCAGGAAAAGCCAAGACCTCACCGTGGCGAAGTCCGGTGCTCGATCCGGCCCCTCAGCCGGCCTTCGAAAGGAGCTTCAGGGCCTGGCGGATGCCCTCCGGCACCGCCACCCCGGCCGGCAGTTGCTTCATGGCCGCCACCGCCTCCCGGTCGCTGTAGCCCAGGGCGAGCAGGGCATTGAGGATGTCGCTGCCGGCGTCCGCCGCCGCCGCCGCGCCGGCGGCGCCGCCCACCGCCATGGTCTTCGGCAGCTTGTCGCGCAGTTCCAGCAGCAGGCGCTCCGCCGTCTTCTTGCCGATGCCGGGGATCTTCACCAGCCGGCCGGTCTCCTGCAGGGTCACCGCCTGGGCCAGTTCCGCCACCGAAAGGCCCGAGAGCACGGCCAGGGCCGTGCGGGCGCCGATGCCGGAGATCTTCAGCAACTGGCGGAAGGCCGCCCGCTCCCCCTCGGCCAGGAAGCCGAAGAGGAAATGCCCGTCCTCCCGCACCACCATGTGGGTGTAGAGGCTCACCCGCTCGCCGTTGGCCGGCAGGTTGTAGAAGGTGCTCATGGGCACGTCGATCTCGTAGCCCACCCCCTGCACGTCCAGCGTGATCTGGGGCGGGTTCTTCTCGAAGAGGATTCCGGTCAGGCGTCCGATCATGGCGTTGGGATGCTGGGCGAGAGAGATGGCGAAGGGACCATGGCAGGCCACTTTTTACCACCAAGGACACGAAGGGCACCAAGAACACCCAGGAGATCAGTGTCTGCGACCACCGCCGGTCCGACCGGGTCCGACTTTCCCGCCAGAAGGTCTTCCTGGTGCGACTTGGTGTCCTTGGTGTCTTGGTGGTCCAGGAATTGGACCTTCGTTCACACCAACCGCCCGCCGCGCACCCGGAAGCCGCGCGTGGCCAGGGCGCCCAGGCCCTGGCCGCCGTGGGCGTGGCAGATGGCGCAGGCCAGGGCGTCGGCCGCGTCGGCGCTCGGCTCGCCGGGCAGCTGCAGCAGCCGGCGGACCATGTCGCCCACCTGCTCCTTGGCCGCCTTGCCGTGGCCGACCACCGCCTGCTTGACCTGCAGGGCCGTGTATTCGGAAACCGGCAGGCCGGCCGTCACCAGGGCGGCGATGGCCGCGCCCCGGGCCTGGCCCAGCAGCAGGGTGGATTGGGGATTCACGTTCACGAAGACCTTCTCGATGGCCGCCTCCGCCGGGGCGTGGGCGCCGACCACCTCGGCGATGCCGTCGAGGATGGTCTTGATGCGTTCCGGCAGGGACTGCTTCTCGTCGGTCTTGACGCAGCCGCTGGTCACGTAGGCCAGCTTCTGCCCGACCTTGTCGATGATGCCGAAGCCGGTGATGCGCAGGCCGGGGTCGATGCCGAGGATGCGCACAGTGCCGCCGGTCATGTCCGCGCTCCGCCGTTCAGGGCTTGCGCGACAGGTAGACCCCGACCACCGCCAGCACCATGCCCACGAGGGCCAGGCCGGTCAGGGTCTCGCCGAAGAGGAACCAGGCGATCAGCGCCGTCGAGGGCGGGGTCAGGTAGAACATGCTCGCCACGTTCACCGCCGAGCCGCGGCGGATCAGCAGGTTGAGCAGGCTGATGGCGCCCAGGGAGAGCACCAGCACCAGCCAGGCCATGGCGAAGCCGAACTGGGGCGTCCATTCGACGCGGAAGCTTTCCACCTGGGAGGCCACCAGGAAGGTCACCACCGCCGAGGGCAGGAACTGGGCGATGGCCCCGGTGCGCAGGTCGAAGCTGGGACAGAAGCGCTTCTGGTACAGCGTGCCGGCGGTGATGCCGGCCAGGGCGATCAGGGCCGGCCAGACCTGGGGCCCCCAGGCCGCCACGCCGGCCAGCTTGTTGGACAGCACCAGGGCGACGCCGACGAAGCCCAGCACCAGGCCCAGCCACTGCCGCGGCACCACCCGCTCGCCGAGCAGCCAGCCGGCGCCCACCGCCGTCAGGAGGGGCTGGATGCCGACCACCAGGCTGCTCACCCCGGCCGGCAGGCCGTGGGCGATGGAGGTGAAGACGCCCCCCAGGTAGGTGGCATGGACCAGGATGCCGGAGACCCCGATGTGGAACCACTGGCGGCCGTCGCGCGGCCAGGGCGCCTTGGTCAGCAGCGCCACCGGCAGCATCAGGCCCATCACCAGCAGGTAGCGGACCAGCAGGAAAGTCAGGGGCTCGGCGTAGGGCAGGCCGAACTTGGCGCCGATGAAGCCCGTGCTCCAGAGGAACACGAACAGGAAGGGCGCGAAGCGGGCGAAGCTCCCCTGGCCGGCGGTGATCGCCTACTCCCCGAAGACGGCCGTGGTGTAGACCTCCTGGACGTCGTCCAGGCCCTCCAGGGCGTCGAGCAGCTTCTGCATCTTGGCCGCGTCGTCCCCGGCCAGCTCGCTCTCGCTCTGGGGCTTCATGGTCACTTCCGCGAACTCGGGCGTCAGGCCCGCCTTCTCCAGGGCCTCCTTGACGGCCAGGAAGTCGCCGGGGCCGGTGATCACCTCGATGGAGCCGTCCTCGTCCGTGGCCACGTCCTCGGCGCCGGCCTCGATGGCCGCCTCCATCACCTTGTCCTCCGAGGTGCCCGGCGCGAAGACCAGCTGGCCGCAGTGCTTGAACATGAAGGCCACCGAGCCGTCGGTGCCCAGGTTGCCGCCGTTCTTGCTGAAGGCGTGGCGCACCTCGGCGACGGTGCGGGTGCGGTTGTCCGTCAGGCAATCCACCATCACTGCGGCGCCGCCGATGCCGTAGCCCTCGTAGCGGATCTCGACGTAATCGACCCCTTCCAGCTCGCCGGTGCCCTTCTTGATGGCGTTCTCGATCTTGTCCTTGGGCATGTTGATCGCCTTGCCCTTGTCCACCGCCAGGCGCAGGCGCGGGTTGAAGCCCGGGTCGCCGCCGCCCATCTTGGCGGCCACGGTGATCTCCTTCGCCACCTTGGAGAAGGCGGCGCCGCGTTTCTCGTCCTGGCGCCCCTTGCGGTGCTGGATGTTGGCCCATTTGGAGTGGCCGGCCATGGTGTTTCCCCTCGTGCCCCTTAGAATGGCCGGATTTTATCACCCCCCTCCCGGAGGCCGAACCGCCATGAGCCCAGCCCTGCCCATCGCCAAGACCCAGGACGCCGAACTCGGCCTGCTGCCCGCCCTGGCCAACCGCCACGGCCTGATCACCGGCGCCACCGGCACCGGCAAGACGGTGACCCTGCAGCGCCTGGCCGAGCAGTTCGCCGGCGCCGGCATCCCCGTCTTCATGGCCGACGTGAAGGGCGACCTCTCCGGCCTCGGCGCCGCCGGCGCCGCCTCCGAGAAGCTGAAGGCCCGCCTCGACCAGCTGGCCATCGCCGACTGGGCGCCCCGGGCCTGCACCGCCGTGTTCTGGGACATCTGGGGCGAGGGCGGCCACCCGGTGCGGGCCACCATCTCCGACATGGGCCCCCTGCTGCTGGGCCGGCTGCTGAACCTGAACGAGACCCAGGAGGGCGTGCTCCAGCTCGTCTTCAAGATCGCCGACGACAACGGCCTGCTGCTCCTCGACCTGAAGGACCTGCGGGCCATGGTCCAGTACGTGGGCGACAACGCGAAGAACTTCACCACCGAGTACGGCAACATCTCGGCGGCCAGCGTCGGCGCCATCCAGCGCGGCCTGCTGACCCTGGAGAACCAGGGCGGTGACAAATTCTTCGGCGAGCCCATGCTCGACATCGCCGACCTGATGCAGACCGACGGGGACGGCCGCGGCGTGGTGAACATCCTCGCCGCGGACAAGCTGATGGGCGCCCCCCGCCTCTACTCCACCTTCCTCCTCTGGCTGCTGGCCGAGCTCTTCGAGCAGCTGCCCGAAGCCGGCGACCTGCCCAAGCCCAAGCTGGTCTTCTTCTTCGACGAGGCCCACCTGCTCTTCAACGAGGCCCCGCCCGCCCTGCTGGAGAAGGTGGAGCAGGTGGTGCGCCTGATCCGCTCCAAGGGCGTCGGCGTCTATTTCGTCACCCAGAACCCCCTCGACGTGCCGGACAAGGTCCTCGGCCAGCTCGGCAACCGGGTCCAGCACGCCCTGCGCGCCTTCACCCCCCGGGACCAGAAGGCCGTCAAGAGCGCCGCCGAAACCCTGCGCGCCAACCCCAGGTTCGACGCCGAGGCCGCCATCACCGAGCTGGGCGTCGGCGAGGCCCTGATCTCCTTCCTGGACGAGAAGGGCCGGCCCAACGTGGTGGAGCGGGCCTTCGTGCTGCCCCCCGCCTCGCGCATCGGCCCCCTTTCCGCCGAGGAGCGCAAGGCGGCCATCGAGGGCTCCGTGCTCTTCGGCCATTACGAGAAGGCCGTGGACCGGGAATCGGCCTACGAGAAGCTGAAGGGCGCCGCCCCGGCCGCTGCCCCCACGGCCGCCGGCCAGCCGGCGCCGGCCGGCCAGCCCCAGGGCATGCCCATGCCGGCCCCGCAGCCCGCCCCGGCGGAGGAATCCGGCGGCGGCCTCCTGGGTGGCCTGGGCGGCATGCTCGGCGGCATGCTGGGCGGCAGCACCGGCCCCCGCGGCGGCCACCGGGAAGGCGCCCTGGAGGCGGCCGCGAAGAGCGCCGCCCGGGCCATCGGCTCCCAGGTCGGGCGGGAGATCATCCGCGGCGTGCTCGGCTCCATCCTCGGCGGCCGACGGCGCTGATGGCGGGCTTCGCCGCCTGCCCCAAGTGCGGCCACCGGCCGCCGCAAGCCCTGGGGCCGACGGACGCCTGCCCCGCCTGTGGCGCCTACATGCACAAACTGGGCCGGCCGGCCGCGTCCGCCGCCGGCCCCGGCCACCCCGGCCACCCCGGCGCGGCCGGCGCGGCCGGCGCCACCAGCGCCACCAGTGCCACCAGTGCCACCAGTGCCACCCATGAGGCCGGCCCCGCCCCGCCGCCGCCCCTGGCCCGGGAACTGGCCGCCCTGCGGGCGGCCGACGCCCAGGCCGGCCAGGCCGCCGTCCTCGGCCGCGCCCTGGTCCTCGCCGCCCTGGCCGTCTGGGGCCTGCGCCTCGCCGCCTGCGACATCGCCACCGGCGAGATCGGCGGCAGCTTCATGCACGGGATCCTCCTCGTCATCCACGAGGCCGGCCACGTCTTCTTCCGCATCCTGGGCGAATTCATGGGCATCGCCGGCGGCAGCCTGTTCCAGGTCCTGCTGCCCCTGGGCATCGGCATCGCCTTCCTGGTCCGGCAGGGCGACCGCTTCGGCGCCGCCGTCTGCTTCTGGTGGGCCGGCGTCAGCCTCATGGACCTGGCGCCCTACGTCTATGACGCCCTCAACCCGCAGCTGATCCTGCTCGGCGGCCAGACCGGCGAGGACGGGCCCCACGACTGGATCTACCTCTTCGACGTGCTGGGCGGCCGGAAGAACGCCCACGGCTGGGGCCGCTTCCTCCATGTGGTGGGCATCGCCGCGATGCTCGCCGCCCTCGCCTGGGGCGCCCTCGACCTGCTGCGCCGCTGGCGTTCCGCCGGGGAAGGCGGTGGCGAACGCGGTGGCGAACCCAACGACGAACGGCGCGGCGACGGAGGCCTGCCCCCATGAGGCGGCTGCTGCCGGCCGGCGACGGTGCCGGCGTGGCGCTGGCCGTCGTCGCCGCCCTCGGCTTTTCGCTGAAGGCCATTTTCGTCAAGCTGGGCCTGGCCGAGGGCGCCGGCCCGGTGACCCTGCTCGCCCTGCGCATGGCCTTCGCCCTGCCCGCCTTCCTCTGGGTGGGCCTGCGCGCCAGCCGCGGCGCCCCCGCCCTCTCCGCCCGCGAGTGGGCCCTGGTGGCCGTCCTCGGCCTGCTCGGCTACTACGGCGCCAGCATCCTCGACTTCCTCGGCCTGCAATACATCTCCGCCGGCCTGGAGCGCCTCATCCTCTTCACCTACCCCACCTTCACCCTGCTCCTCGGCGCCCTCTTCTACGGCCAGCCGGTGGGCCGCCGCGAGGCCGGCGCCGTCGCCCTCTGCTACCTGGGCATCGCCGCCGCCTTCGCCCACGACCTGGACGTGGGGCCGGGCGCCGCCGCCGTCTGGCTGGGCGGCGGCCTGGTGCTCGCCTCCTCCCTCTCCTACGCCCTCTACCTCTCCGGCAGCGCCCGCCTCATCCACCGCCTGGGCGCCGCCCGCTTCACCGCCCTGGCCATGCTGGTCTCCACCACCACCACGCTGCTCCACTTCCTCGCCGCCGAGCCCCTGGCCGCCCTGGTCCAGCCCTGGCCGGTCTATGCCTACGGCCTGGCCATGGCCCTGTTCTGCACGGTGATCCCCGTCTTCGCCCAGTCCGCCGCCATCCGCCGCATCGGCCCCGGCCGGGCCGTGCTGATCGGCACTGTCGGCCCCCTGATGACCATCTTCCTCGGCTGGTGGGTCCTGGGCGAGGCCATGTCGGCCTGGCAGATCCTCGGCGCCGCGCTGGTGGTGGCGGGGGTGCTGCTGGTGGGGAGGCGGTAGGGGGCGGCGGCTGCGCCGGGGGCGGCGCGTCCCGGTCCCCTTCCCGTGGCCCCGCGGGGGCCCCGGCCCATGCCGTCATCCACCGGCCGACCCGGATCGGACTGCCCGGGGCCGGACACCCGCCGCGTACCCCCCGGGCAAATGCGCGGCGATCGCGAACCCGAAATTCGCGTCGCCTTCCGCTTCTTCGAAAGGGCGGAAATTGCTACAGTCATCCCCGGGCCGTTCATTCCGGAGGGATCGCGAATCCATGACGACAAGACTGCTGGCATGTGCGCTGCTGTTGGGGTTCGCCAGCGCTTCCCACGCGATCAGCGCCGGGTACGCCAGGCAACTCGAACGTTCCGGCTGCACCCAGGTTTCCGAAACCCAGGGTTGCGACATCACCCGGTCCAGGGCCGAGAACGCCCGGGCGGGTTTCGTGACCCGGGCGCCGGCAAGCGGCGTCGGGAATGATCGGACGCCCTACGCGGGCCGATGGGTCGCGGTCGGCCCCGACGGCGCCGCGGTGGCGAACATCCGCATCGACGCCAGGGAAAGGGTCTGGGTCGACGGCAAGCGGGTCAAGGCCAGGCGCGGCGACGGGGTGCTCCTGTTCCAGCGGGGCGCCCTGAGCTTCGTCATCCAGGGCGATCGCCGCTTGACGGGGGAGGACACCTGGTCGGATTCCGGGGCGGGCTCCAAAGGCCGGATCATCGCAAGATGAGCCCCCCGAC
Source organism: Pseudomonadota bacterium (assembly GCA_052035955.1). Classification (GTDB taxonomy): domain Bacteria; phylum Pseudomonadota; class Gammaproteobacteria; order Burkholderiales; family Rhodocyclaceae; genus JAEUNJ01. The sequence goes on from JBPOHD010000039.1 coordinate 37,382, forward strand.
CCGGCACGGCATCGCAAAGCACTGACGAAGGGACAGCCATGAAACGCAACAGCACGATTGCCATCGCCCTGCTCGGAGCCCTGTCGGCCAACGGCGCGGGCGCCCAGGCTACGCCGACCTACTTCGGTTTCCCGGCCGGTTTCTCGGCCGGCAAGATGGACGCCACCGTCAGTCCGCGCCGGGATTTCACGCGCTACGCGGCCGGCCGATGGTTCGACGCCATGGAAATCCCCGCGGACCAGATGGGGGTTTCGGGGCTCTCCCTGATGAACAAGCGCACCGACGCGCTTCTGCAACAGACGGTCGAGGCGGCGGCCGGGAGGGCGGCGTCGGTGGGGAAGGGCAGCCCGGCCCAGCAGGTGGGCGACCTCTACGCCGCGGGCATGGACGAAGCGCGCCTGACGGCCCTCGGCAATGGGCCGTTGCAACCGGTGTTCCAGCGCATTCGCGCGATCAGCGACAAGAAGCTGCTGGCGCCCGAGATCGCCAGGCTGCAGCTCGAGACCAACGACGCGGTCCTCTTCGGAGGCGTCGTCATTCCGGGAATCCGCGACAAGGACAGGTACGTCTTCGTCGTTTCGGACAGCCCGCTGATGCTCGGGAATTTCGAGGACTACTACAAGCCCGAGGCGGCAGGGTATCGCACCGCATACCTGAAATACGTGGCCGACGTCCTCGTCCTGGCGGGCTTCGACGCCGAGGAGGCAAGGGCCTTTGCGGACAAGGCGCTGGCCATCGAGACGCGGGTTGCCAGGGTCCGGCAGCCCCTGCTGGAGCAGAACGATCCGGACAAGCGCTTCATCCCCATGCGCTACGAGGACCTGAAGGCGCTGACGCCGGCCTTCGACTGGGACGCCTATTTCGCGACCCTGGGCATTTCCCCGCCGGCGGAGCTGACGGCGATCGAGACGAAGGCCATGGCCGAGCGGAGCGCCATGCTGGCCGACCTGCCCCTCGAAGACATCAGGATGTTCCTGACATGGGAGTATCTGCGGCGGGTGGCCGGGCGGCTTTCCCCGGACTTCGACGGGCCCAGGCTCGCCTTGTCGCGAACGTATTACGGCGACGGTTTCTCGTTGCCGACGCGCTCCAAGCAGGTGGTCCAGACCCTGGCCGGAACGATAGGCCATCCGCTGGCCCGGCTTTTTGTCGAGAAGCACTTCAGCCCCGAATCGAAGCGGGCCGTCGAGGACATGGTCCGGCGCGTCCATGCGGAGTTCCGCGCCCGGCTCGAGAAGAACCGCTGGCTCACCGAGGCGACCCGGAAGCAGGCCCTCGGCAAGCTCGACAAGGTGAAGATCTCGGTCGGCTATCCGGAAAGGTGGATCGACTACGCCGGCGTCGACATCCGGCCCGGCGACTACTTCGGCAACCTGGCGCGCATTTCGGAGTTCCTGGCCAGGCGCAACCTGGCCCGCTGGGGAGGCCCCGTCACCGAAGACGAGTTCGCCGATCCGGCATCGACCCTGCCGACGGTCATCAACGCCGCCTACGATCCGATGCGCAATGCCATCGAGATTCCCGCCGCCTTCCTGCAGGCCCCGGTCTACGATCCCAAGGGTGATCCGGCGACCAATTTCTGCACCATCGGTGCCGTCATCGGGCATGAGATCACCCATGGTTTCGACTCGGGAGGTCGCCATTACGACGAGATCGGACGTGTCCGCAACTGGTGGGTCAAGGCGGACGAGGTGAAGTTCAACAAGGAAACGCAGAAGCTGGTCCGCCAGTCCCGGGCGTTCCAGGTCCTGCCCGGGCTCCATGCCAACGGCGAGCTGACCGTGACGGAAAACCTCGCGGACGTGGGAGGCATCGCCTTCGCCTACGGCGCCCTGACCAGGTACCTGAAGGAACACCCGGCGGAGGATCGGGAGATCGACGGGCTGACCCAGGCGCAGCGCTGCTTCATCGCCTGGGGGCAGATCTGGTCGGACAAGATGCGGGAAGGTTTCCTGCGCCAGATTACGGCGACCAATCCCCATGCTGTCGGCCAGTATCGCGCCTTCGCCGCATCCCAGCACGAGCCCGGGTTCTTCAAGGCGTTCGGCATTCGTCCAGGTGACCCGATGTGGCTTGCGCCGAAGGATCGGGCTCGCATCTGGTGAGGAGGGCGGCCCCGGCGCGCAAGCACCGCCGCCGGCCTCGCAGCGGAAGCTGTCGTCC
>JBPOHD010000133.1:0-17128 GCA_052035955.1 Pseudomonadota bacterium
GGCAGGAAGGTGGCGGCACCCGCGTAGTCGACGCCGGCGATGAAGTCGTCGTGGCTGAAACCGAAGAGCTCCACGGTCATCTGGCAGGCGATGAACTTGACGTCGGCTTCCTGGGACAGGCCGCGCAACTCCTCGATGCTTGCCACGCCATTGTTCTTGATCGTCTGTTTCATCAGCGTGGTCGCCATGGCCTCGAAGCCCGGGATGTTGCCCTGGACGATGTTCGGGATGTTCCAGTTGATCCCCTTGAACCAGTCTGGACCGAAGGGCATCTTCATGGGCATGCCGGGGTTGCCCAGGGGGCTGACCTTGAGGTCGGACACGTCCTTCTTCAGCAGGTTCAGGCCGTAGAAGGTGAAGAATATCTCCACGTTCCAGCCCAGGGCTGCGGCCGTCGATCCGAGGATGAACGGGGGATAGGCCCAGTCCAGGGTGCCCTTGGTGGCAATGATCGCCAGCGACGGGGTCCTCGACTCCTCGATTTCCTTCAACTTCTCCTCGATCCGGGCCGGCAGGATCTCATCGAGGCGTTGACGGATAAGGTCGTCGATGACGGCGATTTCGGGAGTGGCACCCATGGCAACCTCCAGTGACTCGCGCCGGAACATGGCCGGGCGAAATTAGTTAATCCGGAAATGATGAATCAGGTTGCGCCGCAACAACGAGAAAATTGTTTTGATACCCACATCATCGCAAGTGATGTCTCGTTGCAGGATCCACGCAAGCCACGGGATGGGCACCGCGGGCACCCATCCTCGCCGGGATCGCCGTGATTACTTGCGCTTGATGTAGAACTCGAACTCCTTGTTGTTCTCGGCCGACGAAAGCAATTCGTTTCCCGTCTGCTTCGCGAAGGCGGCGAAATCCTTTACGGAGCCGGGATCGGTGGCCATGATGCGCAGGACCTGGCCGGACTGCATTTCGTTGAGCGACTTCTTGGCGCGCAGGATGGGCAGCGGGCAGTTGAGGCCGCGGGCGTCGAGTTCCTTGTCGAAATTCATTTGTCTTCCTCGCTAGTGTGTGTTGTGGATGTAACGGAAGTCGATTCGTAAACCATCTCTTATAAACCAGCCGGTCGCATCATTCAATAGCCTGGATCAGGAAACGGCCACTCAGGCCATCGACCGGTAGTAGAGGTTTTGCGGATGATTGGCCTCGGCAAAGAAATACCAGCGCTCGGCCATCAGTCCCGCATATTGAATAATAAAAATTAACAATGCCGCACCAACGCCCGAAGTGGCGGCACCCAGGCCGAGCAGCAACATCGGAAGCACGAAAGCAGCCGCGAGGAACCCCCACTTGACCCCGCGAAGCCAGGTCGCCGTATGGCCGTGGAAGAACTCCCGCGTGTTGAAGGAGCCGCCCATGAAACCTTGGGAACGCTGGACGATGCGCGGATGCTTGACGCCGATCGCTGACTGCACCGTCGAGCCGGGACGCAGCCGGCGGTTCCGCCAAAGGGCCGCGCCGCGCCCAACGAGCCCGAGGAAGGAAAGGATCAGGGACCAACCGACGAAGAAGGACACGAGTTCCGGCGCCCGCAGCGTCGCGAACCCGGCGGCAAGCGTGAAACCGGAGGCACCCCCGAGCAGGATGAAATTGATCACCGTGAGCGGGGTGTACCACTCGCGCAGAAAACGCAGGCAAGCGTAGATCATCCCGGTGCAGACGAAGAGGAGGAACGCTAGGATCGTTCCCGCGACACCCAGGATCGCCGTGGGATCCACGGGCAGGCCAGAAGGAAGGACCAGCAGCACCGGCCGCCAGTCGAACCAGTGGGCCGCGCCGTAGAGGAAGACAGTTCCCATGAAGGCCGGCAGAACGATCACTTCCCTGGACAGCCAGGAAGTGCGCCACTGGGTTGCCGCGCGCCAAGCGCGTTCCGGCCGGCCCAGATGAAAGAAGGATGCGATCAGGCCGCCGACCAGGAAGGCCAGCGCCAGGGCACTTCCCGGGGCGTAGAAACCCGGGCCCGTCTGGCCGGGCAACAGGTCGAAGGCGGCGTAGGTCTGCGCCGTGAACAGGGCCAGGAACAAGCCCTGTCCGGCGCCGATCAGTGTGGTGAGGAAGATGACGGAAAAGGCCGGATGCATGCCTAGGTCCTCGCCGAAACTTGCCCGGCAATGGCGCGCATCGATCCAAGGAGCGAAGAAGCGCGGCGGGTATGGGTGGGCATCGATATCACCAGGAGAAATCGTCCATCGTCGGTTCGGCCTTGGACGGGCCGGGCTGCTGACGGTCCACCCGCAGCGGATTGTCGGCCCGTACCAGTTCGTCCTCGTGGATGCGGATGCGGGTCTTGCGCCGGGGCAGGTAGTGGTTGGCCGGATGGGTTCCCCATTCGGGCATCAGCGGATAGCCCCCCTCCTCGCGGATCGCCTTGGAAACGACGGACTCGGGGTCGTGGATGTCGCCGAACAGCCGCGCGCTGGCCGGGCAGGCCTTGACGCAGGCCGGCTTCCGGTCCGCTTCGGGGAGGGTGGGGTCGTAGATCCGGTCCACGCAAAGGGTGCATTTCTTCATCACCTTCTGGTCCTCGTCGAACTCCCGCGCGCCATAGGGACAGGCCCAGGAGCAGTACTTGCATCCTATGCATTTATCGTAATCCACGAGGACGATGCCATCGTCCTTGCGTTTGTAGGAGGCGCCGGTCGGGCACACGGGCACGCAGGGCGGATCTTCGCAATGCAGGCAGGACTTCGGGAAATGCACCGTCTCCGTGTTCGGGAATTCGCCCACCTCGAAGGTCTGCACGCGATTGAAGAAGGTGCCGTTGGGATCCTTGCCGTAAGGGTTCAGGTCGGTCATGGGACCGGCGCTGCCGGAGGTGTTCCACTCCTTGCAGCTCGTCACGCAGGCGTGGCAGCCGACGCAGACGTTGAGGTCGATCACCAGGGCCAGTTGGGTCATTTGCCGCGCCCTCCCAGCTTGCGTCCCAGATACGCCAGGAGACCCTTGCGCTCCGCCATGCCGGGATAAGGCTTCATGGCCGGGAACTGGGGAGACGTCTCCTCGGGTTCTCCGGCCTCGGCCTTGACGATGCGCACCCGCACGTCGTACCAGGCGGCCTGGCCGGTGATGGGGTCCGAGTTCGAGACCGTCATGCCTTCGCGGGTGCGCAACTCCTCGGAAATCAGGTGGTTGAGCAGGAAGCCACGCTCGGATTCGTTGGCGTCGCCGGCCAGGTTCCAGGCACCCTTGGCCTTGCCGATCGCGTTCCAGGTCCACACCGTCCCGGGCTCCACGGCCTCCGAATGCCTGGCCATGCAGCGGACGCGCCCCCACTGGCTCTCGGCCCAGATCCAGTCCCCGTCCTCGATGCCGGCCACGCGTGCCGTGTGCGTGTTCACGAACAGGTAGTTGTGGGCGTGGATCTGCCGCAGCCAGGCGTTCTGGGAATCCCAGGAGTGGTACATGGCCATCGGTCGCTGGGTGATGGCGGCGAGGGGATACTTCTGGCGGTCGGTGAGCTGGACCTCAAGGGGATCATAGTAGAAGGGGAGCGGATCGAAGAAGGTCTCCACGCGCTTCTTCAGGTGCTCCGGCGGCTTGCGCGAGAGACCCTTGCCGCGGGCCGCCTGCCGAAAGCGCATCAGCACCTCGGAATAGATGTGGATCGGGATCGGCTCGGCATAGCGGGTGATGCGGTTCCGCTGCGACCACTCCAGGTAGCCGCGGTTCCAGTTGCGCATGTACTGGTAGCTCTTGGGCAACTCGTAGTGGAAGACGCAGTCATGCTTCTGGTACATCTCCCACTGGCTCGGGTTGGGCTCGCCGCGCATGGACTTCTCGCCGCCCTTGCCGCGCCAGCCGGCCAGGAAACCGATGCCCGACCCGGGCTCGGTCTCGAAATTGACGATGAAATCGGGATAGTCCCGATACTTCCTCTGGCCGTCCTTGGTCGTGAATGCGGGCAGCTTGAGCCGGGACCCGAGTTCGATCAGCACGTCCTGGAAGGGCTTGCATTCCCCGGTCGGCGGCACCACGGGAATGCGCACCGAGTCCACCGGCCCGTCGAACTCGGAGATCGGCCGGTCAAGGATGGACATCACGTCATGCCGTTCCAGGTAGGTGGTATCCGGCAGGATCAGGTCGGCGAAGGCCGTCATCTCGGATTGGAAGGCGTCGGCGACGACGATGAAGGGAATCCTGTAGTCCCCGTTCTCGTCCTTGTCGTTGAGCATCTTCCGTACCTCGACCGCGTTCATGGTCGAGTTCCAGGCCATGTTGGCCATGAAGATCAGCAGCGTGTCGATCTTGTAGGGGTCGCCGCGCCAGGCGTTGGTGATGGCGTTGTGCATCAACCCGTGCACCGACAGCGGATATTCCCAGGAGAAGCCCTTGTCCAGGCGCACCGGGTTTCCCTGGGCGTCCACGAAGAGGTCGTCCGGGTCGGAGGGCCATCCCAGGGGCATGCCGTCCAGGGGCGTGTTCGGGCGCACCGCACGCGGATCGTTCGGGGTGCGGGCGCAAGGCGGAATCGGCCGCGGGAAGGGCACCTTGTGGCGGAATCCACCGGGCCGGTCGATGGTGCCGAGGATTGACATCAGCACGCCGAGGGCACGGATGGTCTGGAAGCCGTTGGAATGGGCGGCAAGGCCGCGCATGGCGTGGAAGGCCACCGGGTTTCCGGTCACGGTGTCGTGTTCCTTGCCCCAGGAATCGGTCCAGGAGATCGGCAGCTCGATGCGCTGGTCGCGGGCGACGACGCCCATTTCGTAGGCCAGGCGGCGAATCGTGTCGGCCGGGATGCCGGTGATCTGGCTCGCCCACTCGGGCGTGTAGTCCTTGACCCGCTCCTGCAGGAGCTGGAAGGCCGGCTTCACCGGCGTCCCGTCGTGGAGCTTGAATTCCCCGAGCAGGAAGGGATCGGCGCCGGGCGTATGGGTGACCACCGGCCGGTTGGTCGTGCGGTCCCACCAGAGCTTGTCCTGGGGATCGTAGCAGGCCTCTTCCGCCGGCACCTCGGTGCGCACGAACATGCCGAACTCGTCGTTGGCCTCGTCCATGTTCACCAGTTCGCCGGCATTGCTGTACTGGACCAGGAATTCCCTGTCGTACAGGCCCTTGTCGATGATCTCGTGGATGACCGCCAACAGGAAGGCGCCGTCGGTGCCCGGCCGGATGGGCACCCACTCGTCCGCGATCGCGGAATATCCCGTGCGCACCGGGTTGATGGAGATGAATCGACCGCCCTCGCGCTTGAACTTTGACAGCGCGATCTTCATCGGATTCGAATGGTGATCCTCGGCGGTGCCGATCATCACGAAAAGCTTGGCGCGGTCTAGGTCCGGCCCACCGAACTCCCAGAAGGAGCCGCCGATGGTGTAGATCATTCCCGCGGCCATATTGACCGAGCAGAAGCCGCCATGAGCCGCGTAATTGGGGGTCCCGAACTGGCGGGCGAACAGGCCGGTCAACGCCTGCATCTGGTCGCGACCGGTGAACAGCGCAAACTTCTTCGGATCGGTCGCCCGGATATTTCCCAGCCGCTCGGCGAGCAGGGAGAAGGCCTCTTCCCAGGCGATGGGCTCGAATTCCCCGGCGCCCCGCTCGGCACCCGGCTTGCGTCGCAGGGGCCGGGTAAGCCGGGCCGGCGAATACTGCTTCATGATGCCGGAACTGCCCTTGGCGCAGATCACGCCCTTGTTGAGCGGATGGTCCGGATTGCCGTCGATGTAGCGGACCTGACCGTCGCGCAGATGGACACGGATGCCGCATCGGCAGGCGCACATGTAGCAGGTGGTCTTCTTGACCTCCTGGACGGAATCGTCGGTACGCGGCAAACCTTGTGGCGCGAGGCTCTGCATGGTCGTTTGCTTCTCTCCTGGGGTCGCTGAAGCAGGCGGCGTCGGGCCAAAGCCTGGGCCCCCATGGGCTACATTAGGAATTTGCGATATTCTGACCGACCCCGCCGGCCGGCACAATGGGAATGTTCTTATTTCCCGATAAGCCGCCGTGATTGTTTAAGCATGAACTTTGGCGTTAGAGTGCGCCCTCCCGGAGGACAGCCATGAACCCCCAGACCCTTTCCATTCCCGATTTCACCGACAGCGAGATCCAGCTCGCCAATCAGACCCTTTTCGAACGCTATGGGCGCCTGGTGCCCCTGCAGGCGGCGGACGTCGAACTTCGCCTGGACGCGGCGGGCGAAGACCTCGCCAGCTGCCCCAGCCTCTATTGGGAAGAGCGCGGCGCCCATTTCGTGGTCAGCAAGACCGGCGACAACCGTTTCCGCTGCCAGTTCTTCTATACCGACGTCGAGCAGTTCGGTACCGGCCGGGAGGAGTACGACAACCTGGGCGACTGCCTGGTCACCCTGTTGCGGGTCCAGGCCGACCATGAACGGGAAAGGGCCGGCGTGCGCAACGGCATGACCGCCGTGGATTTCGACAAGGCAGGGGACGACGAGGAATACCACCCGCCCCTGATCATCTGAGGCTGGGAGTCGCCCGTGAAGATCTGCATCGTTTCCGACAGCCACGACCGCGGCCCCATGCTGGCGGCCGCCGTCGAACAGGCGCGCTCGGAAGGCGCCGAGGCGGTGATCCATTGCGGCGACGTGATCGGCGTCAATACGGTCAAGGCCTCCCTGAAGCTCGGCCTGCCCTTGCACGTGATCCACGGCAACAACCTGGGCGACCTGGTGGCCCTGGCCCGCGTGGCCTGCAATTCCGACGGCCTGCTCAACTACCACGGCCGCGACGCGACCATCGACTTGGCTGGCCGCAGGATCTTCGTCACCCACTACCCCCATTACGGCCACGGCATGGCCTGTACCGGCGACTACGACCTGGTCTGCTGCGGCCACAGCCACGAGCCCCTCGTCACCCGGCAGCCGAACGTCAAGGGCGGAGCGACCTGGCTGGTGAATCCCGGGACCGTCGCCGGGCTCGGCGCCCCGGCGGCCACCTGGATCCTGGGCGACCTGGCGGAGATGCGTTTCGAGGTGAGGGAACTGCCGCGCCAGACGGGCTGATGCAGACGCGACGCCTGCCGCGATTCAGGTTCCGCCGGCCGCTCCAAATACGGCCTGTTGCGTGGCCTTGACGACGGCAATGACGCCAGGATGGGTCAGCCGGCGTTCCGTGGTGATGGCGTAGAGCTGCTCAGTCACCGACTCGATGCGCCCCAGGGCCTTTACCCCGTACTGCCGGCGCACGTCGCGCGCGATGGCCGTCGGCGCGACGAAGAGGCCCGCCCCGGCCTGGCCGAAGGACTGGACCAGGGCGCTGTCGTCGAACTCGCCGACGATGCGTGGGAAGAGGCCGCGGGACTCGAGCCACTGGATCAGCCTGGGCCGCACCGCGACGTCCTCGCCCGGGAGCAGGAAAGGCGCCCCGTCGAGGAGGGCCGGAAACTTGCCGGGCAGGGTCCTGGCCAGTTCCGCCGTCCCGAAGACCGTCAGGTCGCTCTCGCCGAGCAGGTGGTTGTAGCCGCGCACGTTGAGCCGGGTGGGCATCGGCCTGTCGGCGACGACCATGTCCAGGCGGTGCACGGCCATGTCCGCCAACAGCGCGGCCAATTGGCCCTCGCGACAGACCAGGCGTACCGAATCGTCGGCACCCAACACCGGCTGGACGACTCGGTAGGCCACCGATTTGGGCACCGAGTCAGCGATGCCGATGCGGAAGGGCTTGGCCTGGCGGGCAGTCTGGTCCTGGGCCGCCTCCAGGAGTTCGTCGCCGAGGGAGAAGATCTCGTCGGCGTAACCAAAGATGCGCCGCCCCATCTCGGTCATTTCGAGGCCCCGGCCGGCCTTGCGCAGCAGTTCAACGCCCAGGCTTTCCTCCAGTCCCCGCAACTGGCCGCTGATGGATTGCGGGGTCAGGTGAAGCTGCTCGCCGGCGCGGACTATGCTACCGGCCTTGCCGACCATCCAGAAATAGCGCAAGTGTTTGAAATTGAGCTGGGCCATGGCGTCGCATCCACGATATCAGTTCCATTTTTTCGATCTTACGTTAAATAACATTCGAATTGTTGGATGCTTTTATGGGGCCTACACTGCAGGCTGCTCCCGGTTGGAGCAACGGATCCTCGGCCGTCGCCGACCGCCTCCGCGAAATTCATCTGTTTAGGAGAACCCACATGAAACGCATCGTGCTGCTGATCGCCACCAACCTGGCCATCATGCTCGTCCTGGGCGTCGTCAGCACCCTGACCGGCGCTCACAAGTTCTTCGCCGGCGGCGGCCTGGATCTCGGCCGCCTGCTGTTCTTCGCGCTGCTGATGGGCTTTGGCGGCGCCTTCATCTCGCTGTGGATGTCGAAGACCATCGCCAAGTGGTCCACGGGGGCCCGCGTGATCGAGACCCCGGCCAACTCGACCGAATACTGGCTGGTGGAGACCGTGCGCCGGTTCTCGGAGAAGGCCGGCCTGCCCATGCCGGAAGTGGCTATCTACGAGGGCGAGCCGAACGCCTTCGCCACCGGCGCCAGCCGGAACAACTCCCTGGTGGCCGTATCCACCGGACTGCTCCAGACCATGGGCAGGGACGAAGCCGAGGCCGTGATTGCCCACGAGGTCGCCCACGTGGCCAATGGCGACATGGTCACCCTGACCCTGATCCAGGGCGTCGTGAATACCTTCGTGATCTTCCTGGCCCGCATCGTGGCCTGGTTCGTCGACTCCGCCCTGCGCCGCGGCGAGGAGGAATCTTCGGGGCCGGGGCTTGCATACACCATCACCGTGATAGTCTGCGACATCGCCTTCGGCATCCTGGCCAGCGCCATCGTCATGTACTTCTCACGCCAACGCGAGTTCCGCGCCGACGCCGGCGCCGCCCAGTTGATGGGGTCGCCCCAGCCGATGATGGCCGCCCTGCGCCGCCTCGGAGGTCTGGAGGCTGGCGAATTGCCCCAGAACGTCGCCACTGCGGGCATCAATGGCCGACCGGGCTGGATGGCCCTGTTTTCCAGCCACCCGCCGATCGAGGAACGGATCGCCGCCCTGGCGGCGTCCCGCGCCTGATGCCGGTACCCACGCGCGGCGGCCTCAAGAAGTTCGTCTTCGGACTGGCGATCGCCTGCTATGCGACCGCGACCGCAGCTATCGCCGCCGTCGTGTGGGTCGTGCAGAACCTCGGTGCCGAACACATCGCCGCGCCGAGCCTGTTCGCCACGACGGTGTTCCTGGCCGGCTGCGGCGTCGTGCTCCAGGTCATGAGCGCTCCCCGGAAGCGAATTCCGGAACCGGACACGGCCATCGATCGCCGGGACGCGTGACGTCGGAGCAGCGGCGCCCGGAGTATCCGCGCACTTTTCTTTGGTGCCGCGGCGCTTCCCCTTCCTGTCAAATTCGCGTCCTTAATGACCCCATAGGAAGAATTAGCCCAAGCCTTTGATCTGAAACAAGCTTCCGGAAAACGCCGGGATTAGAATCCGGCCGGTTCGCAAGGAACACTTTCCTGGAGGCTCGATGTGACGGCTTCAATCCCAACCAGCCAGACGATCCTGGTCGTCGGCGGCGGCATTTCAGGCATGACGGCCGCCCTCGAAGCCGCGGAATGCGGCAAGCAGGTCATCCTGGTGGAAAAGACCCCCACCCTGGGCGGACGCACCGCCCAGCTTTATCGCTACTTCCCGAAGATGTGCCACCCGACCTGCGGGCTGGAAATCAACGAGAAGCGACTGCGCGGCAACCCCCGGGTGCGCGTGATGACCATGACCGAGGTCACGGCCGTCGGCGGCAGTCGCGGCGACTACAAGGTCAGTTTGAAGGTGGCGCCGCGTTACGTGACGGAAGCCTGCACCGCCTGCGGCGATTGCGCCAAGGCGGTGAGTACCGAGGTGCCCGACGCATTCAACTACGGCCTCGGCAAGGTGAAGGCGGCCTACCTGCCCCACGCCATGGCCTATCCCCAGCGCTACGTGATCGATCCCTCCATCGTCGGCACGCCGGAAGGCGAGGCGGCGAAGGCGGCCTGCAAGGCCGGCGCCGTCGACCTCGCCATGCAGGAGGAAACGGTGGAACTCTCCGTGGGCGCCGTCGTCTGGGCCACCGGTTGGCGGCCCTTCGACGCCAACAAGATCCAGCCCTACGGCTACGACCGGATCGCCAACGTGATCACCAGCGTCGAGTTCGAACGCCTGGCCGATCCCAATGGACCGACCGGCGGCAAGATCCTGCGCCCCTCCGACGGCAGGGAGGCGAAGAACGTCGCCTTCATCCAGTGCGCAGGGTCCCGGGACGAGAACTACCTGCGCCACTGCTCCCGCATCTGCTGCATGGCCTCCCTGAAACAGACCCAGTACGTGCGCGAGGCTTTCGGCGACGACGCGAAATCCACGGTCTATTACATCGACATCCGCGCCATCGACCGTTTCGAGGACTTCTACGCGAAGGTGTGGCAGGACCCGACGGTCAGCTTCGTGAAGTCGAAGGTGGCGCGCATCGCCGAGAACAAGGAAAACGGCAACCCCGTCCTCCACGGCGTGAACACCGAGGGCTACCACCGCTACGCCACCGAGCACGACCTCGTGGTGCTGGCCGTGGGCATGGAACCCGAGGTCACCGGCGTCAAGCTGCCGGAGGGCGTGATCCAGGATTCGTCCAACTTCATCGAAGGCTCACGGGACGGCGGCATGTTCGGCGCCGGCGCCGCATCCAGCCCCCTGGACGTGAATCGGGCGGTGCAGAGCGCGACGGCCGCGAGCCTGCGGGCGATTCAAGTCATACACAAGAATGCAAGGGTGGAGGCATAACCAGATGGCCGATAACAAATTCGCCGCCTACATCTGTTCCGGCTGCGGCATCGGCGACGTCCTCGACGTCAAGGCGATGGAGAAGATCGCCACCAAGGAAGGGAAGATGCAGGTGGTCAAGAGCCACCCCTTCCTGTGCAACGAGGAAGGCGTGCAGCTGATCCGGGACGACATCGAGAAGGAAGCCGTCACCCACGTCTGCATCGCCGCCTGTTCGCGCCGCGCCAAGGCCGAGGCCTTCAGCTTCCCCACCGTCGCCCTGTCTCGGGCCAACCTGCGGGAAGGCGTGCTCTGGGTGATCGCGGAGGGTTCGGAGCACGACGAGGTGCGACAGGAAATGGCCGAGGACTATGTCCGTATGGGCTGTGCCGAGGTCAAGAAGATGAAACTGCCGGCAGGGAATCCCAACCGGGCCGACAACAAGCGCATCCTTGTGGTCGGTGGCGGCATGTCCGGCATGACCGCCGCCCTGGAAATCGCCGAGACCGGCTATGAGGTGGTCCTGGTGGAGAAGACCGGCGCCCTCGGCGGCATGGCCGGAAAACTCTGGAAGCGGATCCCCTTCGACGGCAAGCACGCCGAGCCCCAGCCCACGGGCGCCGAGGAAATGGCTGCCCGGGTTTCCGCGCACGCCCGGATCAAGGTGTACCTGAACGCCACCGTCGCCGAGACGGCCGGCGCCCCCGGCCGCTTCCAGGCGACGATCGCCCAGGAGAGTGGCGCGACGGCCGAGGAAGCCGTGGGCGCCGTCATCCAGGCTACCGGCTTCACGCCCTACGATCTCGCCAAGCTGCCGGAATTGGGCGGTGGTCAGCCCAACGTGGTGGACCAGGCCGGCCTCGAGGCCATGGCCCGCGCCGCCAATGGAGGCGCCATCAAGCGCGCCGACGGCAAGGAGGTGAAATCGGTGGTCTTCGTCCAGTGCGCCGGCCAGCGCGGCTCCGGCGGCAACGGCAGCGGCCAGCATCTGGAGTACTGCTCCGGCCACTGCTGCGGCACGAGCATCAAGCAGGCCATGTACTTCAAGGATGCCAACCCGGACGTCGACACCATTGTCATGTACCAGGACCTGCGGGTGCCGGGCATGGGCGAGGACTTCTACCGCAGCGCCCAGAACAAGGGCGTGCTGTTTACCAAGGCCAAGGTCAATGGCGTCACGGGCGGTGACGTCTGCAAGGTGGCGATGAAGGACCTGATCCTCGATGAGGAAGCCACGGTCGATGCCGACCTCGTGGTCCTCGCCACGGGCCAGGTTCCCAATGCCGGGGTGAACCTGGACCAATGGACCGAGGTGGTCACGGCGGCCGAGGGCGGTTCCGAGGAAGCCAAGGCCCAGAAGGTGGAGTTGCAGAAGATCTCCATCCTCAACCTGAACTACCGCCAGGGGCCCGACATGCCCCAGTTCAAGTACGGCTTCGCCGACTCGCACTTCATCTGCTTCCCCTACGAGACCCGCCGCACGGGCATTTACGCCGCCGGCCCGGTGCGCCGTCCCATGGACATGTTCCAGGCCACCGAGGACGCCACCGGCGCCGCCCTGAAGGCCATCCAGGCCGTCGAGAACGCCGCCGTCGGCCGGGCCGCCCTGCCCCGCGCCTGGGACCTGTCCTTCCCGCAGGCGCGCCTCGAGGGCTGTACCCAGTGCAAGCGCTGCACCGTGGAATGCCCCTTCGGCGCCATCGACGAGGACGAGAAGCGCTTCCCGGTGTTCAACGAATCCCGTTGCCGGCGCTGCGGCACCTGCATGGGCGCCTGCCCGGTGCGCGTGATCTCCTTCGAGAACTACTCGGTGGATACGGTGGGCAGCCAGGTCAAGGCGGTCAATGTGCCGGACGAATTCGAGGAAAAGCCGCGCATCCTGATCCTCGCCTGCGAGAACGACGCCTACCCGGCCCTCGACATGGCCGGCCTGCAGCGCATCACCTACTCCGCCTTCGTGCGCGCCATCCCGGTGCGCTGCCTGGGCTCGGTGAACACCATCTGGATCACCGACGCGCTGAACTCCGGCTACGACGGCGTGATGATGATGGGCTGCAAGAAGGGCGACGACTACCAGTGCCATTTCGTCAAGGGATCGGAACTGGCCCATTACCGGATGAGCAAGATCGGCGACACGCTGAAGCAGCTGGGCCTGGAGCCGGAGCGGGTCGTCACCCACGAGGTCGCCATCACCGACAACGCCCGGGTGGCGAAGATGATCGACGACTACGTGGCGCAGATCAATGACATTGGCCTGTCGCCCATGAAGGGCTTCGGCTGAGGAAACGACCATGAGCGACTTGAATACGCAAGCCGTGGCCCGCTACAAGAACAACTTCCTGAAGGAAGTCGAGGAGCGGGTCGAGGACGGCCACTGGGTCAAGATGTGCATGCAGTGCGGCGTCTGCGCCGGCTCCTGCCCCCTCGGACCCCACTGGGAGCATTCGCCGCAGAAGATCTTCATGATGATCCGGGCCGGCAAGCGCGAGGAAGTACTGCGCTCCGATTCCATGTGGATGTGCACCTCCTGCTACAACTGCATCGTGCGCTGCCCGCGCAAGCTGCCCATCACCCACATCATGCACGGCCTGGCCAGCTACTCCCACCGCCTGGGCCTGGCTCCCAAGGGCCAGCCGACGCGGGAGATCGCCAAGCTGTTCTGGGACAACCTGGTCAAGACCGGCCGGGTGAACGAGCTCAAGTTCTCCCTGGCCATGTACTTCAAGGACGGTTTCGGACAGGGCATCAAAAATGCCATGGCCATGCAGGGCGTCGGCCTGGGCCTCGTCAAGGCCGGTCGCCTGAACCCGATGGAACTGCTGGGAGGACACGCCTGTAAGGACAAGGGCGGCATCCGGAAGATGATCGCCAAGGCGCAGGAAATCGAAAACCGCAAGAAGGGGCTGGCGGCCTGAGGGCCCGACGGAGAGACACATGGCCAAGAAACAGTACGCGTTCTACCCCGGTTGCTCGTCCCAGAAGAAGGCCTCGGCCGACAACTTCCTGCGCTCCATCGACAAGGTCTGCGAGAAGCTCGACGTCCAGCTGAACGAAATTCCCGACTGGAACTGCTGCGGCGCCTCCATCGGCTACGGCGAGGGCGGCGAATTGCCGCGCCTGGTCCTGTCGGCCCGCAACCTCGCGCTGGCCGAGCAGAACATGCCGGGCCAGGACATGGTGTCGGTCTGCCCGGCCTGCTGGCTGGCCAGCCGCGAGACCGCCGAGCGCATGCACGACTCCAGCGACCTGCTCGCCGAGGCCAACGAGGCCCTCAAGGAAGCCGGCCTGAACCTCAAGGGAGAGGTCAAGGCTCGCCATTTCGTCGAGGTGCTGATCGAGGACCTGGGCTGGGACGCCATGAAGGCGCCGGTGGTCAAACCCCTCGAAGGCCTCAAGGTGGCCGGCTACGTGGGCTGCCAGACCAACCGACCGTTCGGCATTGCCGGCGAGTCTTTCGAGAACCCGAAATACCTGGACAAGATGGTGGAGACCATGGGCGCCGAGCCCCTGGCCAGGTACGAGCAGAAGGTCACCTGCTGCGGCGGCGCCCTGGCCTTCTCCGAGCCGGAGAAAGCCCAGAAGCAGATCCGCGACATCGTCGAATCCGCCTACGACCACGGCGCCGACATGATCGTCACGCCCTGCCAGCTCTGTCAGGCCAATGTGGAGATCTACCAGTCGGAGATCAACAAGAAGCAGGGCACCAAATTCAACCTGCCGGTGGTGTACTACTCGCAGCTGATGACAGTCGCCTACGGCGGCTCAGCCAGGGACGCCGGCCTCGACGGGCAGTTCATCAAGGCCGACAAGCTGGAACAGATCGCCTCGAAATAAGAAGGCAGCCGCTCGGGGAAGCAGGAAGGGGACGGCCGGGGAAACCCGGCCGTTTTCCTTTCCGGCCAGCCCCCGATCCCCGGATCGCCGCCGCGGCCTGGGCTTTGCTGCTCCGCCGCAGATGGGAAACTGAATCGACCATCGAAAAAATCGTCTTGCATGACCTCTCCGCCGGCATACACTTTTCGCGGGCAGTCTCTCTGCCCCAACGAGACCAGGAGGAGCAGAACATGGAAAGAGCCGTCTACAAGGTGCTCCCGCACCGCAAGCTCATGGCAGGAGCCGCCTGCCAGCAGGCGAACATCTTCCGCAGCGTCCGCGCCGACACGCCGGCCGTCGAGGTGATGACCGACCTCCAGCAGGTCCAGGCCGCCACCATTTCCCCGGAGGCCACGCTGACCCAGGCGACCCAGGCCATGGTTTCCCGAGGCGTCCGCCTCCTCCTGGTGACCAGGCCGGACGGCGAGATCCTCGGCCTTATCACGGCCCGCGACACCATGGGCGAGAAACCCGTCAAACTGGTGCAGCAGCAGGGCGGCCGCCACGGCGACCTGCTGGTCCGGGACCTGATGGTCTCGCGCGCCGACATGGACGTCATCGAGTATGCCGCCGTGCTGCGTGCCGAGGTGGGACACGTCATCGCCACCCTGAAGGACTTTGGCCGCCAGCACGCGCTGGTGGTGGACCGGGACCCCCTGACCGGCGGCGAGACGATCCGGGGCATCTTCTCCGCCACCCAGGTGGGCCGCCAGCTCGGCGTTTCCCTGCAGACCTTCGAGGTGGCCCACACCTTCGCCGAGATCGAGGCCGCGCTCGCCGCCTGAGGTCCTTGGTCGCGGGTTTCGCCGACGGCCTAGAATGGCCTCCGGGGGCTCCGATTCCCCCGGGCGGACGGAGGCCGTGAGTGGCGAGCGAATTCGGACGGAAGGCGAGGCACCGCCTCGCCGGGAGGTCGGCAGGCGGGCCATGGCCGCCGAGGTGATCCTCTCCTGGACGGGTCGCCTCGCCCGGCACCGGGACCGGCATGTCTTCACGGGGGCCGTTCCCCGGCCGCCGGCCACCGGCACGCGCCTGCTGCATCCGTGGCGCGCCGAGGACTGCCGGCCACTGGCGAAGCCGCCCACCGAGCTGCGCCCCGGGCGCTGGTATCCGTCCGGGCGGGCGACGGTCGGCGGAAATGCCCCCGGGCCTAAGTTTCGTTTCCTGCGCGACGGCACAGGGCGGGCGTCGGCCGACTTCAACCACCCGCTTGCCGGGGTGCCGGTCACCGTCTCCCACCGGGGTTTCGCATGCGAAGAAGATGCAAAGGGCCTGGCGAACCTGGGGCTCGACCTCGCCTTGCTCGCCGCCGCGAACGGACCCGGGATGCAGGATGTGCGTAAGGACACCGATTTCGGCGACGCCCTGGATCGCGCCGACGAAGCGGACGACGCGCTGTTCTACGCCAAGGCGCGGATGGTCGACCACCTCGACCTCGCCGCCCGCGCCGAACTGCGCGAGCTCCACGGAAAACTGTTGGTGCCCGGAATGCGCGTCCTCGACCTGATGGCGGGCTGGAACTCGCACCTGCCGGACATCGATCTCGCGGTCACGGGACTGGGGATGAACGGAGAGGAACTGGGCGCCAATCGGCGCCTGGCGGCCTGGACCGTGCAAGACCTCAATGCGGCGCCGGTCCTTCCCTTCGCTGACCGGAGTTTCGACGCCGTGTTATGCAGCCTCTCGGTCGAGTACCTGCTGCACCCGGTGCGGGTCCTGGCCGAGTGCGCGCGGATATTGCGGACCGGCGGCCCCCTGGCCGTGAGTTTCACCGACCGCTGGTTCCCGCCCAAGGTGACGCGGCTTTGGCGGAACCTGATGCCCTTCGAGCGCCTGGGCTGGGTGCTGGGCCTGCTCGCCGGAACCGGAGCCTTCGAAGGACTGGCGTCGGAAACCGTTCGCGGCTGGCCCCGCCCGGCCGACGACAGGTACATCGACATGACGCCGCTGGCCGACCCCCTGTACCTGGCCTGGGGGCGTCGCTCCGCACCTTCGGATTAGGCGATTTCCCACGACGCCGATGGCGCGCCGCGGCAGCCTGGTTCCCTGCCTCGGGGTCGGAAAGGGCCATCTGCCGGCCATTCGGGCGCTCTGCGAGCTCCTCGTCGAGAAGACCATGAGAGTCCGGATGCCTCTGTTGCGACCTTGCGTTCAACGGCGACCGGGTCCATTGCGGGGAGGGGTATGCCGACGCAGAGGGCCTGCCGGCCCATCTGGACGACCTGGGCGCCCGGCGCCAGGAAGCCCTCAGGCGTGCCGAGATCACCTGCCTGGAATTGCATGTCCCGCCGGGAAACTGGACAAGCTGCGGGGCCCCATGGCCGCGGGAGGATCAGGACCTCACCGCAAAGACGCCGAGGCGCGAAGGGTCGCAAAGGAAGTCAGGCCGGCCGGCGGTTCATGTGGGAGCGGCGGCCACGCCGCGATGCCTTTCGGAGCCGTCCTCATCGCGCCGCGTGCGGCGCTTGTATGTTGAGAAGCGGCAGGCGTAGAAAGAGCCTGTCGGGGCGGAGGGACAAACGGCGCTTCTGGCTAACCGCACAGACTGTAGGAGAAGTCGTCCCGCCCTCACC
>JBPOHD010000110.1:0-9741 GCA_052035955.1 Pseudomonadota bacterium
CCAAGAAGGACTGGGAACAGGCCAACCTCTGGGCCGAGCAGGTCTGGCAGTACCAGGTCAAGGCCGCCGACCTCGGCCTCCGCGCCAAGACCTACCTCGAACAGAACGGGGCAAAGAAGGTCAAGTAGCCGAGTAAACTGATCTGACTCAAGGAATTGGCCGGGGGCGCTCGCTATCCTTCCCCGGCCAATTCCTTCCCGATAGGAGAAACCATGAAATCCCTGTTGTTGATCGCCGCCCTACCCCTGGTGTTCGCCGGTTCCGCCCTGGCCAACGATGGCGCGAAGCTCTATGCCGACAAGACCTGCAATGCCTGCCACGGCCCGGCCGGCAACAAGCCCCTGATGCCGGATTATCCGAAGATCGCCGGCCAGAATGCCAAGTACATCGAGAAGCAGATGCTGGACATCAAGAGCGGCGCCCGGGCCAACGGCAACAGCGCCGCCATGAAGGGGGTGATGCACCTGGTCTCCGATGCGGAGATCAAGGCCATCGCCGAATACGTCTCCAAGCTGAAGCCCTGATGGGGAATGTGGTGGGTTCCGGGTGCCGCCCGGCAGTCCCGTTGAGCAACATCAAGGAAATCTAATATACGGCGGCGATAATTTCACTGTCCGCCCCGTACCGAGAGGAAACGCATATGAAGAAGTCATTGATCCTGGCCTTGTCGGCCTCCGTGTTTGCCATTTCCGCCGCCTTCGCCGCGCCTCCGGCGCCGAAGAAGGAAGGTATCGAAGGCAAGGAGTACAAGTGGAACGCCCAGGAGGGCGAGAAGATCGAGGCCCTGAAGCTGAAGGGCGACAAGAAGCGGGGCCTCGAGGCCTACGAGGTCTGCGGCGCCTGCCACCTGCCCTCCGGCGCCGGCCGCCCGGACGGCACCTTCCCGCAACTCGCCGGCCAGCACACGACCGTGCTGATCAAGCAGATGGCCGACATCCGCGCCGGGTTGCGCGACAACCCGACCATGTACCCCTTCGCCGCCACGCTGACCGATCCGCAGGAACTGGCCGACGTCTCCGCCTACATCGAGAGCCTCTGCATCCCCCTTGAGCACGGCAAGTACGATGGCAAGGATGCCAAGGACATGGTGGCCAAGGGCAAGGAGCTCTACGAGAAGCAGTGCAAGGAATGCCACGGTGCGAACGGCGAGGGCGTCAAGGACAAGTTCTACCCGGTCATCGCCGGCCAGCACTACAAGTACCTGCTGCGCCAGATGACCGAGATCCGCGACGGGCATCGCCGCAATGCCAACCCGGACATGGTGAAGGTCATCAAGCCCTACACCAACGAACAACTGGTGGCGATTTCCGCCTACCAGTCCAGCCTGTCCATGCCCGGTTCGATGTGCGCGCCGAAGGCCGGCAAGAAGAAATAAGCGTTCGAGGACGGCCGCCCGCGAGGCCGCGGGCGGTTCGATCCAGGACCCGGGACGTCCCGGGTACCCAACCAAAAGAGAACAGCGATGCAAACCCCAAGCAAGCAGAACACCCTGATCGCCGGCCTGACGCTCGTGGCCCTCGTGGCGATGATCGCCGCCTACTTCGCACCCATCTGGTGGGTCTCCCTGACGGCGCCGAACTACCCCAAGGACGCCTTCCCGGACGGCATCCGCATCCACTTCCATTTCAACGGCGTCTATAACGGCTGCACGGCGGCCGGCAAGGGCAGCCGGATGGCCGACGAGATCATCCAGAAGGACCTGTCCCACGAGGACGAGCGCTACAACCCGATCACGGACGCCAAGAAGGATTTTAACAAGGACGCCCAGGGCCTGGATTGCGTCCACGAGATGAACACCATCAACCACTACGTGGGCATGTTCCCGATCGCCACCGGGGCGCCGGTGGAGAAGCCCCTGGCCAAGTTCTTCTTCGGCTTCTTCACCGTGATGCTGGCCGGCTTCGTCATCCGGCAGCAGAAGCTGCGCCTGGCCGTCCTCTCCCTCGGCTTTGCCGCCGTGGCCGCCTGGGCGGTGGTGGACCAGTTCGTCCTCGGGCACCTGGCCAGCCACGTCCGTGACTACGTCCAGGAAGCGGGCACCTTCTTCAAGGAGCCGGACAAGATCAAGGCCTGGGGGGACATGGTGACCCTGGTCAGCCAGATCGTCATCGCCGGACTGGTGGTGGCGATGGCCATCGTGGTCCTCGGCGTCTGGAAGATCCCCTCCTTCGAACTGCTGCTGGCCCTGGTCCCCGCCCTGCTGCCGGTCTTCTTCGTCGTCGAGTACTCGGCCTGGCTGTGGTTCTTCGGCCACAACCTCCACCCCTGGGGCGCCTTCACGGTGAAGCCCTTCATGCCTACGGTCTTCGGCGAGGGCAAGGTGGCCCAGTTTTCCACCTATTCCTATCCCTACTGGGGCTACGGGCTGCTGCTGGTCGTCTTCGCCTGCCTGATGCTGGCCCTGCTGCTGCGTCGCCGCCAGCTCCGCGAAGGAAGCGGCGCCTGAGGGAGCGGACCATGGGCCGCAGACACCTGCGTGGCCGCCTGCTCGCCCTTGCCACCCTGCTGGCGATGGCGGCGCCCGTCGGCGGCCAGCTCATCATGGACGAACAGGCCGACAGGCAGGACCGGGCCGAGGACCTGGGCCGTTCCCACGGCGGGCTGCGTGCCGACGTGGACAGGCCCAAGCCGACCTACCTGCTCCAGCAGCGGGACCGGCGGATCCACGGCCTGAAGCCCTTCCAGGAACTGGTGGACGCGGCGCCCGCCGGCTCCGTCCTCAAGCCGCCGCCCGGGACCTACGCCGGCCCGGTCAGCGTCAGGAAGCCCCTGACCATCGACGGCGGCGGCCAGGTCACCATCGACGCCGGCGACAAGGGCACGGTGTTCGTCCTGGAAGCCGACGGGGCGACCCTGCGCGGCCTGCACCTGACCGGCTCCGGCGACTCCCACGACACGGACGACTCCTGCCTGGACGTGCGCGGCAACCGCAACCTGATCGAGAACCTGAAGGTCGACAACTGCCTGTTCGGCATCGACCTCAAGCAGTCCAACGACAATGTCGTGCGCGGCAACCGCATCAGGTCCAAGGCCCTGGACCTGGGCGTGCGCGGCGACGCGCTGCGCCTCTGGTACAGCTACGGCAACCGCGTGGAAGGCAACGAGATCGTCGAGGCCCGCGACATGGTCGCCTGGTATTCGAGCAACAACGTCTTCCGCGACAACGTGAGCCGGCGCAGCCGCTATTCGCTGCACTTCATGTTCGCCAAGGACAACCTGGTCGAGAACAACCGCTTCTACGACAATACCGTCGGCATCTACCTCATGTACACGGAACGGGTGCACCTGCGGGGCAACGTGATCTCCCACGCCAACGGAGCCGCCGGCATGGCCATCGGGTTCAAGGAATCCTCGGACTCCGACATCGAGGGCAACGAGATCATCTACTGCGCCGTGGGCATCGGCTCGGACCTGTCGCCCTTCCAGCCCAACACCACCATCCGCTTCCGGAACAACCGCTTCGCCTTCAACGGCATCGCGGTCCATTTCACCTCGGAGCTGGGCGGCAACGTCTTCACCGGCAACGATTTCGAGGGCAACCTGACGGACGTGGTGCAGTCCGGCCGCGGCGGCATGGTGGCCCAGAACCAGTGGAAGGGAAACCACTTCGACAACTACCAGGGCTTCGACCGCAACGGCGACGGCATCGGCGACACACCCCACGAGCAATACGCCTTTGCCGACCAGATCTGGATCGAGATACCGGCCGCCCGTTTCTTCAAGTCGTCGCCGGTGATGGAGTTGCTGGACTTCCTGGAACGCCTGGCCCCCCTGTCCACGCCGGAACTGCAGTTGCGCGACGAACGTCCCGTATTCGCCAGGCCCGCCCCCCCGGCGCCCCGGCCCGCCTCCGCGGGTGACTCGGCGCCCGCATCCGGGACGACGGCAAGGCCAGCAAGGAGCCAGGGATGAGCGAACAGAAGGCACCAGACCCGAACAAGCCTATCCCGCCCTCCCGGGACCGGCAGCGCCAGGCACGCCGCCGTTTCCTGCGCTCGGTACTCCTCACCGGTGGCGTTTTCGGCGCCGCCCTCTCCGGCTACCTGCCCCTGGCCTATGCCCAGAAGAAGCGGCTGCGTCCGCCCGGCGCCCTCGACGAGCACGACTTCCTGGCTTCCTGCATCAAGTGCGGCCAGTGCGTCCAGGTCTGTCCGGTCGCCGCCATCAAGCTGGCCGACCTGGTGGACGGCTTCGGCGTCGGCACCCCCTACATCGATGCCCGCGAGCAGGCCTGCGATTTTTCCTGCGATGCCGTCCAGTGCATCCTGGCCTGCCCCACCGGCTCGCTGACCTACAACAAGCCCGACTTCCTGAAGGTGCGCCCCGGAGCCAAACTGGCCGGCAAGCCCATCCTCCTGGCCAAGGAGAAGGACCCGGAGCCGACGCTCAACATGGCCGAACGCATCGGCGTCGCCCGCCTGACCCGACCGGAATCCTGCCTGGCCATCAAGGGCAAGGGCTTCAAGGGAACGGCCCGCGGCGAGGATTTCAAGGGCCGGCTGCGCTACATGCAGGTCGATCGCTGGAAGCCGATCAGGGTCCGCGACCATGCCTATGACGTGGAATTGTGCGACCTCTGCGTCCAGGCCTGTCCGATCAAGGGGGCGATCAGCATCGAGACGGTGTTCGCCCCGGACGGCAGCAAGCGCAAGTCGCCGGTGGTCCACGAAGCCTGCGTCGGTTGCGGCGCCTGCGAAATGATCTGCCCGACCGATCTGACCAGCATCGAGGTGATTCCGGGCGAGGGGTGGCGGGCATGAGCGCATTGCTGAAGCGGCGGTTCTTCGAGCAGATCCGCGTCATGTTCGGGCGGGAGCCCGGCAAGCCCCGGGAGATCAGCGAGGCGGCGCAGAAGGCCCACGTGCTCAAGCGCATGACGCTCAAGGACGACCTGAAGGCCGCCAAGGAACACATGCGCGCCCACCAGGAGCATTCGAACAAGTGGCGCAATCGGCGCTGGGCCTCCCTGGTGCTCGCCAACCTCCTCTTCGTCGTCTCCTTCTGGCTCGACATCCAGGTTCTCGAGGGGGCGCTGACGGCCTCACGCTTCATCGGTTTCCACCTGATCGACCTCAATTCGGCCCTGCAGGTGATGCTGGCCCACAAGCACATCATCAACAACCTGCTGATCGGCACGGGCACCGTGCTCGTGCTCTGGGTGATCTTCGGCGGCCGGACTTTCTGTTCCTGGGTCTGTCCCTACCACCTGGTGGCCGAATGGGCGGAAAAGATCCACCTCTACCTGGCGAAGAAGAAGCTGGTCACCGACCAGCCCATGGACCGTCGCCTGCGCACCGTCTTCTGGATGGTCTTCGCGGCCCTCGCCTTCCTCACCGGCTACACGGTGTTCGAAGCCATCTCCCCGACCGGCATCCTTTCCCGGGCCCTGATCTACGGGCCGGGCCTCGCCCTGCTCTGGGTACTGGCGCTGCTGGTCTTCGAGGTCTTCTTCTCGCGCCGGGCCTGGTGCCGCTACGCCTGCCCGATCGGCCTCACCTATGGGGTCGTCGGCATCCTCTCCCCGGTGCGCATCAAGTACACGCTGGATGGCTGCTTCCACGAGGGCGACTGCCGCAAGGTCTGCCTGGTTCCCCATGTCCACGACACGGTCATCAAGGGCCGCGCGGTCGAGACCGAGGTGCCCATCGGTCCCGACTGCACGCGCTGCGGCCTCTGCGTGGACACCTGCCCGACCGGTTCCCTGAAGTTCGACGTGAAGGGCCTGTCCAAGCTGCTCTGAATCAAGGCGGCACGACACCCGGCCCGTATAATCCGCCGGCCATGATCAAGTTCGACAACGTCGCCAAGAGCTTCCGCAAGCAGCGGGTGCTCGACGGCATCAACCTGGACATCGCCCTCGGCGAGCGGGTGGCCCTGATCGGTTCCAACGGAGCCGGCAAGACCACGCTGATCCGCTGCCTGCTGGGCGAATACACCTATGACGGCAGCGTCACCATCGGCGGCCGCGATCCGCGCCGGGAACGCACGGCCATCCTCGCCGCCATAGGCTTCGTGCCCCAGTTGCCGCCGCCCCTGAAGATGCCGGTCGGGCAGCTGATCCGCTTCGCGGCGGAGCTCTGCGGCACCGATCCGAAACGCATCCTCGACCTGGCCGCGCGCCTGGGCCTCGATACCGCACCCATCCTCGACCGGCAGTTCGTGCGCCTGTCCGGCGGCATGAAGCAGAAACTGCTGATCGCCATCGCCCTCGGCCGGGAGGCCAAGGTGCTGGTGATGGACGAACCCGCCGCCAACCTGGATCCGGAAGCGCGCAAGATCTTCTTCGAATTGCTGGCCGAGCGGCAGGAGGATGCCACCATGCTGATCTCCAGCCATCGCCTGAACGAGGTCTCTTCGCTGGTGAACCGGGTCGTCGAGCTGGACCTCGGCAAGGTGGTCCTCGACGACAGGGTGGCCGACGACGTCTCCCTGGCCGGCCTGCTCGACTGCCGCGTCCTCGTCAAGCGGCCGGAGCCGGCCCTGGCCAAGGCCCTGGGCACCTGGAATTTCCGCGACCTCGGGGGCGGCCTGGAATGGGAGGGCGAGGTGGCCGGTCCCGACCGCCTTCGCTTCGTCGGCATGATCTCCCGCTACGTGGCCGTGGTCAGCGACGTTTCCCTGCGGGAACGTCCGTGATCGACCGGCGCCGCTTCCTGGCTGCCGGCATTGCCATGACGCCCCTGGCGGCCATGCTGTCCGCATGCAGCGGCAAGGGTGACTGGCCCGAGGGCATGCAGGAGATCAAGTGGGACCGTGACACCTGCGTCCGCTGCACGATGGCGATCTCCGACCGGCGCTTCGCCGGCGAGATGCGCGGCGGGCCGAAGAACACGGTGTTCAAGTTCGA
The DNA here is from genome assembly GCA_052035955.1 of Pseudomonadota bacterium. Lineage (GTDB taxonomy): Bacteria > Pseudomonadota > Gammaproteobacteria > Burkholderiales > Rhodocyclaceae > JAEUNJ01. The sequence continues at coordinate 6,848 of JBPOHD010000110.1, forward strand.
CGACGTCGGTTGCGCGGTCCTCTGGACGCGCGACAAGCTCAAGGATTTTCCCTGGATGGCCGACGCCGAGACGCGGTTCTGGGTGGCCGACCTGCGCAGCCGCGGCAACGAGGTGAAATGGCTCGACGCCCGGAAGGCGCAATACCTGGGCAAGACCTCGCCGATGGGCTACAACTTCGGCGCCGTCGCGCTGCCCGAGCCCGGGACCATGGACTTCGCCGAGATGCGCGCCCATGTCCTGGCGAAAGGAAGATAGTCTCGATGGCGCGGACTTCAAAGCAAAGACGCAAAGGCGCAGAGGCGCGCCAAGGAATACGGTTGCCAACGGCCCATGCCCATGGGTCCGGCCATGCCCGCATGACCGATGAATCGCTTTCGATTGCGGCCGCTTGCGAACCTTGCGGCCTTGAGGTGGGGAAGGGGCGGAATCCATGAAACAACTCTGGCTCACCGCCAAGCTCGACATCGTCGAATCCCTGCGCGCCCGCTGGTTCCAGATCTACACCCTGGTCTTCGGCGGCATCGTGGCGCTGCTCTTCCTCTTCGGCCTGACCGAATCCCGCGTGCTGGGCTTCATCGGCCTGTCGCGGCTGCTGGTCACCTACATCCAGCTGACCATGGCCATCCTGCCGATCTTCGTGCTCATCACCACCGTCCGCTCCGTGGCCGGGGACCGGGAGGCGGGGGTCTTCGAGTACCTCCTCTCCCTGCCCGTGTCGCTGGCCGCCTGGTTCTGGGGAAAGATCCTCGGCCGCTACATCGTCGTCTTCGCGCCGGTCTTCCTGGCCATGGTGGCCGCCGTCCTCTGGGCCCTGGTCAGCGGCATCGAGGTGCCCTGGGGCATGTTCGGCTATTACACGGCCCTGCTGGCCGCCATGGGCGCCTGCTTCCTGGGCCTGGGCATGCTGATCTCCGCCGTCGCCCGCAGCACCGACATGGCCCAGGGCGCGGCCTTCCTCACCTGGCTGACCCTGCTCCTCTTCCTCGACCTGATCCTGCTCGGCGTCATGATCCAGGGCAAGGTCTCGCCCGAGGTCGCCGTGGGCATCGCCCTGGCCAACCCGCTGCAGGTTTTCCGCACGGCAGCCCTGGCCCTCTTCGACCCCCAGCTCATCGTCCTCGGCCCCTCGGCCTTCGTCATCCTCGACGCCTTCGGCGCCCAGGGCTACAAGATCTTCGCCCTGGCCTACCCGACGGCCCTCGGCCTGGGTGCGGCAACCCTCGGCTACCACCTGTTCCGCAAGGGAGACCTGCCTTGACGGGGCGCGCGGCCTTGCGCGCCAACCTGCGCGCCGTCCTCGGCGCCGCCCTCCTCGCGCTGGCCCAGGCGGGTGCCGCCGCATACGCCGAGACCGCCGCGACGCCCCCCCAGGCCCAGGCCCTCTTCGCCGCCACCCTGACCGGCCTCGACGGCAAGCCGGCGGCCCTGGAGCAATATCGGGGCAAACCCCTGATCGTCAATTTCTGGGCCCGCTGGTGCGGCCCCTGCCGCCAGGAGATTCCCGAACTCGCCCGCATCCAGGCCGAGAACGGCAGGAAAGGCCTGGTCGTCCTCGGCATCGGCCTCGAGGACAAGCCGGAGCCCGTCCAGGACTTCGCCAGGGCCTACGAGATGAACTACCCCATCCTGCTGGCCAAGGACCAGGGCATCGCCCTGATGCAGGCCCTGGGCAACGTCAAGGCCGGCCTGCCCTTCACCGTGGTGATCGACCGCCAGGGGCGCATCCTGTCGAACAAGCTCGGCGTCATGAAGCGGCCGGACCTGGAGGCCGCCGCGGCGGCCCTCGTGAAATAGGAGGAGAACCCCGATGCCCCCCGCAGAACCCACCCTGGCAGCGCTGCCGAATCCGGTCCTGCGCTACTTCGCGGCGACACGGCCGGCCTTCCTGTCCGTCACCTTCGTCGGCTGCATCCTGGGACTGGCCTGCGCCGCCGGTTCGGGATTGACGCTGCATCCCGCCTCCGCCACCCTGACCCTGTTCTTCGCCCTGGTCGCCCATGCCGGCGCCAACGTCCTCAACGACTACTACGACTCGCGCAGCGGCTGCGATGCCGCCAACACGGACCGGGTCTTCCCCTTCACCGGCGGCAGCCGCTTCATCCAGAACGGCGTCATCAGCGAGCGGGCGGCTGGGCTCTTCGGCTACGCCATGCTGGCCGCCGTGGTACCGGCGGGCCTCTGGCTCGCCTGGCACAGCGCCCCGGGGCTGATCCTGATCGGCCTGCTCGGCCTCGTCGCCGGCTGGGCCTATTCGGCGCCGCCCTGCAAGCTGCAGAGCCGCGGCGTGGGCGAGTTCGCCATCACGGCGGCCTGGCTGCTGATCGTGGTCGGCACCGACTTCGTCCAGCGGCGGGCCTTCTCCTTCGTTCCCGTGGCGGCCGGCCTGGGCTACGCGCTGCTGGTCGCCAACGTCCTCTACATCAACCAGTTTCCCGACCTCCGGGCCGATGCCCAGGCCGGCAAGCGGACCATGGTGGTGCGCCTCGGGCCCGCCATGGCGCGCTGGGGCTACGGCGCCATCACCTTCCTCTGCTACGGCTGGATCGTCGCCATGGCGGCCCTCGGCCACCTGCCGACGGCGGCCCTCGCCTGCCTGCTGGCGGCGCCCGCCAGCCTGATGGCCCTGCGCCACCTGTGGGGCCATGCGGCCGAACCCCGCGCCCTGGCCCCGGCCATCCAGCTGACCATCGTCGCCGCCAGCCTGCACGGCCTGCTGTTGTCCATCGGCCTGTTCCTGGCCCCCTGAGGCAGCCGTGTTCCGCATCTCCCAGTTCATGAACGAGGTGGCGTCGCCGACCCCCCTCGGCCCGGCCCGCAAGCCCCCGGGGCCGGTGGTGATCTGGAACCTGATCCGCCGCTGCAACCTCACCTGCAAGCACTGCTACTCGATCTC
>JBPOHD010000132.1:0-5076 GCA_052035955.1 Pseudomonadota bacterium
CCAAGAAGGACTGGGAACAGGCCAACCTCTGGGCCGAGCAGGTCTGGCAGTACCAGGTCAAGGCCGCCGACCTCGGCCTCCGCGCCAAGACCTACCTCGAACAGAACGGGGCAAAGAAGGTCAAGTAAGCGCGCCTGAAGGTTCGTGACCCACGGGGGGCGGAGCGATCCGCCCCCCGTTTTCCTTGTCCGCGCCGGACTTGATCCATCCCGTGGCAGGCGCCCGGATTCCGGGCTAAGCTCGCGCCTGTCCCCGGACGAAGGGCCGGGGCCGGAAGGATGGCATGCTGGGTATCGGCAATCGGTCGGTCATGGTCATGGGCCACGCCACCGCCCTCGCGGCAGTGGTCGTGTGGACCGTCCTCGTGCTGAGCTCCCTGTGGGCCCAGCGGGAGCAGCTGGACCGGACGGCGGAGGCCCTGGCCCGCATCGACGCGGTGACCAACCTGCGCAAGGACATGGCCATCCGCAAGTGGGCCAGCGTGGTCGGCGGCGTCTATATCGACGAGCGGCGCATGGGCGAGCTCGAGTCCCTCGACGAGCAGGAGCGCGTGCACGCGATACGCAGCAACGGCGAAGCGGTCAAGTTCGTCTCGGTGACGCCCATCCACCTGCTGCTGGCCATCCAAGAAGTCAGCAACAAGGAATACGGGCTGCGCGAGCGCCTCACCTCCCAGCAGTTGCGCAACCTGGCCAATTCCCCCGACGACTGGGAGGCCCGGGCCCTGGACGCGCTCAAGAACGGATCGGAAATGGTCACCGAGGCCCTTCCGAAGAAAGGCGGCCATGGCCTCATGCGGGTGATGATCCCCATGCGCATGGAGAAGGAATGCCTGGAATGCCACCGGGATACCCTGGTGCCGGTCGGCGGCCTGCGCGGCGGGGCAGCGATCTCGGTAGACCTGAACGCCTACCGGACGGCCCAGGAACCCACCTGGCGCACCATCCAGCTCTGGCATGCCGGCATCTGGCTGCTCGGCCTGACGACCATATACTCCTACTGGTTCTATGCCCGTCGCGTCTCCCGGGCGCGGGCCAGCCAGGAGGAGGAAAGGCGGGAGAATGCGGCCGCCTTCTCGGCCATGGCCGAGGGTGCGATCATCACCGACGCCCAGGGCGCCATCCTCTGGGTCAACGACGCCTTCTGCCGCATCTACGGTTACGGGCGCGACGAGGTCATCGGCCGCAACCCGCGCATCCTGAAGTCCGGTCGCCACGACGAGTCCTTCTACCGGCGCTTCTGGCAGGAACTGACGACCACCGGCCGCTGGCGAGGCGAGTTGTGGAACCGGCGGCGGAACGGCGACGTGTTTCCCGAGGAGCTTTCCGTCCAGGCCCTGCGCGGACCGGACGGCCGCATCGTCCGCTTCGTCTCCATCTTCTCCGACATCACCGAACGCAAGCGCAGCGAGGAGGAATTGCAGCGGCACCGGGAGCACCTGGAAGACCTCGTCCGCCAGCGGACCGAGGAACTGACCGCAGCCCGCGACGAGGCGGAGGCGGCGAACCGCTCCAAGTCGGTCTTCCTGGCCAACATGAGCCACGAACTGCGCACGCCGCTCAATGCCGTGATCGGCTTTGCCCAGCTCATGGAGCGGGATCCGGCCCTCAGCGCGGCCCAGCGGCGGAACCTCGAGATCATCGGCGGGTCGGGCAACCACCTCCTGAACCTGATCGACGACGTGCTGGAGGTTTCCAAGATCGAATCGGGCAAGGTGCACGTGGTGGCGGAGGAGGTGTCTCTGGAGACCCTGCTGCACCAGGTGGTCGGCATGATGCAGGGGCGGGCGGCGGAGAAGGGGCTGGCCCTGCATCTCGACGCGGACAAGCTGCCGCCGGTGGTCGCCGTGGACGCCGTCAAGCTGCGCCAGGTGCTGATCAACCTGCTCTCCAACGCGATCAAGTTCACCGCCTCGGGCGAGGTGGTGTTGCGGGTCGCCGCCGCCGAACCGCCGGAGGGCGGCCAGGTGCGCCTGGACTTCGCCGTCCGCGATACCGGCACGGGCATCGAGCCGGCCGACATGGAGCGGATCTTCCGCCCCTTCGAGCAGGGCGGCGGCCGCTCCCACCCGGGAGGCACCGGCCTGGGCCTGACCATCTGCCGCCAGTACGTCGGCATGCTGGGCGGCCACCTCGAGGTGGAATCCTCGCCCGGCCTCGGGGCCACCTTCCGTTTCTCCCTCCTCGTTCCCCTGGGCGGCCACGGTGCCCCGGATCTCGCCCGCGGCCGCATCGTCGGCCTGGCCGGCGCGGCGCGCGAGTACCGGCTCCTGGTGGCCGACGACCAGCCCGAGGCGCGCCTGCTCCTGCGCTCCCTGCTCGAACCCCTGGGGTTCCGCGTCGTCGCCGTGGCCGACGGTCCGTCGGTCGGCGATGCCGTGCGGTCGTTCGCCCCGGACCTGGTCCTCATGGACTGGCGCCTGCCGGGGCTGGACGGCCTGGAGGCCACCCGCCGCCTGCGTGCCGCCAGCCTCCCCCGCCAACCGCGCATCGTCGTGCTCACGGCCAACGTGCTGGCCGGCAGCCGCGAGGAGGCCCTGGCGGCCGGGGCCGACGACTTCCTCGGCAAGCCCTTCTCCGACGAGGCGTTGCTGGGCATGGTCGCCGACCAGCTGGGCATCGGCCTGCGTCGCGCGGACGGGACGCCCGGCGGACCGGCGCCTGCCGACAGCGATCCGGCCGAGCTCATTGCCACCCTGGACGCGGAATCCCGCCAGCGGCTGCGTGCCGCCGCCCTCAGCCTGGACCACGAGCGCATCGCCACCGTCGTGGCCGAACTGGCCGGCCCCCATCCGCGACTGGCCCAGGTCCTGGGCGAGGCCGTGGCCCACATTGATTACCGGCGCCTGTGGCAACTGCTCGGCATTTCCGGCGAGGAGGCCGCGTGAAACCGGGTGGCTTTCCCGCCTGCCGCTACGCGGTAGACGCAATGGCACGGGATTGGGCGGCCTTGCCGCGGCCCCGGCAAGGCCGCAGGGGTGGCACGGGATGACGGCCATGTCGACGACGGCCGACGCAGGCGAGGTGCTGGTGGTGGAGGACACGCCGGCCTCCCGGCGACTGCTCGGCGACCTGCTGCATGCCGCCGGCTATGCCGTCCGCCTGGCACCGGAAGGCGGCATGGCGCTGCTCTCGGCGAAGACCGAGCCCCCCGACCTGGTGCTGCTCGACGTGCGCATGCCGGGCATGGACGGCTACGAGGTCTGCCGCCGCCTGAAGGAGGATCCGCGTACCCGGGACGTCCCGGTGATCTTCCTGTCCGCCCTGCGGGAACCGGAGGACAAGGTGCGGGGCTTCGCCGCCGGCGGCGTGGACTACATCGCCAAGCCCTACCAGTCGGAGGAAGTGCTGGCCCGGGTACGCGCCCACGTGGAACTCCATCGGCTGCGCATGGCCCTGGAGGAGCGGGTGCGGGAACGTACGCTGCGCATCCAGGCCTCGGAACGGGAACTGCGGGAATCCCGGGAAACCCTGCGGCAACTGGCCGAGTTCCTGCAGACCGTGCGCGAGGACGACCGGACCCGCATCGCCCGCGAACTGCACGACGAGCTGGGCCAGTCCCTGACCGCTCTGCGCCTGGACCTGGGCTGGCTTCGCGGCCGTTGCGCCGAATCCGGGCCGGATGTCCCGGAACGCATCGCCGGCTCCCTGCGCCTGCTCGAGCAGAGCGTCGCCGTCCTCCGCCGCATCTGCGAGGACCTGCGTCCGGCCATGCTCGACAGCCTGGGCCTGGCGGCGGCCGTCGAGCACCACGCGGGACAGTTTTCCGAACGCACCGGGATTCCCTGCCACCTGGCCATGGACCGGGAGGAGTTCGACATCGACGGACGCGTGGCGACGGCCGTCTTCCGCATCGTCCAGGAGGCCCTGACCAACGTGGCCCGCCACGCCGAAGCGAAGGCAGTGCGGATCCGGGTAGCCCAGGAAGACGATGCCATCGTCGTCGAGGTGGCCGACGACGGGAAGGGATTCCAGGGGGCTCCGGGGCCGCGGAGCTTCGGCCTCCTGGGCATGCGGGAACGGGCCAAGGCCCTGGGCGGCCACCTGGAAATGGACAGCCGGCCGGGCGGGGGCACCCGCGTGCTCGCCCGCATCCCCATCCCACGGGAGGAGCAAGCATGATCCGCCTCTTGATCGTCGACGACCACGCGATCCTGCGCGCCGGGCTCAGGCACCTGCTGTCGTCGGCGGCCGATATCTCGGTGGCCGGCGAGGCGGGCAGCGGCGCCGAGGCCCTGGTCCTGATCCGGGGCGGCCCCTGGGACCTGGTGGTCCTGGACATGTCCATGCCGGGCAAGAGCGGCATCGAGCTGATCCGCCAGATCAAGGGCGAGTTTCCCCGGCTGCCCATCCTCATCCTGAGCATGCACAAGGAAGACATCTACGCCGTCCGTGCCCTGCGGGCCGGCGCCTCCGGCTACCTGTGCAAGGACAATGCCGAGACCCAGCTCGAGGAGGCCATCCGCAAGGTGGCCGGGGGCGGCCTCTACATCACGCCGGCGGTGGCCGAGAAGCTCGCCGTCGAAGTCCTGCACGGGGGCGACCGGGACGCCCCGCCCCACACCCGCCTGTCGGACCGGGAATACCAGGTCTTCCAGGACCTGGCCCGGGGCCTGGGGGTGACGGAGATCGGCCACCGCCTCAACCTCAGCGTCAAGACGGTGAGCACCCACAAGGCCCACCTCATGGAGAAGATGGGCTTCGCCAACGCCTCCGAACTGGTCCAGTACGCCCTGCGGCACGGCCTGCTCGACCCGGAACGGGGGCCCGCCGACTGAACTGCCGGCCCCCCGGTCGTCGCCGGGGTAGGAATCCTCCTACCCGCCCTTCGCGGATTCCTAGCCCCGAATCATCCTTCGCCGGATGGCGTCCACGGCGTCCCGGGGCGATCATGCGACAAACTGCCGCAGGAGGGTTCAAGGGCTGCGACGGTGGAAATCGAGTTCCATCAATTACTGGGAGCGAAACCATGAAGAGAATCCCGATGAGGGCGACCACGATGTTGGTGGCGGCCGGTTTGGGTCTTGGGGCGGCCGGGGTATGGTCGGCGGAGACCCTGCAGGACGTCATGAAGCGT
>JBPOHD010000127.1:0-1980 GCA_052035955.1 Pseudomonadota bacterium
GTCTAGACCAGTAAGACAGACAAGAGGACTGGCAAAGAAATCTTGGCTTACCGCGTCCACATCCGTCGCGGTGGAGTGTCCCGCTCCAAAGTATTTCCTACCAAAACAGCTGCGAAAGACTGGCTAAGGGATAACGAGTCCGACGCGAAGCTGAAGGAATTCTCCAAGAAGACAAAGGGTGGCAAAGCCTTCATCGACTTGGTCGAAGACTTCATCAAGCTAAGCGATTGCGCCTATGCCAAGTTCAGCCACCTAGACTGTTCCGCCGTCGCTTCATCGAGTCGCTGGAGAAGTGCCAGCGCGCAGGCCAGCTACGCTTCTTCGGCGAACAGGCCGGCCTGGCCGACACGGTCGCCTTTGCCCGCTGGCTGGCACCACTGCGCACGACCGAATGGGTGGTCTATGCCAAGCGCCCCTTCGCCGGCCCCGAGGCGGTGCTCGCCTACCTGTCGCGCTATACCCATCGGGTGGCCATCTCCAACTCGCGGCTCGTCACCATGGAGGACGGCCACGTGTCCTTCCGCTGGAAGGACTATAGGGCCAAGGGACGCACCCGGCACAAGACCATGACGCTGTCGGCCGACGAGTTCATGCGGCGCTTCCTGCTGCATGGGCTACCCACCGGCTTCCATCGCATCCGCCACTATGGCCTGCTCGCCAATGCCAATCGCCGGGAGCATCTGGCCAAGGTGCGACTGGCACTTGATGCGCCAGCGCCCGAGCCAATCCGCGAGGAGATCGACAAGACGCCCGCGCCCACCTTCGTCTGCCGTTGCTGTGGCGCCGCGATGCGCATCGTCGAGGTCCTCCCGCGCCGACCAACCATCCGGGCGCCACCATGACGAACACTTGGCAGCCCCCTCACGTCGGGATCTTGTCCCAGTCATCGGCAGCCGGAATGCCGGCTCCGAGGCGCAGGTGTGGCCGCTACCCGTCCACGTTGTCGTATTCAGGCCGGACTCCCTGGGCATTTACCACGCGAGAGACCACTGTGGGGAACGGCCCAGGTCCGGTTGGCCACCGGCGACCCCCGATCTCAGCGCTCTGGGTGGCAGGGAGGTTGCTGGAATCCCCATAGCTCTTCGGCAATCCCAGACCCGTCACCTTCGCCCGCGGTTTCCTCCTTCGAGGTTTATTCGACGTCTGCCCGCACACCCATGTGGGTCAGCACGGGCCTCCTCCGTTGTGGGCAGACATCGAACAAACCTAAACCATACCAGCCTGTCGCCGAGCCGGGCGAAGCCAAATGGGGACAGACCACGTTTTCATGTATTTGAGCTGCTCATGCATCCAGGCAGGGTCGATGTCCGCCCCGTTCGGCCAGGTCACCACGCCGAGTTCAAGGCGTGCCTGGCCAAAGACCGTCGGATCCTTGAGTGCTTCGTATATCCCACAATTGGTGGCAGTGGTCAGTGCCGACAAATCCGTAATACCGCTCGTGCCGTCCTGGAACGTCACGGCCAGTCGGCAGTCCGGCAGGATGGACAAGGCCTTCACCCGCCATGGCGCGGCTGGGATTACTCCAGTGGCTTGATCCGCTTCGGCGGCTGCTTGCCTCACAGATAATCCTCCTCCCGTTGATGCCGTACCGCGAGGACGGTGAGCATCTGGCTGTCCTCGATCTCGAACAGGGCGACGTAGCCCGAATGGCCGAAGGGGATGAGCAATTCCCGCAGGAAGGGGCTGGACTCGGCACCCTGGGCCTTGCGGCAGGAAAAGGGAAACACCTCCAGAAGTTCCATGGCCTTGGAGATGGCCTCGCGGGCGTGGTCGGCCGCTTCGATGTCGCGTTCCAACAGGAAATCGAATAGGCGCAGCAGGTCATCCTCAGCCTGGGGCGTGAAGCGGACGGCGTATGTCACGGGCGCTCGGTGGCGCCGCGTGTCCTCCGGGCCTGTCGGACTCGTTGCGTGAGTTTGTCCAGCACCACCGTGGCGGCGACGTATTCGCCGCTTTCGCGGGCGGCCTGCCGGGCGGCCA